>NZ_JBHWAQ010000005.1:39279-232360 GCF_042743475.1 Streptomyces sp. NPDC059534
CTTTTCCGCCCGTCGTTTGTGCGCCCGGGGGCTCTCCCCCTCGGCTGTCTGTGGGGGGGTTTTTTTCGGCCGCCGGCGGGGGGCGCCCCCCCCGGGGGGCCCCCCCCCCGGCGGCGAGCTGATCAGGTCGTCAGGGAATGGGGTCGGCGACGATCCTGCCTGCGACGTAGAGGAACGCCAGGAGGACGCCCGTCACGCCGATGTTCTTCGTCTGCTCGGGTGACGGCTGCCATGCCTGGACCGAGACCGGGGCCCAGACGGGGACGGGCTCCATGTTCGGGGGAGGATTCCGGTTCTGGTTGCGTGTCCACCAGCCGATGACGCCCTTGTATTCCGCGCCGCCGCGGTTGGTGTTGGGGCGGCTGCGGGTGGACTGGGCGACCAGCATGAGCCGCGGGTCGATCGGGTCGACGGTGGCGACCTGCGGGAGTTCCCAGCCCTTGTGCACGGTCCGGCCGAACGTCTTCTTCGACTCGATGCTGTTGAGGGTGTCGACGTAGCGGTCCAGCTGGGCGGGGCCGGCCTCCTCGGCGGTCTTGGCGGACTTCACCTCCCAGATGTAGATGTCCTCGTTGAAGAACATCACGATGTCCGCGAAGCCGTCCCCCTTGTTGGGTCCCGCTCCGGGAATGTGGTACTCGGTCTGGATGCGTACGTCGGGGTTCTGGGCCCAGAAGGCCCGCAGGAAGGCGGCCATGGCCTGCACGGCCGCGTCGTGGCGCGCCTTGTCGGCGGCCATGTCCGCGCCGGACCGCCCCTTGGTGGGCTGTTCGGTGGTGCCGCTGGTCGTCCCCTGCCCGGTGCCGCCGGTGCTCCCGCTGCCCTGCTGGCTGGCGTTGTTGTGCTGGCCGTAGCCTTCGCAGATGTCCTTCGGGCAGAGGCCGGTGGGGTCGGACCGGGTGAGGGGGCTGCTGCCCGCGTAGGCGTAGCCGTTGATCTGGAGCGGGTCGTCCATCTCCATGACCGGGTCGACGGAGATGAACCGCCCGGTGCTCTGGTCGTACTCGCGTGCGCCCAGGTGGGTCAGGCCGGTGGCGCTGTCGTCGATGCCGACGCCGAGGTAGCCGCGCTTGTCGGGCCACGAGGCGGGCTTGGCGCCACGGGATTCGCCGAAGGGCTTGGACTCCCTCCGGGTGACCGTCTGCGCACCGGTGAGCTCGACGGCCGTGTGGGCCGTTCCGAGGCTGTCGGCGAGCAGGACGGTGAGCTTGTGCCCGGTGGCGGAGCCGTTGAGGGCCGTCCGCACCACGTTGGGGGCGCCGGTCTGGGTGTAGGCGCGGGTCGCCTTGGTCACCTTGCCGGTGGCGTCGGCGGTGACCTCGGTCTCGCCCAGGTACAGGGTGGCGCCCGTGGAGGAGGACTCCAGGAGGCGGTTGCCCTCGGGGTCGTAGACGTAGGTGGTCTTGACCCCGCCCGCGGTGATCGTGGCGAGACGGTTCTCCTGCGTCCAGGTCAGGTCCTGGGCGCCGGAGGGGAGATCCCGGTCCGTGGTGTTGCCGGCGCTGTCGTACGCGTAGGTGCTGCCCGGTCCCGTCGGCGTGGTGACGGTCCGCTGGAGGGTGTGGGGCTGGGCGATGGTGGCGGGGCCGGTGCCGTTGCCGGTGACGGTCCTGCCGTAGGTGTAGGCGGAGGTCGTGTCGGTGGCGCCGTGCTCGACCATGGCGGCCCGGTTGCCGAGCCAGTCGTAGCTGAACGTCTGCCAGTAGGAGGGGCCGCCGGAGGCGACCGTGCCGGAGGCCGGTGCGGCCGCCGCCAAGGTCGAGGTCAGCGAGGCGTCGGGGCTGCCCGCGGTGTCGGCGGCGCTGTCGGACGCGTCGGCGCCGCCCGCACCGCTGGGTTCACCGTCGGTGCGCGGGCCCCAGACCGTGCCGGCCGCGGACTTGCAGCCGGCGCCCTTGCCGGTGACGGCGATGTTCGAGGTCCAGGCGTTGACCAGCTGACCGAGGCGGTCGTAGGTGAAGCACTGGGTGTCCCAGGTGGATCCCGACGCGTCGGTGAGTTCCCTGGCGTACGAGGAGATCAGGCCGGCGGAGTCGTACGCGTAGCGGCTGTCCGCGATGCGGTGCGGCCCGGTGGTCTCGCGGTCGGCGACGCTCCGTTCGAGGCGTCCGGTGTGCTCGTCGATGAAGTTGGTCGTCCAGACGCGCCCCGGCTGTGCGCCGCTGACCACGCGGAGCGGTTCGCCGAACGGCGAGTAGGTGACGTCGGAGGTGTACCAGTCCTGGCCGGAGGTGGACTCCGCGAGTCCTTCGTCGTCGTACCGGGTGACGACCTTCTCCGCGGCGAGCCCGCCGACCGCGGGGAGCGTCACGGACTGCTGCCTGCCGGTGGGCGTGTAGCTGTAGCCGTAGGTGTAGGTGCCGGACAGGCCCTTGGTGGCGGCGGTGTCCGGGATGACGACCTGCTTGCCGGTGGACCGGTATTCGGTGTCGTAGCCGGTGACGCGGTTGATGTAGGCGGTCGCGCCCTGGTACTGGGTGGAGGACGCGGGCTTTCCGAGGGCGCCGGCCACCGTGTCGTAGGTGAACTCCTTGACCAGGGTGGCCTGGGCAGGGGTCATGGTGGAGTCGCCCTCGCGGACGACGGTGGTCCGGCCGAGCGTGTCGTACTCGGTGAAGATCGACTTCGCCGTCGCCTCGTTCGTGCTCTTGACGCGCCGGCCGGCGTCGTCGTAGCCGAAGGCGGAGGTGCCGGAGTCGGGGTCCGTCTGCGAGACCAGCTGACCGCGCGCGTCGTAGACGTAGGTCCACGCGTTGCCGGCGGGGTCCGTCACCTTGTTGCGGTTGCCGCGGGCGTCGTAGCCGTACGTGGTGGTGCGCTTGGCGGTGCCGGCGGCGTCCGTGTAGGTGCGGACCGAGGAGACGCGGCCCAGGGCGTCGGTGTACGTGTCCGTCACCGGGACCGTGGAACCGGGCTTGTCGACCTTCGTGTAGTTGTCGCCGTAGGTCGTGTAGGTCGCGTACTTGAAGGTGGAGCCGAAGTACGTGGAGAGCTGGACCGGCCGCTCCATGCCGTCGTAGCGCGTGCGGGTCTTGTTCGGGACGACGCTGTCGGACCTGGGCTCGAAGAGCGCCGCGGTGGGGCTGCCCTTGGCCAGGTACTTCCCGGTCTTCTCCTCGACGAGGCCGTGGTCGTTGTAGAAGGTGTCCACGACGACGCGGCCCGGGCCGTAGGCGTCCTCCTGGGACTGCACCTCGCGTCCCAGCCCGTCGTACAGCATGACGTGCTTGCGGTAGGTGCCGTCGTCCTGGAGCGTCTCGGTGGTGACCGCGGCGGGCTTGGTGGCGCTGCTGGTGGCCACGGCCGGCTGATAGGCGAACTTCACGCTCGGCGTCTGGTTGCCGGAGGAGCGCGAGGGCAGCCAGCCGGTGGTCAGTCGTCCCAGCGCGTCGTACTGACGACGGGTGACGCGGCCGTTCGGGTCGGTCACGGTCAGCGGCAGCGCGCGGCCGGCGTCGAACGTGGTGGTGGTGGCGAACTCTCGGCCGCCGACCGTCTGGATCGACGTGGTGGCGGTCACGGGGCCGCCGTCGGCCGGGGTGAACCGGGTCTCGGTGGTGCCCTCTCCGGGCTTGGTCACCGTGCGCAGTCGGCCCAGGGCGTCGTACGTGCTGGTGGTGACGAGCGCACAGCAGTTGCCCGTGCCGTCGTTCACCGCCATCGAGGTGGCGAGACCCTTGGTCGGCGTGGCTCCGAAGGCCAGGCCGTCGTAGCTGCTGCGGCTGGTGCTGACGAGCTCGGTCGCGGGGTCGGCGGTGGTGTGGCCGGTGCACGGCGTGGCCGTGGTCCTGGTCTGGGACGCGAGTCCGATGAGCCAGGCACTGGTGTTGTGGACGTAGGAGTAGGTGGTGCAGCGCTGCTCGCTGAGCGTCTCGGCCGTGCCGTTGGGCTTGACGACGGAGGTCTCCGACTGTGTCGGCAGCCCGTAGGTGGTGTCGACGTCGGTCGTGGTGCGCACGCTCTGCCAGGAGGTGCCGACCGTCTGGATGGTGTCGGTGCGTGCCGTTCCGGTGCGGTATGCCTTCAGCGGATCGAGTGCCGTGCCGTCCTCGCCCTCCCGGGTGCGCGAGGCCGTCTCCTTCACCCAGGGGAAGGTCAGGACACGCTTGACGACCCGGCCGGCGGTGCGGTCGTAGGTGAGGGTCTCGGCGGTCTGGCCGGCGAGCGGCCTGGAGTCGTCCGTGGCGAGGGTGTACTTGCCGGCGGAGTCCTTGAGGGCGCCGCCGACGCCGAGGAAGTACCGGACGGTGGAGGTCGACTGGGCCTGGGGGTCACCGGCCTTGATGTTGTTCTTCTTGCCCTTGACCGTGGTGACTTCGCGGTAGCCGCGCCAGTCGCTGTAGGTCCTCAGCGAGGGCTTGGTGAACTCGTCGTCACTCTGGCTCCACGCCGGTTCCTTGTACGAGTACTGGGTGTAGACCGGCACGCCGTGCGTGGTGACCTTGTCGGTCTCCACGACGCTCGCGACGACGTACTTGTTGAACCACGCCTTGGCCGGCTTCTTCTCCTCGCCGTCCGGGGACCAGCGCACGGGGAAGCAGGTCCCGTTGGCGCGTTCCTTGTCCGTCGCGGGCTCGGCCGCGCAGCCTCCCGTGTACTTGACCTCGATGTCCCCGCCCTCTTCGGTGGAGACCACGCCGATGCGGGGGCGTGTGAAGCCGGGGCGGCGGGGGTCGCCCGCCACGAGGTTGGGCAGCTGGCGGTCACGCAGCCTGCTCTGCAGGGGGTCGCGGGGCCCGACCTGGTAGTGGGCGAAGCTCACGCCGTCGGCGGACTGCAGGGTGCCGGTGCTGTCGCCCGGTCCGAAGCCGCGGCGGGTGATGGAGTTGAGCCACAGGCCCGGGGAGGTGTCATACCACTCGGCGGGGAAGGACTGGTGGAGCGTGTACGTGTCCACCTTGCCGAGGCCGGTCTGTCCGGGGCGTTCCGACTTGGTGGTGATGGACTCCAGGCGGCGCTGGGTCCAGAAGGAGGGGAACGGCGGGCAGAGGTCGGAGCCGGACTTGCAGTTGAGGTTTCCGGGCGTGTCCCACCAGGGGCGGTAGGCGCCGGGGTCGTCGGTCTTGTCGAAGTTCGTGGCGGCGCAGAGCTCGGCGGACTGCAGGCAGCGCTGCTGTGTGGCGAACTCGACCACGCCCGCGGGCTTGGTGAGGTCGGAGAGGCGCAGACCGTACTCGATGGAGGACGCGTAGCCGTAGCGGTGGTAGCGCTCGGGCGTCTTGAACTTCTTGCGGACGGCGTAGTAGTTGGTCTCCTGGACCCAGTTGACCACCATGACGTTGCCGTGCACGTCGACGACCTTGTCGAGGCCCCAGCGCCATGCCTGCTGCTTGCCGGCGCCGCACCGGGAGTCGGCGAAGGCCGTGGCGTGGCACGGTTCGCCGGGGTGGTTGCCGAAGACCGGCACGGCGGAGACCGAGTTGGTGTCCGCGTGGCCCGTTCCGACCTTGTTCAGGCCGAAGTGGTAGGCGGTGCCGTCGACCGTGGTGACGACCCAGTACTCGCCGTTGTCGTCGCCGTTGGTGCCGCCGGTCTTGAGTTCGATGCGCGTGCCGTCGTCGGCGGCGGGGCGGTAGGTGTCGGCGTCGACGCGGACCAGTTCGGTGGTCACGCCGTTCAGGGTCATGACCGCGTTGTACGAGACCCAGCACAGGTCGGACGTCTTGTTGTCCGAGCCCGTGTTGTTGGGCTTCCCCGAGGCCATGTCCTTCGTGTCGTCCTGACACGTGCGGTAGCGGCGCTCGATGTGGCCCGGCTCGTAGTTCCAGCCCTCGCCGACCCACGACGCCTGGGGAGAGGTGACGGCCGTACGGCCGTCCACGGTCTGGGAGTTGTAGTCGAGCGAGATCTTCGGCGTGGGGCCCGCGGGGGCGATCGGCACGGCGATCGGGTACGACCAGGTGAACGCACCGGAGGAGCCGGTGGTGGCCCACTTGCCGCTGGCGGCCAGCGGGCTCGCCTTGAACGTTCCGCCGGCGCCGTCACCCGAGTCGACCACGCCGACGGCGGTCTTGTCGCCCGCCGGGTCGGCCTGCGCCGAGGTGCTCATCAGCTGGGTCGAGACCCCGCCGGCGGGGGCCTCGGCGCTCACGGCGGCGGGGTCGATGGTCGCGGTGGCGGATGCGGAGTCGGTGTCGTTCTCCGTCGCCAGCTCGGTGTACGCCTGGCATTCCTCCAGTTCGGGGGTGCTGAGGTAGCAGTCCGGGAACTGGACGAACTTCAGGCGGGAGGCCCAGTCGGCTCCGTAGAGGTTCTTGAAGGCGGAGTAGTCGAGCCGGACGTCGACCGGGACGGAGCCGCCGGCCGGGGTGTCGATCTCCAGGAGGACCCCGTTGACGCCCTGGGCCAGGGCGCCCGCGTGGGAGTCGATCGAGACGTTCCAGGTGCCGGCGGGTGCCGCCTGCCCGTCGGCCTGTCCCAGCCCGACGGGCAGGTCCTCGACCGGTGTGACGGCGGAGCCGCCGGCCGGCGGGGCGGAAGCCGCGAAGGTGACCTGGCCACTGTCGGCGAGCGGTGCCACCGAGGTCCCCGCGGGCGCATCGGCCTGATCGGCCGGGATCTCGGCCTTGAGGCGGTCGAGGCGCTTCTCGAGACTCTTGCCCTCCAGCGGGCTGTCCTGCTGGAGGCTCTCCAACTGGATGGCTTCCCTGCCGACTTCGGCTCTCGCGGGATCCGGTGGGAGCGCGAGAGCGGGGGCCGGCAGCAGCCCTGTGAACAATGCCGCACCCAGGAGTGCGGCAACGCCACTCCGGGTGGAACGAAGGCGCGCACGCCTCAGACGACCAGACACGGTGAAGGTCCCCCCGGACCACATTGAGCGGGACCCGAGCTGGACCACGCGTGACGGCAGATGGCGCAGATTCTGTGTCCTTCCCATGAGGATCCGCCACACGAGAGGGGGTCGTGTGGCGATGATCACCGCGCATAGGTGGCGCACTGTCCCAGAGCGAGTTCAACGCGACTGTTGACCTTATTCAGATGGCGTGGAATCTCCGCCAATAAAAGGGGTATTGGCGTTCAATTAGGCACTTAGTTGCAGCAACGCCCATCCTTTCAAGGTGTGTTGTCATGATTTGATCTATGCCAAACAGGCCATGATCGACTGAAGAGCTCTCCTCTGCCGGTTCGAGCACCTCACAACACCTCCGCGCACGGCGCGCGTCTCCCCCCGGCGGGGCCGGCGGGCGGGGTGACGGACCCGCCTCGATGGGCCATGATCTGCACGCTGCCCGCCCCGCCATGCCCACACCCCCGTCGTCGTTCGCCGGCGGTGTCATGGCCGGTGCCGCAGCACACCGGCGCGACCGTGCGGCCGGTACGAGGGGGAAGGGGAGCAGTCCCGCATGAAGGGCATCTGGCGCCGTCGACCTGGGCGTCGCACCATGGCGGCGGCCGTGGCCACCGCGATCGCCGCGACCGGCATCACCTGGGCCGGTCTCGGCGGTGATGACGACAGCGGCCACGCGTCGCCACCGCGGCCCGCGGTCAAGGAGGTCACGGCGGCCGTGGCGATGAGCCGGGCCACCCGTACCGGCAAGCCGGTCGAGATCACCGAGCTGCGCACCCCGAGTTCCAGCACGTACGCGCGCCCCGACCGTCTGCTGGAGAGGCACCAGTACGTCTCGCCGATCCGCGCGAAGGTCGACGGCGTGTGGAAGCCGATCGACACCACCCTGCGCCGGACCGGCGCGGGCTGGGAGCCGGCGGCCACCAACACCCACATGGTGTTCTCGGCGGGAACCGCCCACACCGCGGGCCATGACGACCGGGCCTCCCGTGTGGTGCAGCGGGTCTCACTCGTCCGGGCCGCGCCCGCGCGTGCGGGGGAGACGCCCAGCCCGCTGGCCTCCCTCGACATCGGCGAGGGCATCGTGCAGCTGACGTGGCCCGGCCCGATCCCCACCCCGGTGGTCGACGGTTCACGCATCCTCTATCCGGAGATCCTGCCGGGTGCCGACCTGGTGCTGACCGCCGACGACGGCGGGTTCGCCCAGCTGCTGGTGGTCAAGAACCGGCAGGCGGCCGCGGACCCTCGCGTCACCCAGCTCACCTACGGGCTGACGTCTCCCACCCTGCTCTTCCGCGTCGACCCGCTCTCCGACATCGTGTCGGCCGAGAACAAGAACGGCGACGAGGTCGCCCTCTCCCCCTCGCCGCTGATGTGGGACAACTCGGGTCAGCCGGCGGTCACCGACGGCCAGGTCGGGGCGAGTTCGCAGCCGACCGCCCCCGAGGCACCCACCTCCACACCCAGCACCGAGCCGGAACCCACCGCGACGGCCACGACCGAGACCGACGTCGAGTCGGACGAGCAGACCGACGCCGAGGCCGAGGTGCTGCCCACCGCCTCCGAGGAACCGGCACCCGCCGTCTCCGACCCGTCGCTCCCGCCGGTTCCCACCGAGCCCACGCCCGCGCCGTCGCAGAGCGGCTCCGCCGCCACGCTCGCGCTGCCCGCGCTCGACGGTCCCGGCCCGGACACCCGCGGCGCCCTGGTCGAGGCCGACCTCGCCGCCGACCAGTGGACCCTGACGCCCGACGCGGACTTCCTGACCGATCCGGCGACCGTCTACCCGGTGTTCATCGACCCCTCGGTGACCAAGCACACCCAGAACTGGACGACCGCGTACAGCCGTCACCCCCAGGCCACGTTCTACAACGGGCGCAACTTCAACAAGGGCGGTACGCACGAGGCGCGCGTCGGGTTCGAGTCCGACACCTGGGGCACCTCCCGCTCCTTCTTCACCGTCGACTTCGACCCGTCCCTGCGCGGAACGGTCATCTCCAGCGCGACTCTGCGTCTGCTGGAGACCTACTCCTGGTCGTGCAGCGCACGCCAGATGACCGTCCATCTCTCCGGGAAGATCAGCTCGAACACGAACTGGAAGAACGCCCCCAAGCTGCACGACGGGAACCAGATCGCCGCGCGCAGCTTCGCCCACGGCTACAAGTCCGGGTGCCGGGACGCGTACGAGACCTTCGACGTGAGGAAGACAGCCCAGCAGGCCGCCGACGGCAGCTGGAACAGCATCACCTTCGGACTCCGCGCGGGCGACGAGAAGTCCCAGTACGCCTGGAAGAAGTTCCAGGCCAACGGGGAGAACGGTCCCGTCCTGGTCCTCGTCTACAACCGCAAGCCGACCGCGCCGACCAACCTCGACCTCGGCCCGGAAGCCAAGTGCACGACGACTCCGCCGTACGTCCGCATGGGCTCCGGCACCGTCTACTTCACCGCGAAGTCCACCGACAAGGACTCCAACCTCAAGGAGTTCGACTTCGACCTGTGGCCGACCGGCCAGTGGGACACGACCAAGGACCTCCTGAAGGGTGCCGGCACGGTCTCCGTCGGCGGCAGCACGTCGGAGGCCCTGCGGACCACGCCCGCGTTCTCCACGACCAACCTCACCAACAACACGTTGTACTCATGGCGGGTGAGGTCGGTCGACGCCGCCGGCGCCACCTCCGCCTTCTCCCCCGCCACGTCGCCCTGCCGCTTCGTCCTCGACACCGCGGCGCCGAAGCCTCCCAAGGTCCGCTCGGACGTCTTCCCGAACGCCGACGTCAAGGAGAACGGCTTCGCCAACGACGCCGAGGACGCGATCTGGAGCACCGTCAAGTTCGGCTCCCCGGGCACCTTCTACCTCCGCGCGCTGAACAGCGACGTCGTCAGGTACGAGTACAGCTTCAACAGCGCCTCCTACAACTTCTCCAAGACTCGCACCGTCGGCACGTCGCCCAGCGTCGAGGCCGCCGTCACCGACCTGAAGCCGCCCACCGCCGGACCCAACGTCCTCTACGTGCGCACCATCGACCAGGCGGGCAACGTCTCCGAGGCGACCAGGTACTTCTTCTACGTCACCCCGCGCGACGATGCCGACACACCGGGCGACTTCACCGGTGACAAGCTCCCCGACCTCATGGTCGTCACCGAGGGCGGCAACCTCGCCCTCTACCCGTCCCTCGGTCAGACCGCGGACATCACCAAGCCCAGCGGCAAGCTCGGCTACTCCATGTCCGGCGCCTACCGCGGCAACCCGGAGAAGGATCCCAACGGCGACACCCTGCCGGCCTATGTGGGCGCGCCCGGTGGCCACTTCAAGAACAACCCGCTGATCACCCACAACGGCGACATCTACGGTGGCGACGGGCTCCAGGACCTCGTGGTCCGGCTCGGCGACAAGCTGTGGGTCTACCCCGGTGACGGCTACGGGGCGGTGAACGTCGACAAGCGCCGCGAGATCCTGCTGCCCGCCAACGCGCCGAACCCCGGCACGTACACGCAGATCATGTCGGCGGGCGACATGACGGGCGACGGCAGGGCCGACTTCCTCGTCACGGTCGGCGACGCCCTGTGGGCGTTCACCGGCTACCACGGAGCGACCGTCCAGCAGGCCCAGCAGATCGCCGCCACCCCGTGGAACACCCAGGACATCGTCACCGCGCTCGACATCGACGGTGACGCGGTGACCGACCTCGTGTTCCGCCAGGAGACCGGAAAGCTGATGCTGCGCAAGGGCAAGCCCGCCGCCGGTGGAGGGGTGGACCTCGCCTCTCTCGCGACGGCTGCCGCCTCCAAGGACGGAACCGACACCGTCTACGGCTCCGGCGGGTGGTCCAGCGCCAGCATTCCCCGGCTCGTCGGCACCCCCGACGTGACGGGCGACGGCATCCCCGACGTCTGGACGGTGCCCGCCAACGGCAGCGTCCGTCTGTACGCGGGTGCCCGGACCATCCTCCCCGGTGCCGGAACCGAGATCCTCACGCCGAGGAGCTACTGGCAGACCCGCCTCGCCATCGGCTGACACCCGGTCCGTGACCGACGAGCAGGCCGTCGCCCGGAAGGGCGGCGGCCTGCTGTCCTGCGCGTGACAGTGATACGCAGGGGACCGGCGGGCGGCGGGGTGCTCGCCCCCTTGCCGACGATCGTCAGGTCGGCATCCGGACTCCGTTGGCTAGCATGAGCCCATGCCCTCTACGCCATCACGAGTCGAACTGCACCCTCTGACCCTCGCCGACCAGGACGAGTTCTGCGAGCTCGTGAGGGCGAGCGCCGAGCTCCATGGGCCGTTCATGCAACTGCCCAAGAACGCGGCGGATTTCCGGAGCTGGATGGAGCGGTTCGACGACGGCACCAACCGGGGCTACCTCATCCGCGTACGGGAAACCGGCGCGGCCGCCGGCACGGTCAACATCAACTCGATCATCCGGGGTCGCTACCAGGGCGCGTCCCTCGGCTACGCGGCGTTCGCCCCGTCCGCGGGGCGGGGATACATGACCGAGGGTCTCGGAGCCGTCCTGCGACACGCCTTCGACGACCTGCGGCTCCACCGGCTGGAGGCGAGTATCCAGCCGGGGAACAAGCCGTCCTTGGCCCTCGTCCAGCGTCTGGGCTTCCGGTACGAGGGCCTGTCGCCCGCCTATCTCTACATCAACGGGGCCTGGCGCGACCACGAACGCTGGTCCGTCACCGCACCCTCGCCCTGGAAGCCCGACCCGTCCCTCCCCGAGGTGTAGCCACCGGGTCCGCGTCCGTGGCCCGGGCGCCTTCCGGGAGTCCGGCACCCTCGGGCGGAAAATCATTTCTCCTGACGGCGGCCGCCGATCTAGGGTCGCGGACGTGGCAACGAAACTGAACCAGATCATCGCGGTGGAGAAGGGCGTCAAGTCCCGGGCGCACCAGGACCTGACGGCGGCCCATCACGGCCTGCAGAAGCCCGCGTTGCTCGCGGGGATCTCCCGCACCTACCAGCCGAAGGACGAGGAGGGCGAGCAGCTGCCGCCCGAGTCGACGCTGGTGCAGGTGAAGGCGGAGGACGTACTGCGCGAGACCGCGCGGGCGCTGACCCGTCTCTTCGACGTGACGGCCACCAAGGACTGGGCGAACTGCGAGGCTCGCGCGGACGTCACGGTCGACGGTCGCGTGCTCGTGGGGCAGGTGCCCGTCGCGTATCTGCTGTTCCTGGAGAAGCAGTTGACGGACATCAGCACGTTCGTCCGCAAGCTTCCGGTGCTGGACGCCGCCGAGTCGTGGACGCAGGACCCGTCGACGGACGCGTGGAAGACCGAGATCGTCCGGACGGTCCGTACGAAGAAGGTGCCGCGCAACCACGTGAAGGCGGAGGCGACGGACAAGCACCCGGCGCAGGTCGAGGTCTACTACGAGGACGTGCCGGTCGGTTACTGGACCACCGTGAAGTTCTCGGGCGCGCTGCCGGCCCGGCGGGTCAACGAGCTGCTGGCGCGGGTGGAGAAGCTGCAGCAGGCGGTGAAGTTCGCCCGTGAGGAGGCGAACAGCGCCGAGGTCACCGACCAGCGGGTCGGCGACGCCGTCTTCGGCTACCTCTTCGGGTAGCGGAAGACCATGAACTCCCCGGCCACAGAACGCGGCCGGGGTGCGCGAGGAGCGCAAAGCTGAAGCTGAGCCTTGTCGTGACATCCGCGGTTCCAGTGGAGGTTCGAACCCTCCTCCCGGCACTTCCCGCCGGGATGGCCCAATCAGGCAGAGGCAGACCGCGTCAATCTCAGACTATTGCTCCAGACTCAGCATGCGCCGCTCATCGCCGGATCGACCGGGCCCGGGCCCTGGTGCGTCGAAATGCCAGTTCGAATCTGGTCCGCCGAGCTCGATCGGCGGTGGTCCAAAGGCAGGACGCGACGCAATGACGAATGACCCGGGTTCTCAAGTGTGCCGGCGTGTGATGTGAGCGGCATCGACAGGGTCCGGGGGCAGGCTACGCCCTCGGACCCGCTCCTTTTCCCCGGCATCCCGAAGCTGGGTGGCCGGAAATGATTACCCGGCTGAATTTCGGCTATGTCTCGTTCGAGCCCTTCGGCACGGCCGCAACACAAGCTCCGTAAATCGCCTCCTGGCACGGGGAATTGTGCGCCGTTCACTGCGCCGGGCGCGCCTCTTTTCGGGTGAACAGCGCTGTGCGCTCGCTGAATTCAGTGAATTCGGCAGGGTGCGTGTTGGTGTGGCGATGTCGTCGGGCACCTACTCGTCAGCGGTTCTCACCGTTGAGAGGGACGACACCAATGACGAGCCACGCCACCGAAGTTGATCTGGAAGGCATTCTGCGTCACGCGCTGCGCGCCACGGGTACGGAGGCGCGCTGGACGGTCGACGCGGACGAGATGTGGTGCCGCCTCGCGCTCCAGTCCGGGACGCGACGCGAGCAGGGTTGGAAGCTGCACGTGTCGGCGACGGCCGCGTCCGCGCCGACGGTTCTCACCAGAGCGCTCGCTGTGCTGCTGCGGGAGGGGTCGGGGTTCAAGTTCGCGCGGTCGCTGGAGCAGGTGAGCGCACTCAACTCCCGTGCCACGCCCAGGGGAAGCTCGGGGAAGTTCATCACCGTCTATCCGCGCTCCGACGCCGAGGCGGCCGGGCTCGCCCGGGAGCTGCACCAGGCGACGGCGGGACTGGCCGGGCCGCGGATCCTCTCCGACCAGCCCTATGCCGTACGCAGCCTCGTGCACTACCGCTACGGGTCCTTCGTCGGGCGGCGGCGCCTGTCGGACGACGGTCTGCTGGTGTGGTTCATCGAGGACCCGGACGGCAATCCCGTGGAGGACAAGCGGACGGGCCAGTACTGTCCGCCGTCCTGGGCCGTGTGTCCGTTCCCCGCCGTGGCACCCGCCCTGCCGCGCGCCGGGGTTACGACAGGCGGTCCGGTGGTCCTCGCGGGTCGATTCGCCGTCAGGGAGGCGATCCGCCACACGAACAAGGGCGGCGTGTACCGGGGCAGCGACGTCCCCACGGGCTCCGGTGTGGTCATCAAGGAGGCCCGGCCCCACGTGGAGGCCGACGCCACCGGGTACGACGTCCGGGACTGGCTGCGCGCCGAGGCCCAGATGCTGGAGAGGCTCAAGGGCCTGGGGCTGGCTCCGGAGCCGCTGGGGCTGTTCGAGCACGGTGGACACCTGTTCCTGGCCCAGGAGGAAGTGCCGGGCGTGCCGCTGCGTACCTGGGTCGCCGAGCACTTCCGCGACGTGGGGGGCGAGCGCTACCGCGTGGACGCGCTGGCGCAGGTCGCGCGCCTGGTGGACCTGGTCGAGGCGGCGCACGCCCGCGGCTGTGTCCTGAGGGACTTCACCCCGGGGAACGTGATGGTCCGGCCGGACGGTGAACTCCGCCTCATCGACCTGGAGCTCGCCGTCCATACCGGTGACGTCGCACTGCCGACCCGCGTGGGAACGCCCGGATTCAGCGCCCCCGAACGGCTCGCCGACGCGCCCGTCCACCCGACGGCCGACTACTACAGCCTCGGCGCCACGGCATGCTTCGTACTGGCGGGGAAGGTGCCGAACCTGCTGGCCGACGAACCGGACGGCGCGGCCGAGGAACGCGACGGCGCCACCGGGGAGCCCGCCGACAGGGCCGCGCGGCCCGCCGGCGGGGCCATGGAGGAGCGGCTCGCCGCGTGGCTGTCCGCCTGTGCCGGTTCGATTCGGCTGCCGGACGGTGTGGCCGAGGTGATCCTGGGGCTGATGAGGGACGATCCCGCCGAGCGGTGGGACCCGCCGCGGGCCCGCGAGGCCCTGCGCGCCCTGTCGCACACGGGCCGGGCGCGGCAGGGCTACGGCACCGCCGCCCGTCCGGAGCGGAACGCCGACGGACGGGACGCGGTGGCCGGGCTGGTGGATCACCTCGTCGACTCCATGACCCCGGACGACGACCAGCGGCTGTGGCCCGTGTCCACGCGGGCCGGGGAGAGCGACCCGTGCACCGTCCAGCAGGGGGCGGCCGGTGTCCTGGCGGTGCTGACGCGGTACTTCGAACTGAGCGGCGACCCGCGTCTGCCCGGGCTGCTGGCCGCCGCGGGCCGGTGGATCGCGGACCGCAGCGACCCCCGCTCCACGCGCCCCGGCCTGCACTTCGGCGGACGCGGGACGGCCTGGGCGCTGTACGACGCCGGACGGGCCATCGACGACCGTCGTCTCGTCGACCGCGCGCTGGCTCTGGCGCTGGCGCCCCAGCAGTCGACGCCCCATCACGACATCACCCACGGTTCCGCGGGCAGCGGGCTCGCGGCGCTGCACCTGTGGCACCGCACCGGTGACGCGCGCTTCGCCGAACTGGCCGTCGACGCGGCCGACCGGCTGGCCGCCGCCGCACAGCGGGGGCCGGGCGGGGTGGGCTGGCCGGTTCCGGCGGAAGCCGCCTCCGGGGAGGACGGCAAACGCTATCTCGGCTTCGCCCATGGATCGGCCGGCATCGGCTCCTTCCTCCTCGCCGCCGCAGCCGTCTCCCGGCGCCCCGCGCACATGGACCTCGCCGTGGAGATCGGCGAGCACCTGCTGGCCGACGCCGTACGCGTCGGCGAGACGGCCCAGTGGCCCGCCCAGTCCGGGGACGTACCCACGGCTCCGTACTGGTGCCACGGCGCGGCGGGCATCGGCACCTTCCTCGTCCGGCTGTGGCAGGCAGGCGGGGACGACAGGTTCGGCGAGCTCGCCCACCGCAGTACGTACGCCGTCGCGGAACGCTCCTCCCGCGCCGCCCTCACCCAGTGCCACGGGCTGGCGGGCAACGGCGACTTCCTCCTCGACATGGCCGACGCCACGGGTGATTTCGAGTACCGCGCCATGGCCGAGGACGTGGCCCACCTCATCCTGGCCGAGCGGGCCCACCGCCACGACCACGTGGTCTTCCCCAACGAGTACGGGGACGTCTCGACCAGCTGGAGCGACGGGTCGGCCGGAATCCTGGCCTTCCTCCTGCGGATCCGTCACACAGACCCCCGGCACTGGATGGTCCAGCCGCCGGTGTGAGCGGCAGCAGAGGCTGCCGCCACTTCACAGAGAAGGAGAAAATCATGGAAAACCAGGACATCGAACTGCTCGCCCAGCTCCACGCCCTCCCGGAGACCGACCCCGTCGGCGTTGACGGCGCGCCGTTCGCCGCCACCTGCGAGTGCATCGGCCTGCTGACCCTCCTCAACACGGTCTGCATCGGCATCAGCTGCGCGTAGGACAGCCGGCACCATCCGGCCGGCGGCCGAAACCCGGGAAAGCCGCCGGCCGGACACCGATCCGATCCGATCCACCAGCCCATCCACCAGTGATCCCCCGGCGCGGCCGCCCGCGGCCGCGCCTCGCACCCGAACCGGACGTACGCCCCGGTCACGGACAGGCCGGCCGCGGTGGCGCGACCGGCCTAGCGCACCGAAGGCGCGCCCGGCACGCCTGCCCCACGCACGCCTGGGCGGGGCCGCGGTCGGCGAACCCGTAGACGAGGACCAGACCACATGCAGCGACACGCCGGTGACGACGATCTCGACCGAGCAGCCCTCATGACAGCCGCCCCCGCCGGCCCCGACGCCCCACCGCACGTCTCCGAACCCGTCCACGCGATCAGCACCCGCGGCCTGGTCAAGAGCTACCCGGGCCCCCAGGGCACGACCACCCACGCCGTGCGGGGGCTGGACCTGGACGTGCCGCAGGGCGAGACGTTCGCCTTCCTCGGCCCCAACGGAGCGGGAAAGTCCACCACCATCGCCCTGCTCTGCGCGCTGGCCCGCCCCACCGCCGGCCACGCCACGGTGGCCGGCGCCGACGTGCTGACCCAGCCCCACCAGGTGCGGCGGCGGGTCGGCATGCTCTTCCAGCACAGCGCTGTGGACCCGGACCTGACCGCCGAACAGAACCTGCACATCCACGCCCGCCTCTACGGGATGCGCCGCCGCGACGCCCGGCGACGTACCGCCGAGGTCCTCGAGACGGCCGAACTCGGCGACCGCCGCCGCTCCCCCGTCCGCACCCTGTCGGGCGGCATGCGGCGGCGCCTGGAGATCGCCCGCCAACTGCTCCACGCGCCGCGCGTGCTGTTCCTGGACGAGCCGACCACCGGCCTCGACCCCCACGCCCGCGCCCAGGTCTGGCAGCACCTGCGCACACTGCGCGAGAAGCACGGCAACACCCTCTTCGTCACCACCCACTACCTGGACGAGGCGGAGCACTGCGACCGCATCGCCATCATCGACCGGGGCCGCCTGGTCGCCCAGGGCACGCCCCTCGCGCTGAAGAACGCGATCGGAGACGACCGGGTCGTGTTGCGCACCGGCGACGACGAGCGAGCACTCCGGGTCGTACGCGCGATCGCGCCGCCCGACAGCTCCGTCGCCGCGGACGCGGACGGAATCTGCCTGCGGGTGCCGGACGGCAGCGCCTGGATCCCCCGGCTCTGCGCGGCGCTGGAGCGTCACGGCATCGCCGTACACGCCGCTTCCGCGACTCCGCCCACGCTCGACGACGTCTTCTTCCACCACACCGGCCGCAGTATCAACGCCCCGCAAGCCGCCCCGCCCGTCGCCGGTCCCGCCCCGCTCGCCGCGGGGGCGGAGACGGGCGGCAGCCGATGACCACGCTCGCCTCGGGCACACCCGGCCTCTCCCGCGATGACGGGGGCGAGCGGCCCGTCCGCCTTCGGCACGAACTGCGAGCGGTGCACGCCCTGGTCCACCGTGATCTCCTGCGCCTGGCCGGCCACCGCACCCACACCGCGCTGATGCTGCTCCACCCCGCGCTCTACCTCCTCATCCTCGGAGGTGGACTGGCCGCGCTCATCCCCCAGTCCCGGCTGGGAGTCGGCTACCAGACCTACCTCTTCCCCGGCATCCTGATGATGACCGTGCAGACACCGGCCATCATGGTCGGCGTCCGCCTCATCACCGACCGCCAGAGCGGCTACCTCCGGGAACTCCTCATGGCCCCGGTCCACCGCGCCACGCTGCTCCTGGGCAACTGCGCCGGCGGCACCCTGGTCGCCACGGCACAAGGCGCCGTCCTGCTCGGCCTGGCCGGCGCCGTCGGCCTGCCCTACGACCCGCTCCTTCTGGCGCTCCTCCTCGCCGGCATGATCCTCGCCTCCTTCACCATCACCGCCCTGGCCCTGGCCCTGGCCGTGAGCCTCAGCAGACCCGAGACGTTCCACACCCTGCTCGGCCTGGTGATGATGCCCCTCCTCTTCCTCTCCGGCGGCTTCTTCCCGCTCGCGTCCCTGCCCGGCTGGGCCCACACCCTCGCCGCTGCCAATCCCCTCGCCTACGCGGTCGACCTGCTCCGCCGCTGTATCGCCCTACGGGTACCCGACCAGGCGTCCGTCAGCGGCATCGAATGGGCCGGCGCCCCACCACCCCTGTTCCTGGAGGCGGGCCTGCTCCTGGTCAGCGGAACCCTCGCCCTGCTGTGGGCCGCGCGCCGCTTCAACCGCCCCGAATGACACCTCGGGCACCCCTTCCCCCACCCCGCGCCCCCGGGAGCCGGGGCGGTACGTGGCGGCCCTCTCGCGACCAAGATCGATTGTCAGTGGTGGGTGAGAGGCTAGGAGCATCCAGTCGGAAAGAGGGGGATGCTGCCTTGTCCGGAAACCAGAACTACATCAACCACGTTGCTCTCGTGTTGGACGCCAGTTCGTCCATGTCGCACCTGAGCCGCAAGGTCGTTGAAGTCGCCGATCAGCAGATCGCGTACCTTGCCCGGCGCTCGCGGGAACTGGATCAGGAAACCCGCGTCACGGTGTATGCCTTCGCCGACAAGGTGGAATGCGTCATCTACGACAAGGACGTGCTGCGCATGCCGTCGCTGAAGCAGTTGTACCGGGCCGGTGGAATGACGGCCCTGCTGGCGGCCGCGCTGAAGTCGCAGCGGGAACTGGCGCAGACGGCGCAACTGTACGGCGACCACAGCTTCCTGACGTTCGTTCTGACCGACGGCCAGGAGAACGCGAGCCACCGCTGCCCGGACTCCCCCACCAAGAACGCGCGTGACCTGGTCACGGCCGTGTCCGAGATGATCGCCACGCAAGGGGACAACTGGACGCTGGCCGTCCTCGTTCCGGACCAGATGGGCAAGCGGGAGGCCATGAACTGCGGTTTCCCGAAGGAGAACATCGCCATCTGGGACGCCACGAGCACCCAGGGACTGGAAGAGGCCGGTCAGGTCATCCAGCAGGCCACGGAGAAATTCATGGTCGGGCGCACCAAGGGAATCCGGGGGTCGCGCGCCGTATTCTCCACGGGAGCCGAAGCGGTCAACAAGGACACCATCAAGGCCGCCGGCCTCAAGCCCGTGGATCCGTCGGGCTATCAGCTGATTCCCGTCGCCCGTGACGCGGCGATCCGGGAATGGGTCACCGAATCCGGACACACCTACCGGACCGGTTGCGCCTTCTATCAGCTGAGCAAGTCGGAAAAGGTCCAGGCGCGCAAGAAGATCGCGGTACTGGAGAAGAAGACGGACCGTGTCTACACCGGCCCCGAGGCCCGCGCCCTGCTCGGCCTGCCCGACGTGGAGGTACGCGTCAAGCCCGACCACAACGCCGACTTCACCATCTTCGTCCAGAGCACCAGCGTGAACCGCAAGCTCGTCCCGCAGACCCAGCTCCTGCTCATGAACTGACGGCCTCGCCCCGACCGGGCCCACCTCGACCCGCCCGGCCCCACTCAGCTCAGCTCAGCTCAGTTCGGTACCGGGTGGATCCAGCGCCTCCGCATGCCTTGACCGGTCCGTCCAGGCCCGTGCCGCCCCTCCGGCGGCGCGGGCCCGCCGGCGCTGGCCAAGCCGAAATGCAGAGGTCGGCTTGAAACCCCCTGGCTACGCTGGCGCGCCGTGATCAAGTGAAAGGCGGCCGCGATGAGCCAGTACTTCGACATCGGCGACGAGACCCTGTGGAACCCGTCCAACGGAGCCTCCCGGATGTTCCAACGCCAGGTGGCGGTCTTCGAGGCGGAGCTCGGGCTCCCCTCGGGCATCGGCCCCATGGAGAACGACGAGTGCCAGATCGACCCCGCCGTCTTCGAGACCTTCGTCAACGCCCTGCTGGCACGGCACCGGGCAACCACGCACCGCATCCTCATCGCGCTTTCCGAGGGCTTCACCGCCACCGTGCTCGTGCTCGCGACGCGTGCGGGTATCGGGGTGGACTGGCCAGGGCTCGGTTCCGAGCCGGAAGGCCCGCGCACCGATGTACAGGTCTCCGCCGTCGCGGGCATGTCCGCCCCGGCGGATGGCGAAGTCCGGGGTGAGGAGTTGCGAGAGAAGGCGCGGCAGCTGGCTCGGTTCATGGCCCGCTGACGGGGCAACCACCCGGGCCCGCAGAGCCCGCGTCCCCGGGGTCATCCGCGCTCGTACGCCGAGAAGGGCCGCACCCCTCTGCTCCACCGCACGACGCCGACCAGGTTGTCGCGCACGAGCAGATCCGCCGGCGTGCGCCGTGTGCGCCACAGTTCACGGCCGGTCATGAGGTCGAGCGCCGCGACGGTCGTACAGCCGCCGGTCGTACGCGCCGCCGTCTGGATCCCCACCCCTGGTACGCAACGGTCGAAGCGTCGTCAGGCTGAGGGATGGGGTGAGTCGCGTCTCACCGGTTCGGCCGCGCTTGCTATGCACCTTGTTGCATAGCAAGATCCGGGGCATGGCGCTCGACCACGCGATCCTCGTGTCCCTCCTCGAGAAGCCCGGTTCCGGTTATGAGCTGGCCCGGCGCTTCGAGCGGTCCATCGGATACTTCTGGACCGCCACCCACCAGCAGATCTATCGCGTGCTCAAGCGCATGGAACAGGACGGCTGGATCGACGTTCTCGAAGTGCCGCAGCAGGGCCGACCGGACAAGAAGGAGTACTCCGTCGCCGCGCGCGGACGCGAAGCGCTCTCCTCGTGGCTGCACGAACCGATCGAGCCCGAGAGCGTGCGCCACGACCTCGCCGTGAAGATCCGCGGCGCCGCCTTCGACGACCCGACCGCCCTGATCAGCGAGGTCGAGCGACACAAGCAGGCACACGCGGGACGTCTCGCCCACTACCTGGCGGGCGAGGAGCGGGACTTCGGCGAACCGCCGGCCGGCGGCCCACTCGACCCCGAGCGGGAGCTCCAGCACGTCGTGCTGCGCGGCGGCATCGCGTACGAACGCATGATGATCGCCTGGCTCGACGACGTCCTCGCCACGCTCGACCGGTTCCGCACCGGACAGTGAGCGGGGGCGTGCGCCCTCCGCACGAGTGCCTCTTCACGCCTTCCCGTACGGACACCTCCGTACGGACAACTCGCCAGGCCGTCCCCGTACGGCCGGAGCCGTACGGCACCTCCGACGAAGTCCTCGGTACGAAGTCCTCGGTACGACCAGATCCTCACGAAGTCCTCTGTACCGACATCTCCAGCACCACCACCCTCACCCCTAGCCGGAAAGGCGGACGTCATGGCCGACCCGCTGCTGTTCAACCCGAACACCTACGACCCCGCGCACTTCGACCCGGAGACCCGTCGGCTGCTGCGCGCCACCGTCGACTGGTTCGAGGCGCGTGGCAAGCGCCGGATCATCGAGGACTACCGGACCCGGGCCTGGCTCGGCGACTTCCTCGCCTTCGCGGCCGAGGAAGGGCTCTTCGCGACCTTCCTCACGCCGTCCTCGGACGCGGGCGAGGGCGGCGGCGAGGACGCGGGCGACAAGCGCTGGGACACGGCTCGCATCGCCGCCCTCAACGAGATCCTCGGCTTCTACGGCCTGGACTACTGGTACGCCTGGCAGGTGACCATCCTCGGCCTCGGCCCGGTCTGGCAGAGCGACAACGCCGCCGCCCGCGCCCGCGCCGCCGAACTCCTCTCCCAGGGTGAGGTGTTCGCCTTCGGTCTCTCCGAGAAGAGCCACGGCGCCGACATCTACTCCACCGACATGCTCCTGGAGCCCGACGGCGAGGGCGGCTTCCGCGCCAGCGGCTCCAAGTACTACATCGGCAACGGCAACGCGGCCGGACTCGTCTCCGTCTTCGGCCGCCGCACCGACGTCGAGGGTCCCGACGGCTACGTCTTCTTCGCCGCCGACAGCCGCCACCCGGCGTACCACCTCGTCAAGAACGTCGTCGACTCCTCCAAGTACGTCAGCGAGTTCCGGCTGGCGGAGTACCCGGTCGCCGCCGAGGACGTCCTGCACACCGGCCGCGCCGCCTTCGACGCCGCGCTCAACACCGTGAACGTCGGCAAGTTCAACCTCTGCACCGCCTCCATCGGCATCTGCGAGCACGCGATGTACGAGGCCGTCACCCACGCGCAGAACCGCATCCTGTACGGCCGCCCGGTCACGGCCTTCCCGCACGTGCGGCGCGAGTTGACGGACGCGTACGTCCGGCTCGTGGGCATGAAGCTCTTCAGCGACCGTGCCGTCGACTACTTCCGGACCGCGGGTCCCGACGACCGCCGCTACCTCCTCTTCAACCCGATGACGAAGATGAAGGTGACCACGGAGGGCGAGAAGGTCATCGACCTCATGTGGGACGTCATCGCGGCCAAGGGCTTCGAGAAGGACAACTACTTCGCTCAGGCGGCCGTCGAGATCCGCGGCCTGCCCAAGTTGGAGGGAACGGTCCACGTCAACCTGGCGCTGATCCTCAAGTTCATGCGCAACCACCTCCTCGACCCGGTCGCGTACGAGCCCGTCCCGACCCGTCTGGACGCGGCCGACGACACGTTCCTCTTCCGTCAGGGCCCGGCCCGCGGCCTCGGCTCGGTCCGCTTCCACGACTGGCGCACGGCCTACGACACGTACGCCCACCTGCCGAACATCGCCCGCTTCCGCGAACAGGCCGACGCCCTCTGCGAGTTCGTCCTCAAGGCCGCCCCCGACGAGAACCAGAGCCGCGACCTCGACCTCCTCCTCGCCGTCGGCCAGCTCTTCGCCCTCGTCGTCCACGGCCAGCTGGTCCTCGAACAGGCCGCCCTGACCGATCTCGACGCCGACGTGCTCGACGAGCTCTTCGCCGTCCTCGTCCGCGACTTCTCCGCTCACGCGGTCGAGCTGCACGGCAAGGACTCCGCGACCGAGCAGCAGCAGCTCTGGGCCCTCGGCGCCCTGCGGCGCCCCGTCGTCGACGAGGCCCGGTCCCACCGCGTCTGGCAGCGCGTCGAGGCGCTCTCGGGCACGTACGAGATGGCGCCCTGAGCCGCGGTTCCCGAGTCCCGGCAGACCCCGCCTCGGCGCGGTCTGCCGGCCCGCCGGCGCCTCCGCTTCATCGCGGCGGCACCGGCGACACCGGTGGCGTACCCGTCAGAGGCTGAGCGCGTCCTCGACGTTGTCCACCCACGCGGTCACGGAGTTGTCGGCGGAGACGTTCAGGCCGGGGGTCGGGGCCTTGAGGGGCACCTGCTCCAGGTCGGACTCGGTGTCCATCGTCATGGCGATGGAGGAGACCGTCTTGCTCTTGGGGCCCTTCGGTCCGCCCATGAGCCCCGCGTAGGCGGACTGTCCCGGCGCGAGGCGAATGGCATCCTCGATGCCGGGCGCCGCGCCCCGCTGCGTCGCCTGACCGTCCAGGTCGCCGAAGGTGACGATGGGGTGCCCGAGCACGCGACACGCCTTGCCGGACTTGTTGGTGATCTTGAGCAGGTAGCTGCTGGTGGTGGGCTCGGCGAGCGTCGCGGTGAAGGCCACGTCGTACGTGCTGCACGGGAAGACGTCGTAGTCCGGATCCGTCGACGGCGGGATCGGCTTCGTCGGCTTCGCGGGCGTCGTCGGCTTCTTGGACGTGGTCGGCTTCGCCGTCGGCTTGGCGGGCGTCGTCGGCTTGACCGGCGTGGACGGCGCGGTGGACGTGGGAGGAGTCGCGGTCGGCACGTCGGCGCCGCCCCCGGCACCGTCCTCGGAGGGCCCGCAGGCGGTCAGGGCCAGTGCGGATACGGCGACGAGGACGACTGCGGCTCTGCGGACGGTACTCATGGCGGTTCTCCCCCCGATGACAACGCACGACCTGCGCTGTGGTGGACACCAGGTTCGCGCGCGTGCTTCACAGTTCTGTGACGACGGCTTACCGAATTCACCACGGTTCGCCCCAAGGGTGCCTTCGCGGGAATTCCGCCCGACAGACCGCGGGCACCGGCCGGCCCCCTGGTGGCCGTACCCTCCACCGGCTCCCGTCGGGCCGGGCGCCGTGACCGGCCGAGCTCCGGCCCGGAACTCACCCCCCGGTGTTCGCGCACTCCCTGCTGTCGCCGCCACTGCGGCACCCCACCTCGCCGATGGGCGCGGGAGCGGGGTGATCGGTCCGCCCTTCCTGCCGTTCCACCGCAACCCCGCCGGCCACCCCGATCACCACCACCAGGGTGACGAAGCCCTGGGTCGCCGCTGTGACCACGGCCCGGGAACGGGCCGCGATCACAGCGGCGACCGCCGTCAGCGCCCCTACGACGCCGGCGGCGACGAGATATCCCCCCAGCGGGTCCGGGCTCACCGTCCTCCCCGGATCCAGGCTCACCCCCGACAGCAGCCAGAAGCCGAACGTCACCAGCAGAACGATTCCCTCCAGAAGCATCAGCCCCACGGCAACGCCCACGTCGGCGCCCCGACCTGGCCGGGTCCTCACGGAAGCGTCGAACGCCGGAGGCGCGATGGGAAGGTCCATACCGTCATCGTGACCGGGCGGCGCGGTCGGCACATGAGTACGCGTACCCAGGTGCCCGGCCGCCTTCCTTCGCTTCGGCTCGGCTGGGTCCGACTCGGCACGGCACGGCCCCGCTCAGGTCGGCTCGGCTCGGCTGAGTTCGCCTCGGCTCGGCTGGGCACGGCTGGGTTCGGTTCATAGACTGACGCGCATGGCATGCCGCATCAGTGAGCTCGTGATCGACTGCGCCGACGCCGAACGCCTCGCCGCGTTCTGGAGCGAGGTCCTCGGATACGTCGAGCTCGGCCGGGAAGACGACGGAAGCATCGAGATCGGACCGCCCACGATCGGCTTCGGCGGCCCCCAGCCCACCCTCGTCCTCAGCCCCAGCAGCGACCCACGGCGCGGAAAGCTCCCCCTGCACATCGACGTCAATCCCACCGACCGCGACCAGGACGCCGAGCTGGCGCGCCTCCTCGCCCTCGGGGCCACACCCGCCGACGTCGGCCAGACCGGCGACGAGAACTGGCACGTCCTGGCAGACCCCGAAGGAAACGAGTTCTGCCTCCTGCACAGGCGACTCCCCCCTGTGTGACCCGTAGCGCCACGAAGACAGGCCGTTTGCGCCGCGAGCGGGTGGGCGGGCTCGATCACCGGGCTTCGTGGAACCGCCATGCGCCGGTGGGCGTCACTCCAGAGGTTGGCAAGATCGATTCCTTGGGAGGACCTGCTCATGACCGGCACGGCCGCGCGCTATCTGTACCTCACCCGGCACGGCGAGGCGTCCGCGGACGAGAGCGAACTGACGGACGCGGGACGGCGCCAGGCGGCGCTGCTCGGGGAGAGACTGCGCGAGGTCCCGCTCAGCGCGATCCACCACGGGCCGCTGGCACGCGCGCAAGAGACCGCGGTGCTGGTCGGCAAGCAGCTCGACGGTGTTCCGCTACGGCTCTCGGAGGCGGCCGGCGACTACGTTCCCTATGCGCCGTCGCGCGAGGAGCTGCCGTCGGAGTCGGCCGAGGCGATGCTCGGCTTCCTGGGCCAGTTCACGGCTGGGGAGGTGGCGGAGGGGGCCGGGCTCGCGGCGGAGGCGCTCGCACGGTTCACCGGTCCGGTGGCCGGCGACGAGCCCCGCCACGAGCTCGTCGTCACCCACAACTTCCTCACCGGCTGGCTGGTGCGTGCCGCCCTCGACGCTCCGAGGTGGCGCTGGATGGGTATCAACCACGCCAACGCGGCACTGACCGTCATCCGCTACGCACCCGACCGCGCGCCGGCCGTTCTTCTCTTCAACGACACCGGCCACCTCCCCGCCGACCTTCGCTGGACCGGCTTCCCCCAGGAGCTCCACGTCTGACACACCCTCGTCCGGTCCGTCGGCCGGGGTCGCCGCGTACGGTCGCGCGGTGCCGCCATCCGGACCCACTGGCGCGCGGGGGTATGCGTTCCGCGCCAGGATGAGTCCCGACCGGGGCCGGTCGGTGCTCCGTCACAGGGATGGCGATCGAGGAGAATTCCCATGGCCTTCGACGAGGATTTCGCGGCTGCTCTGGGGCAGCGAGGGATCGAGATGGACGCGGCGGACGTTCCCGCCCCGGATGTGATCGGCGGTGCGCTCGACAACATCAGCGGCTTCATGAGCGGCATGGACGAGGCCGTGCGCGAGGGGTGGGACGAGAGTTCCGTCGACTTCGCCGTGTGTTCGGTTCTGGCGGATCCCACGGTCAATATCGCGCCTGAGATCTCATCGATTCTCGCCGCATTCGACCGCACGCCCAACATGCGTCTGACGGAGCTGCTGCAGGCGACTCGCGAAACACTGGATCAGGTCCAGGGTCAGGTGTAGGTACTGCTTCGCTGCCGGTCGACAAATAAACGGAACGGAGTTCGGACATGGCCATCGAGGAATTCGCCAACTGCTACGGAGCTCGGGTCGAGAACACGATCGACTCGATCATCGACGATCTGCGCAATCTGGGGGCCGACGCGATCCGCCGGGTCGTGGAGTGGAATCGGAGCCTGCGTGATTCCGACCGGGCGCTGGTGCTGGCGCTCGCGGGGATCGCGTCCTCGGTGATCATCAAGATCCTCGAGAAGCTGCTGGGGCCCACGGCTGCCGTCTGTTTCGTGGGGCTGCTCGGAGGTGCCGCCTGGGCGCTGCTGATCCGGTCGTTCGCGGAGTGCGTCGACCTCCTCTGACCGGTCGCCGACTCGGCTCCCGTGCGGTCGAGTTGACGGTTCGCCCGTCCTCTCTGATTGACGTCTCAACCACCCTCCGAGGGCAACCGCCTCCAAGCTGCGGTGTGACGCCGCCCGGATATGCTGGTACTGGGACATTGTGCTAGCGCGTGGTACTCGTCACCGAGCGTTATATGACGCAGTAATGAAATGGTATGCCGCACACGGAGGGGTGACTCCCGTGGCGAAGTTCTGCACAACACCTCGAGCAGCCGGCGCGCCTCGCTGGGCAGCCGCGAAGGTCGGCCTGGTCGTCGAATGGATCGTCAGGCAGGAGTACTGCCTCAGCAAGGGCGGCTGCAACCCCTATCAACGCGGCGGAACCGGTACGGACTTCTTCGACGAGCTGTCCGATACGACACGATGCCGGTTCCTCGCGAGTTTCCTGGCCACACGCCAGCCCTCGGTCAACGAAGGATCCATCTCGGCCGACTGCGAGGCGCGGAAGAAGCCGGTCGACGCGGACGACGACGAGAACGAACGGTTCGCGGTGCCGGACATCATCACCCACGAGCCGGGCGCGCGCATGGAGTTCTACGAGATAAAACCGAACTCCGTCACGGGAAGGGTGGCCGGGCGGGCCAAGATCGAGACGTTCCTGTCCCTGATGGACTTCCTCGCCGACAACGACCCGCTCTTCGAGAAGTACGAGAAGGGGAAGCTCTTCGATCCCGACCGGACGATCACGTTCTATCAGCGTAACTATCTCGGCATCGTCCCCTGCAGGGTCTCCTTGCACTACAGGCGCGCGACGGAACCCGAGATCGACCGGGGCCTGATCGTCTACGAGATCTGCGTGGAGGTGGACGGGGAGCTGTTGGAGGCGTTCGCCAAGGCGATCATCGTCTCGGCGATCATCGCCGCGCTCGCCGCGCTGGCCGCCATCGCCGTCGCCATCTTCGGTGGCGGGATCCTCGGCCCGGCGGTGCTCGTCTTCAACTCCCCCCTGGGCGGGTCCGTGGGCCCGGACGGCACCAACGACTCGCAGGACGTGAGGTACGTCCAAGCGCTGGTCAACGACTGGCGGGCCACGACCGACGGCTCCCTCATCGCCGTCGACGGCTTCTTCAGCGAGGAGACGGCGGGTGCGCTCTCGGATTTCCAGAGCGCCGCCGGCCTGGAGGACACCGCGGGCAACCTGACGCCGGGGGACGCCACGGAGACCGAGCTGGAGTCGACGCACCTGAACAACCTGATGGCCGCCGCGGACCTGAGCGAGATTCAGCCGGAGGGTGGTCTCGCCGACCTCGTCTTCGGTGCGGACCCCGACGGCGTCGACACCGAGCTGGAGGAGGAACAGGATCTGCAGACGGCAGTCAACGCGTTCGTTCAGCAGTACCTGCAAGATCTTCGCGACACGGTGTAGCGGAGATCGCGGCGCCCTCCAGGGCGCCACCCGGGGGGGGACGAACCATCCAGTCCCACTCCTGAGGAGTCGCCATGCCCATGCTGCTCATCAAGGGCTTCTACGACATCAAGGGATCACAGCCGGACGGGGACACGGTCCACTTCACGGCCGACGATCCAGCCGAGTGGAGCCTCGTCGGCGGAGGGGGCGGGCGGGCTGTCGAACACACTGCGCTGGGGCGCGCGACGCTGCGCCTGGACGCCATCGACGCGCTCGAGACGCACTACGGCCCCGGCCGTGACCACCAGCCGCTCATGTTCGCTCACGCGGCGCGTGACGAGCTGCTGAGGTTCCTCGGCTTCACTGATGTACAACGTCCGACGGGCGAGACCGTGACCGCCTCCACGCCCGACACGGTTCCCGGCTTCGTCCTCACCCGCGGCGCCGATGTCCACGGCCGTTGCGTGGCCCTGGCCGGGCGCGGCGCTCCACCCGGAACCAGCGGCCTGGAGATCGACGTGGACGTCCCCTTGCTGCAGACGACGGTCAATCACCACCTGATCGTGAAAGGACTGGTGTACCCGACCTTCTACCGCAGCCTGTTCACCACCCTCCGTACGGAGCTGGCCACCGCGACCAAGACGGCGCGGGATGCCGGCCAGGGCCTCTGGCCGAGCGACGTGACCACGACCGGGGCGAAGATCACCGGCCTGCCCTCGCTCACCGACGAGGTCGTGATCCTCCCGAAGCTGTTCCGCCGCACGGTGGACTACCTCCGCCTCGCCATGCCCCTGTCGTGCTACCCGGCCTTCCTGGCCGGTGTCCAGGACCGCTATTCCGTCCTGTCGACCGGCGAGCGCCGGGCCGGTCTGCATCACATCGTCGAGGTCACGAACAGCAGCACCGTGCGGATGACACAGCTGCCCGAGGACCTGGTCTTCGAGGATGCCTGACAACAGACCTGGAGTCGTAGGAGACACCTCACACACCTGGAGTCGTAGGAAACGCCTGACGCTCCTGGAATCCGACACCCCATCGAACCCGAAGCAGTTCCACAGCACACCCGCCGTCCGACCCGCCGGTCGACGACTCAGTGGCGGCAGCACTCAGCCGCAGCTCCCTGATCTCGTGCGCCGGGCCGGACCGGGTGGCTCTTCCAGCAGATCTGCTGGAGTCTCCAGCGGGGAGTTCCCTCATGGCCAACTTCATATCGGGAGTCGGACCGCTGTTCGGCCCGAACTTCGTCATCGTCACCGCCAACGACGACACCGGCAGGCCGTTCCAGATCCAGGTGTACCCGGATGCGCACAACCCGGAGCTGCGCGACGCCGGTCTGCCGACTCAGTACTACTTCCAGCCGGCGCAGGTGTTCCTGGCACGGAAGCACGACTCCCCCCAGGACTTCGACTTCCAGATGACCCTGTTCAAGGGCCTACTGTCGGAAGAGGCGAACGTCACCCCCGCCGAACTGGCCGGGACCGAACTGGGCGGCGGTTTCTGCGCGTTCTCGACGACGTTCGCGATCCCGCCGAGTGTGATCACGGGTGCGCTGGAGAAGCTGAAGCAACGGGAGCACAACACCCCTGACAGGCTCGGCCCCTTCTTCAACTTCCAGAACAACGACCCGGAGCCGTCCCTAGGCATCGTTCCGATCACCGACAGCACCGTCGTGTGCTCCGTGCAGGACCCCGCGGTCACCGGCGGCAAGATCCTCATGACCGCCCAGCACAGCGGAAAGGGCAGCATCGAGGCGCAGGGCATCTGCTCGTTCCTGGTCAGCTGCAACCTGCCCGCCGCCGGCCAGATCGCGAGCGCGCTGAAGCAGGGCGCCTCCCCGCCGTTCCTGGTCACCAACACGCTGCAGGAGAGCTTCTACATCAACGGCGTCACCATCGAAGTGAAGGTCGACGTGGACAAGGTGTACGACTCGTTCTCGGCCGCGGTCTCCACCGGTGGTCTCTTCAGGATCAACTCGCTGGGCGCGGAATTCGCGTACCAGAACTGCCTGACGACCGGCGGCATCAGCACCGTCATGACGATGAACAACGGCGTGCCGCTGGATCCGTCCACCAAGAAGTGGGTGGACGATCACGTCGACATGATGCGGAAGACCGCGATCGACCTGGTCAAGCACGAGATCTTCGACTTCGACCCGGGCAAGACCGACTCCAGGGCCTCGACCGACCGCGGCTGGTTCAGTGAGCTGTTCGGCGGCTCGTCCGTCTCGGTCAAGTCCACGCACATCCGCCAGGGCGTTCACTTCAGCCAGACGCTGATCCTCAACCAGACGGTGGCCGTCGGCCACACCGTCAGCGGCAACCTGAACGACCTGCTGCCCGCCGTGCGGGCCGACCTGAACAAGTACCTGTTCATCGTCGACATCGGCGAGTTCTTCAAGAAGGTCCAGGTCGCGGGATTCTGCAAGGTCAACTTCACCGAGAAGCTGCCCGACGGCACCGAACTCAAGGACCCGCTCCAGGCCGTCCAGCTGGAAGCCGGCTACCCCGACTTCTCCCGGCCCACGGAGAACGGCCACGTCAACCTGGCCATGCGGACGAGCGGACAGCACTACGTGCCCGGCGAGACACAGCCCGCCGGACCCGTCAGGCCCGCCATCTGGGACGAGACGACGTCGAAGGACTTCGTCAACATCTCCTTCCTCCGCCTGGACAACCCCGTCGACGGCTGGCCGTCGGACCAGGTGAAGCTGCGCCGGAAGTGGATCTTCGACGGGCTGGACCCCCGGGTCAACCTCTCCAGCGCCATCGCGCCCGACGACCCGGCGGTGGCCGTGATCGAGGAGGTGAGCGACAACCACGCCCCGGTCCTGACCGCCAGCGCTGTCGGCTACGTCTTCGCCCGCTTCTGGGTGTCGCCCGCCCGCCTCCCGTCCAACGTCATCGTCCAGATCACCCCGTCCATCGGGAACGACACCTTCCCACCGCTCCTCGTGACAAAGGAGAACGTGAAGAACGTGCTGTGGGAGGTGTACTCGGACAAGTACGTCGGCGAAACCGAGATCCGGTACACGATGAACGTCGAGGTGAGCGGACCCAACTTCACCGATGAGCCGGTCTTCTACTCGACCGCACAGCCCGTCCGAGTGCCCGTTCCGGCAGGGCGGATCAAGTACATACCGCAGCTCTTCGCCCCGCTGCCGACGCCTCCCCAGGACAAGATCGACACCATCAACCGGTACATCAAGGCCGCCGCAACCACCGTGTGACCGAACGCCGCACGGCCCGGCCCCGGACGGGCGGACGCACCGTCCGGGGCAGGCTCCGGCGGCCCCGGCCACGCCCCGGACGGGGAAGCACCATGGTCGAAGTAGAGCAGGCATTCGACGAGTTCCTCGCCGCGGAGCCGAAGCACTGGCTGGTCGGGCGCTTCGGCGAACACATCGACTCGGTGGTCAACGAGGAACGAAGCGCCGAACTCCCCGCGGATCTGATGGACATGCCACGCCTGGAAAGCAACTTCTTCCGCGAGGCGGTCGGAGTCGACCCCGACAGGACCTGGTATCTACCCCGGTTCGCGCTGGTCGACGATCTGCTCGGCGAGGATGAGAACTTCGCCTTCGAAGTCGTCCAGAACGGGGACGTCGCCGAGGACGGCGGCCCGTTCAATCGCGCCACACTCACCCTGACGTTCGACGCGGTGGTGCCGGACCATCTCCTGGCCCACGAGGCCGACCTCCCCCTCGTCCAGGTGCCGGATCTGAACCCGGGGGTCAGCCTGATCGTCCCCCTCACGGGATCCGACGGGATACCCGTCGAAAGGCCGGTACCGGGGACGACACGGATCGCCGACGGGCTCGGTTTCATCGCCACGTTCGAGCTGACCGGTTCACTGGTCGAGGCCGCCTACGTGCACCTCACGCGCCGCGGCGATCTGAGGCTGGAGTTCGAACCGACCTACTCCGGCTACCAGACGACCCTCGTGACGGAGCCCGACACCGGATTTCCCGTGCATGGCTCGATCTTCCACGGATTCCAGTTCGAGCTCTTCGGCGACGGCGGAAACACCGCGGGGTCCCCCTTCGAGCCGCTCCTCCTCCATCAGCTCGACGTGTACGTCTTCTTCCCGTCCACAGCCCGCTATCGCCGCTCACTCCCGCTCGGGCTCACCTTCCACACCGACGCCTATCGCAACCTGTTCACGATCGAGGCCGAGGAGATCACCCGGCCGATCATCGACGTCAACGACCTCAACAGCTTCGCGGGACAGCGCTCGGAGTACCGCGAACTCACGACACTCGGCGACATCTCGACGAGGTACCCCTCACTCCGGCGGGTCTTCTTCGGCCAGGTCAGCGGCACGGTGATCGCCCTGCCGTCCCTCTACGGCATCCTCGTCAGCGCGCAAGGCGCCCTGGCCTCCTGTGACTCCGTCGTGGACGAGTCGCCCGCTTCCTTCAGCGGCTGCCGGTTCCACTTCACCTTCACCGTCGCCCCGATGGCCGATCCGATCGATCTCGCCCGCCTACGAGCGGACATCCTGGACATCCCGGAGGCCGAGGACCGTACGCTGCGTGTCGCGCTGCCCAGCGGGCTGGACTCCCGTGCCCCCTCCACCCTGGACGGCTTTCCTTCCGGACAAGCCGCCTTCGCCGACGGCGAGGGAACCGGCATCCACGTGGGCGTCGACATCTCCGACGACCGGCCCACACCGGCCACCACCCTCGTCAACCTGTTCCTCCAACAACTCGCGGCCACCGGTCCGCCGCCGCTGTTCGGCACCGTCGCCGTCCGGCTCGACGACGTCTTCCTCCCGCCCGTCCGCACCACGTTGCTGCTGAACCTGCGCCGCACGGCGCACAGCGACGACCTGGCGACCACCCGACAGCCCGGACCACCGCCGAGCACCACGGCCCTCAACCAAGGACCGCTCGACCTCAAGCTCCTGGGCTGTGCGGACATCCGTGACGGCCAGCGGCCGGGGTCGACCGTCCCGCTCGGCGGGCTGGTACTCGCCGCCCGCCAGACGACCACCCTCTCCGGAGTCGGAGCCGGCACCGACGTCGCGGTGTCGCGGACCCTGGAGGTGGCCGCCCCCCTGCCCAAGGCCGGGATGCTGAGGTTCCTCGCCTTCCACACCCAAACCGTGCAGGAGGTGCAGCACCCACTCACCGTGAACGCCGCCGGCCTCGACTTCACGGCGGAGGGCATCAGCACGATCAAGGCCGACATCACGCTGATCGCCACCCCCGGCGACTCCGCGCCCTCCCTCACCCTGAGCCCGTCCCACACCATCGACTTCGTGCACGTCTCGGTGCCGGTGGACTCGGCCGTCACCGGCCTGAACAGCACAGTCGTCCTGACCCTGACGACGGCCTCCGGCACACGGACCGTCTCGCTCACGCACGACTTCGTCAACGAGCCGATCCTCGTCGTCACGTCGTCGACGATCCACTGACACCGACGCGCTCCAGATGGACGGGCACACGTAAACGAACACAAACGCGAATACGACCGCGAACACGCAGACCATCGACCGACAGGGACGTGTGTGATGGCAGGCAACGTTCTCCCCGCCGGACCCATCTTCGGCCCGGACTCGCTGGTGATCGACGTCGACGGGGACGGATCGGGTAGTCCACCTCTCGGCGTCCCCATCCGGCCCGACGCGCGCAACGCCGAGCTCGCGGCCGCCCACGAGCCCACCCGGTACTACTTCCAGCCGCCCCGGGTGACCGTCGCGACCCGGCTCGGAAGCTCCGACCTGGACTTCTCGGCCACGGTCACGGTGGAGGCGCCCGTCACCCCCCACCCCACCTACCTCGGCGGCTCCTGCACCTTCTCCTGCACCGCCGCCCTGCCCGACGGCGCCGAGGCCCGCATCGTCGACAAACTCGCCCACCAGGACCACCCCGAGCCACCCGCGAGGATCGCCCCCCTCTTCGTCCACCGCCACGAGAACCCCGCACCCGAACTCCTCATGGCGCCGATCACCGGCAGCGCCGTGTCGTGCGTCATCGAAGACCCGCCCACCGGCCCCGGCCCCTTGGTCATGAGCGTGCAGGGCGGGCCGTCGGGCGGCATCGACATCCAGGCACGCAGCTCCTTCCTGGTCTCCTTCAGTCCCGCCGCAGCCGAGTCGGTCGTGACCAACCTGCGGGATGCCTCCGCGCCGCCGTTCGTCATCCGCAACGTGCTCACCCAGCAGTTCGACACCGGCGCGGCAAGCGTCATCGCCGATGTCGTCGTCGCCATGGACAAGCTCCACGCGGTTCTCGCGGCGACGGTGCCACCCGGAGAACCCTGGCCCGGCGGCGATGCCGCAATCACCGCCTACCGCTCCGCCGTCGCAACCGGAGCCGTCCGCACCTCCATGTCCGAGACCACCGGCACAGGGGCTCCGGTAGGACTGGCCGACCCCTCCGTCCTCGCCTGGCTCGTCGACACCGACGAACTCCGCAAAGCCGTCTTCCTCATGGCCAAGAACGAGCTCTTCGACGTCCTCGCGGACACGGCTCCCCATGGCGCGATCCCCCAGGCCGGCCAGCCGACTGCCCCACCAGCCCCGGTGTGGTGGACCGACGTCTTCGGCGACACGCACGTCACGCTCAAGAGGGAACCGTCGACGGCCGGCGTCAACCTCGAACAGATCCTGGCCCTACGTGGCACTGTCACCGCCGAGCAGACGATCGAGGGCGGGCTGGCAGAGGTGGCGGCGGCGGCCCGCACCCAACTGAGCACGTATCTGGCGGTCATCGCCATATGAGTCCAGGGCAAGAATCCGAGGCGGTCGCCCCGGCGACTGCCTCGACGCCATTGACGCGTTCGGACGCAATCGACGCCTTCGCCGGACGGAATCCGGCGAAGGCGTCATCGGCGAAGCCGTCATCGAAGCGCGGAGTCGTCGACCAGGCGTCACCCCAGGGCTCGTCTCAAACGTGAGCCGCCTGCGCCAAGGCGGTGAGAACGCGACTCGTCTTGCTGTCGGGCTCCCCGGACAGCCCCACTCCCCGTTCGAGCACCGCCTCTTCGAGCTTGCGCAGTCTGCGATCGGCGCGGTCGATGAAGTCGCCCCGCTCCTCATCGTCCTTGGGCTTCACCCGGGTCGATGCCTCCAGGAACTCCATACTGCCGACCGACCACACCTCCAGATCGACCTCCAGATCGTCGAGGGGGACGTCCTCGATCTTCAGCGAGACGATCGGGCCCAGCGCCACCAGCCCGTCCAAGTGGACTTCGGACGCGCAGGCGTGCACGAACTGGTCCTGCACGGCGTCGATCGACGCGGCAGGGTTGCCTCCCGCTTCCACCGCGGCCGCCAGCGCTCCTGGCTGATGAGTGTGCGTCAGAGAGGCCGCCAGCACGCGGGCGTTCCTCGACCAGTCCTCCTCGATCTTGTACTTGACGCGCTCCACCTCGAACGCCTTCTCGAAGCGGCCGACCAACTGCTCCCGGACGCAGGGGCGCAACTTGACGACCAAATCGTCCGGTCCCCCACCCGTCCTGATCCGTACGATCACGCCACCCTCCAGTAGCACCACCCGCCCCTGGGCGACACCGTCGCGGTCCTCGGCGAACCAGATGCGACGCATCATCAGCGGGCCGTGGGAACCACCGAGAGCCGTCAGCGCACTCGACACGTCGCCCTCGATATTGACCTTGATCTCAACTGGCAGCAGGTCCATGACTTCGCTCCTGCACGCGTCTCAGAAGCATGAAATTCCTACCATTCCAGGATATCCACACCACCGTTGAGCCGCAGGCCGGCCACGGCATTGCGGTCGGCGGCCGGCACTCGGCGCTCGGGAATTCGGAGTCCCCGGGGTCGCCTGGAATCGGCGGAGGAAGCCGTCTGCACGAGCCCGCGGGCGCCTTTCGGCCGCAGCTCGCGCCCAGGGGGGCCGTCCGCCTCCGGACGGGCGCCCACCCGCCCGCCCGTCCGCGACGTCAGCGGAATGCGGGTCGCCGACGACGGACCCGGGGTGCCCATCGAGGTCGCCGGGGACACCGGCCGTACCGGCCTCGAAGCCCTGCTGACCCGCATGCACGCCGAGGTTCAGCCGGGCGGCCGCCACGCCGTGGCCACGAGCCTCTTCGGCATAGGACTCTGCGTCACCAACGCCCTGTCGAGTCGTATGACGGCCGACGTGCGGCGCAAAGGAGTCCACTGGGTCCAGGAGTACGCACGCGGCGTCGCGCTCGCACCGCCCACCGCCGCGGGACCCACGACCGGGAGCGGGACCACGATCGCCTTCTGGCCCGACACCGACATCTTCGGGGCGCCTGCCAGGACTGAGCAGCCGCGCCTGGTCACTGACCGTTGCCGGGCGGCCCTCGTGGCGGAGGGCGGCCTCTTGCGTCGGGCGAGGGGAGAGACGGGCAGAGGAAACTTCGGCGGTGGTGTCGAGAACGCGTGGTCGGCTCCGTCCCCGGTGTGAGAGCGACCAGAATGGGTCGGTCGGGTACGGAGGAGAAGACGATGGCCAAGTACTTGCTGCTGAAGCACTACCGGGGCGCGCCGGCGGCGGTGAATGACGTGCCCATGGAGCGGTGGACGCCGGAGGAGATCTCGGCGCATGTGCAGTACATGCGGGACTTCGCGACGCGGCTGGAGGGGACCGGGGAGTTCGTCGACGGTCAGGCGCTGGCGGCGGAGGGGACGTTCGTCCGGTACGACGGTGAGGGCAGGCCGCCGGTGACGGACGGGCCGTTCGCCGAGACGAAGGATCTGATCGCCGGCTGGATGGTGATCGACGTGGACAGCTACGAGCGCGCGATCGAGCTGGCCGGGGAGCTCTCGGCCGCGCCGGGGGCGGGTGGGAAGCCGATCCACGAGTGGCTGGAGGTGCGTCCGTTCCTGGCCGCGCCGCCGACCGTCACGGAGTGACCTGTCCGATGGACGAGGCGTTGCTCCGGAGTCTCACACCGGGCGTGCTGACGGTCCTCGTCCGCCGCGGAGCCGATTTCGCGGCGGCCGAGGACGCCGTGCAGGACGCGCTGGTCGAGGCGGTCCGTGTCTGGCCCGACGGCATGCCGCAGGATCCGAAGGGCTGGCTGGTCACGGTGGCGTGGCGCAAGTTCCTCGACGCGACGCGGGCGGACACGGCACGCCGTCGGCGTGAGGACCGGGTGGACGCGGAGCCGGCGCCCGGGCCGGCGACCGCGGTGGACGACACGCTTCGGCTGTTCTTCCTGTGCGCGCACCCGTCGCTGACGCCTTCGTCCGCCGTGGCGCTCACGCTGCGCGCCGTCGGCGGGCTCACCACGCGCCAGATCGCCCGGGCGTACCTGGTGCCGGAGGCGACCATGGCGCAGCGCATCAGCCGGGCCAAGCGCACGGTCTCCGCCGTACGGCTCGACCGGCCCGGTGACGTCGCCACCGTGCTGCGCGTCCTCTACCTGGTCTTCAACGAGGGGTACTCCGGCGACGTCGACCTCGCCGCCGAGGCCATCCGGCTCACCCGGCGGCTGGCGGCCTCGATCGACCATCCGGAGGTGGCCGGGCTGCTCGCCCTCATGCTGCTCCACCACGCCCGGCGCGCGGCCCGGACCGCGCCGGACGGCGGCCTGGTGCCGCTCGCGGAGCAGGACCGGGGCCGGTGGGACACGGTGGCGATCGCCGAGGGCGTCGGGATCCTGCAGGCGGCGCTCGCCCGCGACCGGCTGGGCGAGTTCCAGGCGCAGGCCGCCATCGCGGCACTCCATGCGGACGCGCCCACCGCGGAGGAGACCGACTGGGTGCAGGTCGTCGAGTGGTACGACGAACTCGTGCGTCTGACCGACAGCCCGGTCGTCCGGCTCAACCGCGCGGTCGCGGTCGGCGAGGCCGACGGGCCGCGCGCCGGTCTGGCGGCGCTGGCAGCCCTCGACGACTCCCTGCCCCGGCACACCGCGGTGGCGGCGTACCTCCACGAGCGGGACGGCGACCCTGCGACGGCGGCGCGGTTGTACGCGGAGGCGGCCCTCAAGGCCCCGAACCTCGCCGAACGGGACCACCTGACCCGCCAGGCCGCCCGGCTCAACTCGCGTCGGGAGCGGTGAGGGCCCGCTCGTGTGGATCCCGGGACGCGCTCCTTCCCTTGGGCGGGGATACGGGGAACGCCGGGGGTTGAAGTTGCCGCTGCGGCAGCTTCTACCGTCCTGACCAGGGCCGGAAAGACCGGCCCGTTAACGAGATCGTGTGGGAGGCGGCGTTGGACTGGCCGATCTCGGAGGTCGCCCGGATGTCGGGTGTGACCGCCCGGACCCTGCGGCACTACGACGAGATCGGACTGCTGGCGCCTGCCAGGATCGGCGCGGGCGGGCTCCGCTACTACGAGGAGCGCCAGCTTCTGCGGCTCCAGCAGGTCCTCGTCCTGCGGGCGCTCGGTGTCGGGCTGCCCGAGATCGGGCGGATCCTGGCCGATCAGGTCGACGAGGTGGAGGCCCTGCGCGGCCACCGCCGTCGGCTGCTCGCCGAACGGGACCGGCTCGACGCCCTGGCCGGCACCGTCTCCCGCACGATCTCCGAGCTGGAGCAGTCCAGAAAGGACGGCGGACACATGACCGAGATCAACCGCCCGGAGAACCTGTTCGAGGGCGTGCGGCCCTCGCAGTACGAGGAGAGCCTGCGTGACTTCCCGGAGCACGCCGCCGAGGTCACCCGCCGGGTCTCCGTGATGACGCAGCGGGACATCGAGGCCGGGCAGCGACAGCGCACGGCACAGATGGTCCGGCTCGCCGAGCTCATGGCCGCGGGCCTGCCGGCCGACGCCGGGCCCGTACAGGCCGAGGTCGACGCCCAGTACCGGGCCCTGTCGGAACTGCGCACCGTCTCCGCCGGGGAGTACGCCGCCCTCGGCCGCTCCTGCGTGGACAACGAGCAGTGGCGTGCCGCGTACGAGTCGATCGCGCCGGGCCTGGCCCTGTACCAGCGCGATGCGATCGAGGCGTACGTCGCGTCCCTGCCGGACTGAGTCAGGGCCGGAGGATGAGCCGGCCGCTACCGGAAGCCGGGTCCCGCGCCTGCGCGGGCCCGGCACCGTGCGTGCCTACATGCCGCCTGCCACCTGCCGCCTGCCGCCTGCCGCCTGCCGCCCGATCGTGTCACCGCGGGGCCCGGCTCACCGTGGCGGAGGCCGTCCTGGCCCCGGCGCGAGGTACCGGCACGGGTGGGCGGTGCTGCGGTACGGGCGTGCCGCCGGCCGGGGGTGCGAGGGCGGCGAGCAGGCGGCGCAGGGCGGTCCGGGCCTGCGGGGCGTCGACCCGGGCTTCGAGATCCGTGAGGGCGCGGCGCGCCCTGTGCCGGGCACGGCCGGTGTGGCCGGCGCGGTGATCGGCGAAGGCGCGGGCGTAGTGGGCGAGGGCCGTGGCCCAGGCGTCGTTGCGTCCGGTGTCCTGGGCGAGGGCACGGCGGGCGGTGCGGGCGGCGACCGCCGGCGTGTGGTGGGCCTGGACGACGGCGAGGGCGGCGAGGCTGACGGTGGGTGGCGGGCCGCCGGGGGCCCCGACCGGTACGGTGTCCGCCGCTTGGCGGTAGTGCTCGGCGGCGGCCTCGTGGTCCTTTCGCTGCCAGGCCAGGGTGCCGTGGACGTGGGCGATGCGGCCGGCGAGGGCGTCGTCGCCGTTGAGGACGGCGACCGGCCAGGCGAGGGACAGCAGGGCGTGCGCCCCGTGGGGGTCCGCGTCGGCGCTCAGCCACGCGGCGAGCCACCTGCCGTGCGCGACGAGCGTGCTGTCGGCGGGGAGCCGGGGCAGCAGGGCGTGGAGGTGGGCGCCGCCTTCCGCGGCGTGGCCGTGGACCGCCCACCAGAACCAGAGGTGGAGCATCGTCTCCAAGGCCGTCTCGGTGTGGTCGGTCCGGTCCGTCGCGTGGCGTACGAGGGCGATCAGGTCGTCGTGTTCGTCCTGGACGGTCTGGACGGCCTGTCGTTGGAGGCCGGTGTTCCAGAGAGTCTCGGCGACCGCCGCGACACCGCGGAAATGGACGGCGTGCCGGTCGCGTGCGGTCGGCAGTTCGCCGGCCGCCGTGAGCCGTTCCGTACCGAAGTCACGGGCGGCCCGGGCCATCCGATAGCGGGGCCGGCGCAGCCCGCCCGGGTCCCCCAGTACCTGGAGGACTCCCGTGGCGCTGAGCATCGCCAGGGCGGGCGGCACCTCGTGCGGGGCGAGGCCGGAGCCCGCGCACACGAACACGGCCGCCGCCTCGGTGAACGGCCCGGCGAAGACGCTCGCGCGACGCCACGCCCTGCGCGTCGCCGGTGGGCACAGGGCGTGCACGGCCCCGATGGAGGTACGCAGGGAGCGGTGCCGCCGCAGAAGCGGGGCGGGGTCGGCCAGCCCGCACTGATCGGTCGCGATGCGGTCCGCCAGTTCCTCCATCGTCCACTCCCCCAGTCGGCCCGCGGCCAGTTCGAGGGCCAGCGGTACCCCTTCGAGCAGTCCGCACACCCGGGCGACGACCGCCGGATCGGGTTCTTCGCCGCTCCATCCGCGCTCCCGTGCCCGGGAGAGGAGGAACGCCGCGGCGGGAGAGCGAGTGGAGGCGGATGCGGAGGGCGACGTCGACGCGGAACCCGGCTCCGCGTCGGGCCCCGCCCCGCTCGGCGCGGGACCTTCCGGTACAGGCCCCGTCGGCGTCCCCTCGTCCCCCTGGTCCGCTTCTCCCTCCGCTCCTCCCCGCTCGACCCGCAGCGGCCCCAGACGTACGACCTTCTCGTCCCCGAGTCCCAGGGGGTGGCGCGCGGTCACCAGGATGCGCAGGGACGGCAGGGCCATCAGCAGTGCCTGAGCGAGGCCGATGCACTCGGTGTGTACGGGGTCGACGTCGTCCAGGAGGAGCAGGACGTCGCCGGGCGGGAAGGCGCGGACGACCGACGCGAGGTACGTGTTCGTCGACGCCGGGGGCGGGGCGGGGGCGTTCAGGTACCGGGCGAGTCTGGCCGTCAGCGCGCGGCGGCCCACGGGGACGCCGTCGTGCCAGCGGAGTCGTACGGTCGTCGGCGGCCGGGGCGCTTGCGGGGAGGGGGCGACGGCCGCCTGGGCCAGCCGGCTCTTTCCGATGCCTGCCGCCCCCGTCACGGTGACCAGGCGGTGCCCGGCGAGGGCGTCCCGGAGTACCGCCAGTTCGCGGTCGCGTCCGACGAGGGTGTGGCCGCCCGGAAAGCGGTCCACGAGCCGGGCGTCGTATCGATCGCCGCGCGTCCACATCTCCGGCACTGCCCACCATCCAGGTCGTCGCTCGGTCACCGGACGCCGCCGACCAGCCCAAGGACGGGGAAGCGGCACAGAAACCTGCAGGTCCCCAATGCAGAACCGTCACTGCACGGGCGTCACGGCAACCCCAACGCGCTGCCCTGCTCGCGGGTGGCGCGGTGCACGGAGGAACCACCCTTCACGACGAACGGACGAACACCCGCCCGACACCGCCCGCCCGCCCGGAGTGGCCGAGGTCGGACACGGTCGGACCACGTCGGACCATGTCCGCCCGGGTCCGACCACGTCCGAACGGGTCCGATGCGAAAGGCCCAGCTCCGGAGGCCGTCGCTCACGTTCGCGCCTAGGGTGAAGGAGAGCCTCAGGGCCACAGCGGCGGCGCGGGGACAGGTGGACGGTGAAGGGACCGGGGATCGACTATCGGGCGGTCTTTCAGGCGACGCCGAGTGCGGTCGCGCTGCTGACGCCGGACCTCGTCTACGCGGACGTGAACGAGGCGTACCTGTCCCTGTCGGGGCATACGCGCGAGCAGATCGTCGGCCGGTACCTGTTCGACGTGTTCCCCGACAATCCCGAGGACCCGGCGGCGACCGGAACGCGCAACCTGCGGGCCTCCCTGGAGCGGGTGGTGGCCACCGGGGAGCGCGACAGCATGGCGCTGCAGCGCTACGACGTCGAGCATCCCGATCGGCCGGGTGAGTGGCGGGAGCGGTACTGGAGCCCGGTCAACGCGCCCGTTCTCGCGCCCGACGGCTCCGTGGTGCTGCTGGTGCACCGGGTGGAGGAGGTCACCGAGCTCATCCGGGCCCGTGGTGACGGCGGTGACGGGGGCCGCGCGCACGTGCTGGAGTCGGAGCTCTACAGCCGCGCGAGGGAGCTGCAGGAGGTCAACGAACGGCTGCGCCGGGCGCACGCCCGCGAGCGCGAGGTGGCCCTTCACCTCCAGGAGGCGATGCTGCCCATTCCCCGGCCGCTGGGCCGGCACCAGGCCGCCGTGCGCTACCGGCCCGCGACCGAGGCGCTGAACGTCTGCGGAGACTGGTACGACCTCGTGGACCTGCCCGGGCGGACCGCCGTCGCCGTCGGTGACGTGGTCGGCCACGGACTGCGGGCCGCCGGCGTGATGGGGCAGCTCCGGAGCGCCCTGTCGGCCGCGTCGCGCGCCGCCGACGGTCCGGCGCAGGCGCTCGACGTGCTCGATCTGTACGTCCGCGACACCGGTGGCGCCGAATCCACCACTGCCGTGTCCGTCTTCATCGACTGGGGCTCCCGCACGCTCACCTACAGCTGTGCCGGGCATCCCCCGCCGGCGCTGTGCCACCCGGACGGCACGGTGGTCCTCCTCGACCGGGCGACCGACCCGCCGCTCGGCGCCCACCCCGAGCATTCGGCACGTCCCCAGGCCCGCACCGCCTTCTCCGACGGTTCCGTCCTCGTCCTCTACACCGACGGACTGGTCGAACGCCGCCACGAGGACATCGACACCGGCCTGGGCAGACTCACCCGCACCCTCGCGCGGCACCACACGGCCGCCCCCGACGAGCTGGCCGACGTCCTCCTCGGCAGCCTGCTGCCGCCGACGGGCAGCACCGACGACACCGCCCTCGTCGTCCTCCGCCTCCGCCCTCCCCCGGGTACGGGACGGCCGTCCGGCGCGTGACGGGAGCGGGCCCGGCATGCCGACGGCGCCCGCACGAGGTGCGGGCGCCGTCGGAAGGAAAAGGGTGACCGGAGCTCAGCCGCGGACGATGTTCTCGGCCTGCGGGCCCTTCTGGCCCTGCGTGATGTCGAAGGTGACGGCCTCGCCCTCCGTCAGCTCGCGGTAGCCGTTGCCCGAGATGTTGGAGTAGTGGGCGAAGACGTCCGGACCGCCGCCGTCCTGGGCGATGAAACCGAACCCCTTCTCGGAGTTGAACCACTTCACAGTGCCGCTGGCCATGCTCGTTCCTCTGGTCAATTCCTCAGCGGCCCGGTTCCCGGGCCCCTGGAGCGCGCCTTCACGGGCGCCCACACGCGTCCTCCCCCATCTCACCCGCCCCTACACTCATCAATCCGATCTTCTTACAAGGAGAGTCGCGGGCAGGGGTCTTCGAGGGGCCCGGCCCTCACCCGATCGGGTCCGTGCACCGAACTTCCGGCGGCAGGGGGACCTGGACTTCCGGGCCAGTTGTTGGACCTTCGTGGCAATTCCTTGAGCCGGGACCGCGGCGTCGGCAGAGTGGGCCCCATGACCTTCGCGACCCCCCTGATGGACCGCCGGAACTGGGCGGTGGCCCCCGCCGCTCTCGGAGTCGACGCCGGTGTGCTGACCGTGAAGGCGCACGCGGGGACCGATGTCTTCACCAACCCGTTGACGGGCGAGGTCCGGGACGACGCGGCGCGGGCGCTCCTCACCCCGCCACCGGGCGACTGGCAGTTCTCGGCCCGTCTCCGCGTCGGCTTCCGGGCGCCGTGGGACGCCGGCGCCCTCCTCGTCTGGTCGTCGCCGGACGTGTGGGCGAAACTCACCTTCGAGCAGTCGCCCGACGGCAGGCCCGCGGTGTACTCGGTCGTCACCCGAGGGCTCTCGGACGACGCGGTGGGGCAGCCCCTCGATCCGGAATCGGCCTGGCTGCGGATCAGCCTCATCGACGACGGCTTCGCCTTCCACTCCTCGCCCGACGGCCGTTCCTGGCGCCTCGCCCGGCAGTTCAGTCTGGGCGCAGCACCTGACCTGCGGGTGGGACTCGCGGTCCAGTCCCCGGTCGGCGACGGCTGCGTCGTCACGTTCGACCACGTGACGCTGACGCCGACCCGGTCGGCCGATCTCTTCGACGGCAGCTGACCGAGGAACCGCGTGCCGGGAGACGGCACGCGGCCGGCGCACCCGCTCGTACGCCGGTCCCGCGTGGTGGGCGCGGGACCGGCTGCCGTAGTCAGCTCGTGGTGCCGAACAGGAGCTTGGCGGCGACCGTGGTCCCGTCGGTGCGGAGGCCGGACGCCACCGCGATGGCGCGGGACCGGGTCTCGGGGGTCAGGGCGGTGCCGAGGGCGGCCGCCAGGGAGTCGGCCGTCGGAACGGCATCGTCGTAGGCGGCGCCGATGCCGAGGTGAGTGACGCGCTCGGCCCAGTACGGCTGGTCCGCTCCCTGGGGGACGACCAGTTGGGGAACGCCGGCCTGGGCGGCGGTCGTCGTCGTGGCCGCGCTCCCGTGGTGGACGACGGCGGCGGAGCGCCGGAAGAGGGCCTGGTGGTTGACCTCGCCGACGACGAAGCAGTCGTCCCGGTCGTCGACGGGGGTCAGGTCGGCCCAGCCCCGGAAGACGACGGCGCGGTGGCCCCGGGCGCGGATCGCCTCGACGGCCGGCTGGGCGACGTGCTGCAGCACGCCCATGGGCATGCTGCCGAAGCCGACGTAGACGGGCGGCGCGCCCGCGTCGAGGAACTCCACCAGGTCGGCGGGGAGCGGCCGTTCGTCGGTGACGTGCCAGGCGCCGGTCTGCACCACGCCGAGGCCCGTCGGCCGCCACGGGGAGAGGACCGGGTCGGTGGCCAGCCACGGGTGGTCGGTGAAGGCGTAGTCGCGGACGTCGTCCACGGGCGGCAGTCCGAACTCCGCCCGATGGGTGTTGAGCATGTCGCCGAACATCGTGTTCGCGATCCGTGCGTCCTCGTCCCACAGCGCCTGGTTGTCGGTCGCGTCCGCCGGGAGCGGCTGGCCCCGGCGCGCGGGCGGCCGCTGGTGCGGCGACGGCAGGCTGACGGGCTGATGGCCCGCGTGGAGGTAGCGGATGCCCAGTTTCTCGGCCACCGACCGGGCGCCCGTCACGGCGGGCAACGGGCCGGTGGCCACCAGCACATCGGCTCCCTCGGCCGTCGCGGCGACCGTCTCGAACTGGGCTCGCATCAGCTCCGCCGCGCGTTCCGCCAGACCCGCCGCCGACCCCGGCGTCACCGTGGTCACCAGGGGCCGTACCGGCCTGCCCGTCGGCACCATCGGCACCGCGAGCTCGGCCAGCCGCCGCACGAACTCCTCGTCCGGCGGCGCGCACACCCGTGCCTCCGCGCCGAGTTCCACCAAGCGCGCCGCGAGGGCCGCTATCGGCTCGACGCTCCCGCGCGACCCGTACGTCGTCAGCACCACACGCATCTTGTGACTCCCCGTTTTCCTTGCTTGGTCTCGGTGACAGATTCTGCGGTACGTGGCCGGTCCTGCCGTGTATCGGCCCCCGCCCGCACCCGTGTCATACCGTTTCGTGCCGTCCCATGCGAAAGGCCCCGCCCCCCGACGCTGCGGGGAGGCGGGACCCTGCCGCGGTGGGGCGGCATCACTTCAGGTGGTGTCCGTCGGCGTCAGTGGGCGGATTCCCGGCGCCGGCGCCGCATCCACCAGGTGAGCGCGCCGCCGGCGGCCGCGAGCGAGGCGGCGACGGTGACGAGCAGACCGACGGGGGTGCCGGAGCCGGTGTCGGCGAGACCGCCGTCCGGGTCGTGGGCCGGCGGGGTCGTGGGCACGGTGCCCGGCGTGGACGGGGCAGGCGCCGGAGTGGTCGGGGCCGGGGTCCCGGTCGGCTGCGGGGTGCCGGTCGGGTGCGGTGTCGGCGTGGGCGTCGGGTCGTCGTCATCGCCGCCGCCCGAGGTGTCACCCGTCGCGTCGCCGCCCGCGTAGGCGATGTCCGTGTCCCGGTAGGACGTGTCGTCGGACTGCAGGGACGTCTTGGTGGTGGTGTCCAGGGTGCGGTTCTCGACGTTGAACCGGGTCTGGGAGATGTTCCGCTTCGGGGCCTTGGTGAAGTCCACGCCGCCGATCATGTAGACGGCCACCTCGCCGCCGTACTTCAGCTCGTACTTGAAGTCGCCTTCCTTGAAGGACTTGACCATCTCGTCGAAGACGGTCTTCTTGTCCCAGTCGGCGTTGGGGGCGCGCAGCGGCCACCGGGAGACGTCGTTGCTGTTGATGACGGGGCGGAAGTCGGACGCCTTGCGCGCGTCCTGCTCGCGGATCCACTCCGCGGCGACCCGGGAGGTGTAGACGCGGCGCAGGTCGGCGTACTTCGGCGCCTCGTTGACGAGCTTCTTCACGATCGGGGTCAGCATGGTGTCGATGCTGGCCTGGCCCTGCCGGATCTCGGCCTGGGTCAGGTCGCAGCCCTTGCCGGGCCCCGGGGTGTCGTAGTCCTGGGCGACGGACTTCACGTTCAGCGGGGCGTCGAGGATGTACAGCCCGCCGTCCTGCTCACGGACCTTCGCCGGCTCGGGCTCGATCCAGTAGCGGCCGGAGTGCAGGCACGGGAAGCCGTTCCTGCGCGGGAGGGAGTCCCAGAAGCGGTCGCCGACCGCGGTCTCGGGGTCCATCGCCCGGCCGAAGTCGCGCTTCATCTCCATGTCCGCCTGGAGCAGGACGCGGCCGGCGTCGGTCTTGGCGAACTCCTTGTCCATGATCGTGTCCGGCTGGTCCGGGTTGAGGTTCACCCACATCCTGTCCGGCGTCAGCGCCAGCCAGGTGAACAGCGCGTCCGAGGCCATGGTCATCTTCGCCTCGCCGCCGAAGCCCGGGGTCTCGTCCGGGTCGGGCATCAGGTCGGCCTTCATGGAGTAGGCCATGCCCTTGCCCTTTTCGAGGCCGCCGACGTACCGCAGTTCCAGGGTGGTGAAGTCGATCCCGCCCGGGCCGCCCCTGGGGAGGGTGCCGCGGGTGTCGAACCGGCGTGCCTCGGCCTGGATGCGCTTGGCCTCGTCCAGGGTGCGGCCGGAGCCCTTGATGCGGTCGTTGGCCGGGCCGCGGGTGCCGCACGAACTCGCGGGAGCCGCCTGCGCGGACTGCGCGGTCGCGCCGGCGCAGCCGGGGGCGAACCACTTGTCGTACTGCGAGTAGCCGCGGATGGGCTTGGTCTGCGGGATGGCGTTGTACTGCCGCTGGAAGCCGCGGACCTGGTTCGCCTTGCCCCGGGACTGCTCGAGTTCCTGGTTGAACCGGTCGATCTTCCCGCGCTCGCCCTTGGTGAAGGTCTTGCCGCCGTTGAAGCGGAAGGTGTGGTCCTTCTTCACTTCGGCGATCATCCGGTCGACCTTCAACTGGTCGTTGCGCAGCTTGGAGTTCGACTTGAACTCGTTGAACTCCTTCGTCTTCTGGTTGTAGGCGTCGTACCGCCGCTCGGCGATCTTCTTGCCGTTCTCGTCGAAGACCTCGACCTTGACCTCGCACAGCCAGTCCGGGCCGACGAGCTGGAAGTCCTTGACGAGGCGCCGCTCGAACGAGGAACCCTTGTGGTTGTTGGTCTCGTTGCGGATGTACCGCTTGTCGAACCAGTGCTTGAAGGAGAGACCCTCCTTGTTGGCGAGGTAACGGGCGTAGATCTCCATCGCCTTGTCGGAGGGCTTGCCCGAAGCAGCCGCGATCTTCGACCACTTGTCGCAGTTCTTCTTCGGGTCCGGGTCCTGGGAGCGGGCCTGGGTCTTCTGCGCCTCCGTCGGCGCGCCGAGGCCGTCGTACGCCTGTCCCGGCAGGTCGTAGTTGTAGTTCTTCGGGTCCCCCGCCCACACGGCGAAGTTGCCGGTCGGGTCGTCGGGGAAGCCGGAGTTGCGCGGTGTGGTCGCGTACGGGCGACCGAGGTGCTTCGTGTCGCAGCGCTGCCCGCCGATCTTGACGGTCGTGGGAGCGGCGCTCGCCGCGTCGAGGCCGGAGCCGGGCAGACCGGTCAGGGTCATCGCCCCGGCGAGGCCGCATGCCGCCGCTAAGCGGCCGATCAGCCGCCATCCGCGCGACGCCTGTATGGATCGGTTCAAGGTGTTGTTCATTCCCTCGTCGTTGTGGGGGGCGCAGAGGGGTTCGGGGCGGCGCTTGAGGCCCCCGTGACGTAAGCGCCGCGTAAGCCTCCATCGTTGCGTGCCGTGACGCGTCAGCCGGGCATTTGTTCGGGCGGGTCGGTGAACTTCGGTGAATCTTTTGTGCGTTGGGGGTTTGGATGCCCGATTCACTTGTCATCCGCGGGTGTTCGGGCGGTGCGACGCGCTCAGCCGCCGATGAACCAGAGCTCCTCCATCGTCAGCGTGTACGCCTCCGTGTGCCGCACCCGGAACACCGACGTGTCCAGGTGGCGCCACAGCCACGGGTCCGCCTGCCCGAGCCCGAGCGCGACGAGCGCCTTCCACTCGACGTCCTCGGGCTCCTCGTCCAGATCGAGGTCCAGGTCCGCCAGCACGTCGTCGGGAATGCCCAACGCCTCGACGACGGCGCGCGGGTCCCCGGTGAGCTTCCACGGATCCATCGTCGGCCAGCCGGACGCGTGGAACAGCAACCCGCCGGGCAGCCGGATGACGTCCTCGGTGTGCGCCTCCCCGCAGTCCACCTCCGCCCGCCCGACGATCCGTGCGTGCGGGTACCGCTGGTGGAGCTCCTCCGTCAGCGCGAGCAGCGGCTCGTCGTTGCCGTTGTCCACGAAGGCCGGATCGGAGATGGCCGTGACGTTTCCCCAGCAGCCGACCCTGATCAGTTCCAGGTCGGCCCGCGTCTCCAGGTACGGCGACTCACCCGCCGGCCGGTCCGGGAGCTCTCCCAGAACGGCGTCCACCGTCGGGAACTCCTCGGCGAAGCGGCGCGCGCGTACGGGGTCGTGCGGGGGCAGTTCGGTCGCGGAGACGTCGAACGGCGGCTCCAGGATGGTGATCGTGCAGGTGCCGCTCCCCTGCACGATCCGGTCCGGCGACGACGTCCAGAATTCGGTGTGGGTCATGTCCGCCACCGTAGCGACCGGGAGTCGCCCGGCGGGTCATGCGGCTCGGACGCACACCGGACCGATCCGGAAGTCCGCCTTTCGGGGAAGCCCGGGGCCGGGGGATTCTCGGCATGGCGGCCCTGGTGGAACAGCGACTGATGCGTACCGAGGAACGCGAACGCGCGATGTACCGGCCCGCGAGCGTGGCATCTGCCGTCGGGCTGGTCATGTGGCTTCGCCTGTGAGGTCGGGCAGCGGGTGGAAAAGGCTTGGACCGGGTGGGTGGGGGCGCGGGAGAATCCGATTGTTGGCCTTTCGGGAAGACAACAATGGGTTGGGTATGGGATCGCCTGAATCGCACGAAGGTTTACCGAGCAAGGGTTCGGTTCTTCTGGCACTTCGGTGCTATGGACGGGAATTGGTTCGGCTGCGGTGGTTGACGCTGCCGGCGATGTTGCTGCCGGCGCTGGGCAACATCGGGATTCATTACATCGCGCCGCTGGTCGTGGCGAAGCTGGTCGGGCGGATCGCGGGGGACGGCGGGGAGGCGGCGCGGGTCGGGTCGATGCTGCCTTATGTCCTGGGGTTCGCCGGTGTGTTGCTCGCCGCCGAGGCGTTGTGGCGGGTGGGGCTGCACTGTCTGAACCGGCTGGACGCGCGGGGCATCGAGCAGCTGTACGTGGTCGGTATGGACGAGCTGTTCGCGAAGGACGCCGCGTTCTTCCATGACAATTTCGCCGGGTCGCTGACGAAGCGGGTGTTGAGTTTCGCTTCTCGTTTCGAGGAGTTCGTGGACACGCTGACGTTTTCGGTGATGGGCAGTTTCCTGCCGTTGCTGTTCGCGTCCGTGGTGTTGTGGCAGTACGACCCGATGCTCGTGGTGGGGCTTCTGGCGATGATCGTGTTCACGGGATTGTGCGCGGCGCCGTTGATCCGGCGCCGCCAGGTGCTGGTGGCGCAGCGCGAGCAGGCGATCGCCCGGGTGTCGGGGCATGTCGCGGACAGTCTGATGAACATGGACACGGTGAGGGCGTTCGCCGCGGAGGACCGGGAGGCCGCGGAGCACCGGTCTCGGGTGGCGGAGTCGCGGAGGCTGACGCTGCGTTCGTGGGACTACGGCAATCTGCGGATCGACACGCTGGTGGCGCCGATGTCGGTGCTGACGAACGTGTTGGGGCTGGTGCTCGCGCTGGGCCTCGGTGGGGCCGAGCACGGGGTGGAGGCGGTGATCGTGGCGTTCACGTACTACGCGAGCGCGACCCGCATCATGTTCGAGTTCAACCAGAAACAGCGCCCTGACCTGCGGAAACGCAGCTCTTACGCCCTAACATAGGAGGCCCCAGGAGGGGCGTCAAGGGCTGTTCGAGCGGGGTCGTCGAACAGGTTTCCGAATTGAGACCGAGGTCAAGCTAAGATTTATTCATCCGCCGTACAACCCTTGAAGCTCTACGCACCTATACTGTGATTGAAGCTAGACAGCTGAGGTTGTTGACAGCTTCCACCCGCCTGCTACCTTGATCAACAACCGACCAACCTCCGTGAAAGGGTCCCAGCGATGCCGGCCCCCAGACGCCTCCCGACATCCGACGTCCTGCGCGATCATCGCAGCAAAGGCATGACGTACGACGAAATCGCGGAGATGTACGGAGTCACCCGAGGTGCCGTCTACCTTCAGCTCCGCGACTCCAAGCAAACGAGCAAGCGCCCGGACCACAGCAAGTACATTCCGTGGACCGTAAAGGCCGGTCACGCTCAGGCGCGCCCGAACGCTATGCTCCGCCTATTCTCCCGCCGCGAGCAGGGAGAGACGCTTCCCGAGGTTAAGGAGCGAATGCTCGATAAGTGGCTAGCGGAGATCAAGGAAGCCGATGTAGTCGTCTGCTACAACCGCGAGCAGGTTCCGAACCCGGCGAGCAATACCGGCGGGTGGTACTACTCGAAGCGCCGCCCCTCCGACGGTACCAACCTGATCCGCGTCGACCCGGATGCGGATTCTGAGCCCGTAATAAAGACGCCCAACCCCCAAGGGTCCAAGTCCGTTTAAACAAGCCGAGCCGCCTTCCTTACCAGGGCGGCTTTTCTGCTTCCTGAAACTATCATTTGACTCCGCCAGGGGTGTCGAGTGAAGATATACATGTCAGCGGGGGATGCCACAGAAGAACCGCCCATTCGGGCCGGGGGTGTGCGTAATACCGCGACGGAATATCACCCGGCTAAGCGAGGAAATATTGCACCCCTGTGAAGCTGATCCTGACCTGTGGTTCTCGGGGAAGGGTGAAGACGCCGAAGCCGCGAAGGAGGCGTGCGGCTTTTGCCCTGCGCGAGTCGAATGTGCCGAGTTGGGCGAGAATGAGGATTTCGGCATTTGGGGCGGCATGACCCCGGATGAGATTCGCAGGGCCCGACGCTTCCGCGTGATCTTGCTCGAAGAGATGAACAACTCTCGCATCCGCGAGATGTGCGCCGCCGGGGTCTCCATATCGGCCATGAGTCGCGAACTGGGCATCCCCAGAAAGACTTTGACGGATCGCATCCGGAAGATCTTGAATCTCGCCGCCTAATAAGGCAACCCTAAGTTCCTACGCGTTCCCTGGATCAGATCACGAAGGGGTAACGCATGTGCTGAAACCTTCACATACATGGTTGCGGAATGAGCGACTCCAGATAGACTGAGAAAACCGACCCCAAGGTTGGTTGTGCGGAAACAAGCTCGGGGAAATGTCCATGCTCGTAGATAGCTCTAAAGGGGTCGACCTCAACACTGCGGGGGAAGACCTTCAGGGCGTAGATATCCTGTGGGACGTACCCCAAGTCATATCTGTTGCGCGTCTCAGGTACGCCAACGGGACGAGGTTGGAGTTCTCCTTCTGCAACACGAATGCCGACGAAGACGATTACGACGTGAGTCGCGAGATGTGGCCCATCGGGGCCATACCGCTCAGGGGCTACGAGAGCGACACTCTCGGATGCGGGCACGGCGACGAATACACCAGTGTGGCCTGGGTGTTCGACTAGCAGTACGACAACTTAAAACCTGTGGGGCACCCCCTGAGGGTGCCCCTTCTGTTTACCCTGAAGCTCACATTTGGAAAGAGGGATGCGCGTGACTGCCTTCGATGCCTCGAAGAACACCGCCGCCATGAACTTCGCCGACGCCGACGGCCGCCCGGTCACCGTGCGTCCCGTCTACCACTACGGGATCAGGCGCAACGTGGTCGAGCTGAACGTGGATGGCACGACTGTCCACCTTCCCAACGGCATCATCCGGAAGCTTCTCGATGGCATGACCTGGGCGGCCCTCCTCGGCGAGATCGAGAACCTGGCCATGGACAACCCCACCCCTAACGGCGCGTGAACGTGGCCCATCGCTCCGTATCGCAGTATTCGAGCTTCGTCCGCTGCGGCGAGGCGTACCGGCTAGAGAAGATCGCGCGGGCCCCCCAAAAACAGGCAGCCTGGTTTGTTCAGGGGACCGCCTACCACGAAGCGGTAGAGCGCTGGGAGAAGAGCCACCGCGCCTATGGGCCCGAGGCGATGGCGGCATGGTTCGAGGAAGCATGGGAACGGGACATGGCCGCCGCCCTGGCAGTCGAGCCGGATACCTCCCGATGGCTTACCGGGGGTGTCACGAAGTCTGAGACCGATATTAAGCGGCGTCGCGAACGCGGGCGCGCTCAGGTTGAAGCGTATTTCGAGTATGCGATCGAGGCCACGGAACGAATCTGGGAGCCGATCGAGGGTCAGCCGGCGGTCGAACTTCCATTCACGCTTGACCTCGGCGGTATCGAGATCCGGGGATTCATCGATCAGGTTGTGGAGTACCCGGACGGGCACCTTCGGGTACGGGACCTGAAGACGGGGACCAAGCTTCCCGACACGGCCTTTCAGCTCGCCATCTATGACCATGCACTGAACGACATGTTCGGCGAGAAGCCGGGCTTTGGCGACTTCTTCATGGCGAAGAACAACGCCCCTACCGACCCGTGGAACCTTCAGAACTACACGCTGGAGAAGGTCACCCGCTGGTTCCGCAACATGGACAAGGCCGTTCGTCTCGGCCTTTTCCTTCCCAACCCTGGTGACGCGTGCCGAGTCTGCACGGTCCGGCCTTTCTGCGACTTCAACGGAGTCGACGCGCGCCAGTACCCCTACGAAGAGAGTGTGAATGTCTGAGAACCCCGAGAAGTTCACCGTGACGCTGAAGGCGCACGGCGGCCACGACGCGACGTGGGTGGTCATCAAGGCCGCCAGTCAGGCCGAGTTGGTCGAACAGCTCGACGGCTTCGCGAAGACCGGAATCAGTGCGCTGATCGGCGAAGCCACCGCGGCCCTTCGTGCCGAAGAGACCCTCGGAGCCCAGCTCGGCGCCCGCCCTGTCGAGCACCCCGCGAGCTACGCCGGCAGCCCGGCCGCGCCCCAGGCCCAGGCCGCTCCCGCGACCCCGTACGGCACCCCTCCGACGTGCCCGCACGGCACGAAGCGCTTCCTGGAGAAGCCCTACAGGAACAAGCCGGGCAACTGGAAGGCGTGGGCCTGCCCGGCCCCCCAGGGCACCCCGGACGCGTGCTCGCTGGAGTTCATCAAGTAGGCCCGAAGCTCATATTTGAAACGGCAGGGGCGCGACTGCCGGGCCAACTGGCCTCCCAACGCGCCCTCTTCACGCCCCGTTTAAACCAACCCGCGGAGACATCATGCCTAGCACTCTCGACGCCCAGAAGACCCGTGACGCGGCTATCGCCCAGGTCGACGCAAACGCGGACGCCGAATGGAAGGCGTACGCCCTCGGCTTCGTGGCCGAACTGTCCGGCCGCATGGCCGAGTTCACCACCGATGACCTGTGGGACGCCGGACTCATCAAGCCGCGCGAGCCTCGCGCCCTCGGTCCCGTAATGCGCCGCGCAGCGAAGCGCGGACTCATCGCCACTACCGGCAACTTCCGATCCAGCCGTTACCGCAACTGCGCTCCCCTGCCCATCTGGACGGCCGCGTAACTACCTCCGAGAGGAGCGCCCTTGTACACCATTGTTCGAGCAAAGGGCGACGCCGGAAAGACCGGCGAGCCCCTCCCGACCCTGTTCAAGACCTTCGCCGCGAACACGGTGCACTTCCGCCGAGGACAGTTCACCATCGTGTCCGCTGCGCCCGGGGTCGGTAAGTCGGCCCTGAGCATGGCGCTCGCCCTGCACGCGCGCGTGCCGGCCTTCTACTTCAGCGCGGACACCGACCCCCAGACCATGTTCGTTCGGGCTGCCGCGAACGTCAGCGGGTGGTCGACGCGAGACATCGAAAACGCGATGGAGCGCGGCAACACCCGAGCCGTGGAAGCCCAGTTGGACGGCTTCGACCACCTGCGCTGGGACTTCACCGCGTCGCTCACGATCGACGACCTTGAAGCCGAACTGAAGGCGTTTGCCATCACGTACGGCATGTGGCCCGAGCTGATCATCGTCGACAACCTGTCGAACGTCGTGCCGGACGCCGAGGGCGACAGTTCTTCCTACGTTGCCCTGGAAAAGGTCTGTGAGTACCTGCACGAACTTGCCCGCGAGACGGGCGCTTGCGTGGTCGCCCTGCACCACGTCAAGGGTGACAGCAACGACGGTAACCAGCCGGTGCCGCTGTCCCAGATCAAGGGGCAGATTGGCCGTGTACCGGAAATGGTCCTCACCCTTCACCGGATAGGCGACGACGGCTCTCGCCAGATGGGTGTTTCCGTCGTGAAGAACCGTACGGGCAAGGCTGACGCGTCCGGGCAGATGATCCTCTACCTGGACGCCGACATGGAGCGAATGAGGCTCGTCGGATGATCGAGATAGACGTGATCGGCACCCCGGCCCCCCAGGGCAGTAAGCGGCACGTTGGCGGGGGCCGCATGGTGGAGTCCTCGAAGAAGGTCAAGCCCTGGCGTGCAGCCATTGCCAGTGAGGCCCTGAACCACACCTTCGGGCCATGGCCCTGTGTAGCCGTCTTCGCCACGTTCAGGCTTAAGCGGCCCAAGTCCCATTACCGGACTGGGCGTTACGCCGATCAGCTCCGGCCGGACGCTCCCGTGCATCCGGCGAAGTACCCGGACGTAGACAAGCTGTGTCGCTCCACGCTCGACGGCCTGAAGGCTGGCGGGGCCTTCGAGGACGACGCCCAGGTGGTCATCCTTGGCGCGCGAAAGGTCTACGCCGAACTCGGCCAGGATCCGGGAGCGCGGATACGGGTCTATCCCGCTCATTGATTCCGCCACCCGTCCGAAACTAATATTTGGAATGTGAGGGTGGGATGGAAAAGCCGCCGATTGCGGAAGTGCTAGAGCACTACGGAGCCGCCGATGTCCCCGAAGGTGATCGGTGGCTAAAGATCAAATGCCCCCTTCATGAGGATCGCAACGCGTCCGCCTCGGTCTGCACCGCCGAGAACAAATTCCGGTGCTTCGCTTGCGATATCTCGGGCGACAGCTTCGACGTAATCGCCCACCAGGAAGGATGTCGTGACTTCCCTTGTGCCCGATCCTGCGCTGAGAAGCTTCTTGGAGGAAGCTACGGCACGGTACGAAGCGGATCTGACGAGAAGCCCCGCCGCCGTGGCGTATTTGAAGAAGCGCGGCCTGTCCGAGGACAACGCAGCCTCCTACAGGCTGGGCTACGTCGAAAACCCCTTGCCGGGGCATGAATCCGCACGGGGAATGATTGCCGTCCCCTACCTGACTAGGTCCGGAGTGACGACCATTCGGTTCCGACGCCTCGGCGACGGTGACGGGCCGAAATACCGATCGGTCCCTGGAGACCTCCCGCGCATCTATAACGCGTCCGCGCTTCTCATCCCGTCCGACTACATCGCCATCTGCGAAGGCGAATTCGATGCCATAGCTGCGACCCTCACCGGAGTACCGGCTATCGGAATCGGTGGCGTTTCCGCATGGAAGCCCTACTTCGCGCGGTGCTTCAAGGGCTATAAGGCTGTCTACATTCTCGCCGACGCGGACGACAAGGGGCAGGGAATGGAATTCGCCGAGAAGGTCGCCGAGCAGATCAAGAACGCACGAATCTGCCCCATGCCCGCCGGACACGACGTGAACAGCTTCGTCCTTGCTAACGGCCCCGAGGCCCTTCTAGAACTCCTGGAGATCAAGAAATGAAGAACGCTCTTACCGACCTCGGGGCTCCCGAACTTCCTGCCGGCTACTTCTACCGAGTTGCGGACGATCTGTACGGCATCACAGTTCAGGTGCGCAGAGAGCGCCGCTTCGGGTCGGCTTTCGTGACCGAGGTCTACGCGACCCCGAAGGAGGGGCAGAGCGCGGAAAACGCCGTTGTCCTGGCCTGTATGAAGCTCTGTCGATTTGTCAGGGAGGCGGCCGAGGAGCGTCAGAAGACTGACGCCATGGCCAAGTACCTGGGAGATCACAAGTGACCAGCGAGGAACTGGCCGACGAAGTAGGCAACTTCATCCGCCGATGCCGAGGACGGATCCTCGGCATCGGCGCCGAACAGTACGAAGAGCCTGACGGGCGCCAGAAGTTCGAAACCATGCCGCTGGTTGAACTGGTCATTTACGCCCGAGAAGAAGCCCAAGACCTAGCCGTCTACGCGGCCATGCTCGACATCCGACTGAAGAAGCTCGAAGACGCCCTTCGAGAGAAGGACGTAACTCTTTGAAGCGCATCGTAGTCCTGTCTGACATGCAGATTCCCTTTCACGATAAGCGGGCCCTTCGGAACGTAATCAACTTCATCGGTGAATACCAGCCCGACGAAATTCACTCGGTCGGCGACGAAGTCGACTTCCCTCAGATCAGCCGATGGACGCGCGGCCAGGCCGGCGAGTATAAGGGCGACCTTCAGCAGCACTGCGACACCTTCGGCCGGGCCTTCGCCCAGCCGCTCCGGAAGGTCTATCAGGGCCCGGTTCACTTCGAGCGGTCGAATCACATGGACCGGCCCCTTACGTACGTGCGGACCCGAGCCCCCGGCCTTATGGGCCTGAAGGCCCTCGAAGTGCCATCCCTCCTCGACTTCAAGCGCTACGACATCAACTGGCATGAAGATCCTTACGAGATCGCCCCCGGATGGCTGATAGCCCATGGCGACGAAGGAGCCAGTTCCCGCCTTCCCGGCGGTACGGCCCTCGCCCTCGCCCGTAAATGGGGCTACTCGGTCATCTGCGGCCACACTCACAAGCTCGGAATTCAGCATGAGCACATGAGCGTAAACGGTCGGATCACCAAGGAGCGTTGGGGGTTCGAGGTCGGCAACTTGATGCGCTTCAAGAGCGCAACCTATCTGCGCGCCGGTTCGGGTAACTGGACGCAAGGCTTCGGAATTCTATACGTCGAGAAGAACCGCGTTACCCCCGTCCCTGTATTCATCCGTCCGAACGGATCCTTCGTGGTCGAAGGCAAGACGTACGGCTTCAAGACTGCTTAGGAGAGCACGCATGATCGACTGGACGAAGTACACGCGCATTGCCGAAAGCGTCGCGCGCAAGGTTGCCAATGAGTACCCCGGAATTGACGCCGAGGACCTGAGTCAGGAAATCCTTCTGCACGTAGTCGAGAAGGAGGGTTCGTACGTGACGGCCGACTATCCCGATGGGCAGCTTCGAAAGAACTTCCGTCAGGTGGCCGTGTCCTACGCGGGCCGTGAGCGGTACAAGTTCCTGTATCACTCGGCCCAGTACGTTTACACGTCCCCCGAAGTCCGCGCACTCTTCGAGAAGGCGTTCTTCAGGCCCGAGCTTTGGGAGAACCCTCCGACGAAGGATGACGGGAACTCGGTCACGGCCGGAGGAGTCATCGTTGCTCTCTGGGACCTCGACCGCGCTTACGGCGCCCTTCCCATCCTCGACGCTCAGGTGATCGCGAAGCGGTACGACCGGGAAGAACCGCTGTCCTCGGCCGAGACGATGAGGCTCTCTCGGGCTGTCGACAAGGTGGTTCGCGTCCTGAACAACGGCGTCGTCAAGCGTGACGCCCAGGCCGCCAACCATGCCGGCCCCGGCCTTCGCCGGGTGGGCGCCCGTGCCGACTAGCGCAGCGCTCGACAACGCTCAGGCGTGTTTCGAGGCCCTGATCACTGACGGACTTCCCTCGGGCACTGCGTACGCCTACGCCAATCGACTTCTCCCTGAAGGTGTCGACCTTCGGGCCCTGCACGACGAACAGGCCGATTCTTGAAGCGCTTCACCATCGTCGCGGCCCTGGCCGCTCTTCTCGCCCTCGGCGTAGTCGCGTGCGACAGCACGGGCGCCTGTGCAGCCGTCTCCCCCCGGCCCGCGCCCGCGCCTGCCCCGCGTGCCCCGTCCGTCTCCAAGCCGTCCCTTCCCCGGCCTCTCCCGACCCCCAAGGGGCCGAGTGGCAGCCACTCGGCGACGGTCGTTCCCATCCCGGTCTACGTGGACCCGCACCCCTCTTGCTGATCCTCGTCACTGGGTCCCGCAATTGGACCGACGCCCGGACGATCGAAAGGGAGATCTTCCGGGCCCTGTATGAGGCCAAGACGCCTCACAGCGAAGCGCTACTGATTCACGGCGCGTGCCCCACGGGGGCCGACGCACAAGCCGACAGGTACGCCGCCGAGACCGGCATGAACGTCAAGCGGTTCCCCGCCAACTGGGAGCGCCACGGCAAGCGGGCCGGCTACCTGCGCAACGCCGAGATGGTCGCCCAGGCGCCCGTGACCTGTCTGGCCTTCATCCTCGACGGAAGCCGCGGCGCTTCCATGACCGCAACTCTCGCTGAAGAAGCGGGCATTGAGACCCGGAGGTTCACCGCATGTTCCGCGTGATCGTCGACAACCCCCACGCCTACTACCCGAAGTTCCCTCGGGTGATCGAAGCCCCCACGGAAGAGCGGCTTGACGAGCAGGTCTCCCGATGCCTTTCCGGCATGAAGGGGCAGCACTCCGCCGCGAATTACGCAGAGACCACGGTGACCCGTGTCATCGGAACGCAGGACGTCACGGCCCGCTACGGCCTGGGGGTGGTCGAGTGAGGGCCTACCGCAAGGGGACGCGGCACCCCTACTGCCTGTACCTCGACGAGAGGGAGGCGGACGAGGTTGAACGGGAACTAGACCGGCTCAACTCCGAAGACTTCCCCGCCCTCGATCGCGTCTCGCGGCACCTGTCCAGGGTTCGGGGGGCCGTACGTGAGTGAGCTTGTCGTAGTCCTGGCGGGCAACCATGCGCAGTTCCGACAGTGGGCCCGCGCGGCCGGCCTGGACCCCCATAGCCGCTCGCTGGTCTACGCGCGGGACGTAGACGCGCTGCGCGGCATCCACGGGGCCCGAGTGGTGCGTTGCGGAACATGGCACCTGCGGCCGGACTGGAGAGAGCTGGACGCCTACTCCGCCGTCTGCGTGGACCGGACCGAGATGGCTCCCGCCACCTGACTTCCGGTACTCTCGGTCACGCACCTTCCCCTTCTCTCGCTGACACGGTGAAGGTGGTGCACGGCCCCCGCTTCGGCGGGGGCCGTTTTCGTATGCCCTGAACCTATCACTTGGCCCATCCTGTTTAAACGGTTGACGCAGATTCCAAATGAGAGTAACGTTCTTCCTGTCAGCGAGACGGGGGCCGGAAGAGCCGGTCACCGAATGTCGAAGGGGAAGAAATGAACGTCATCTCGGTCATGGGCGGCAAGATCCACAAGCGCCAGACCTTCGAAGGCGGAGAGGACTTCTACTTCCCGCTCTGCCGAACCGGCGACATGACCAACAAGGGGACGAAGTACAAGGGAGCCGAAGCCCCCGTGACGTGCTCGATCTGCCTCTCCTACGACGCCCCGAAGATCAAGGAAAAGGAGGAGGCTCCGACCCGCCGAGTCACCCGCGAAGAGTGGCTGCACCTGGCGATCGAGGCTCTCCGCCCCGAATTCGCGAAGATCGGCTTCCCTCTCCCCGAGAAGCTTCACGTCTCCGTCGGCTTCGGCTACGGCGCGAAGCGCGAGAGCGCGAAGGTCCTGGGACAATGCTGGGCGAGACGCGTCTCCGAGGATGACGTCAATCACATCTTCATCAGCCCCGAGCTGCGCGACGCCCCCCGCGTGCTCGATGTCCTGGCCCACGAACTGGTTCACGCCGCCGACGACTGCAAGTCTGGCCACAAGGGGGCCTTCGCCACGGCCGCGAAGGCCCTGGGCCTCACGGGCAAGATGACCGCTACGGTCGCCTCTCCGGAGTTCGCGGAGAGGATGGCGGCCCTGGCCGAGGAACTCGGCCCCTACGATCACGCCACCCTCTACCCGATGGGCAAGCCGATCCAGCCCAAGGAAGAGCCCAAGCCGGAAGACCCCGAGGGCGACCCGGAAGAGACCCCCTCGTCCTCGGGCCCGAAGAAGCAGGGCACGCGCATGATCAAGGTTGCGTGCACCACGGATTGCGAGTGCGGCGGATACGTCATCCGCACCACGGCTAAGTGGCTCGAAGTCGGAATGCCGATCTGCCCCTTCGGAACGGTCATGGAAATAGCCTGATCCGCCCGGCGGCCCCTTCGGGGGCCGCTTTTCGTTCCCCTGTAACTATGATTTGGAATCTTGTTTAAACAGTGCTACCTTCTCCCTTGTCAGCGAGAGACGCCGGAAAGGCCGGCGCCCGATCAAAGGGGAAGACCAATGCACTACGGAGACCCGAGTTACCGGCTCGTCTGCAAGTGGCACAAGCACTGCAACGAAGACCCGCATCAGGCGCACCGCTTCGAGTGGGTAAAGATCGAGAAGTAGCCAGAAGGCCCCCCGAAAGGGGGGCCTTATCTCGTTCAATGCGAAGCTAAGACTTGAAACTAACAGGGACTCAATGCTAGGTTCCAAATGTCAGCGAGAATCGGCCCCTTGGGCCGGAAGGGAACCCAGTGAATAGAACCGATAAGGCCGCCGCGGCCGTAGTTGCCGGAATCGCGGCCGGTGCCTTCACCCTCTCCTATGAGGCCCTCCGGGGCGTCTACCTGGGGAGCGACGGAAACCACGGGCTGAGCCCCGTATACCCGCTCATCGTCGAAGGCTTCGTCACGGTGGCCGTATGGGTCGCCTACCGGCTCCGAGACCACGGGTGGAAGGCCACCGCCTACCCGTGGATCCTCGCTGGCCTGTTCTTCGCCTACAGCCTGTGGTCGAACGCGCTACCCGAAACGGTTCCGGCCCCCGTGGTCAACGGAGTGCCGTCCCTCTCCGTCCCCCTGGCCGTTCACCTCTTCACGCACCTTCTGAAGAAGCGGGAGCCCCTGGCCGTCGAGCTGGCGGACTATGGCCCGGACGACGAAGAGCCCATGCCTGATGAGCCGTGGCCGGCCTGGGAGCCCCCGGCCGTTCAAGCCCCCATTTTCGCGGCCCTCACGGAGAAGCCTCGGGCCGTCACGGCGGCCACCGACTCCAGTGCGCTTATCCGAGAGTGGGGCCGGAGGAACGGCTACGCGGTGAAGGACACCGGGCGCATCCCTGTTGACGTCGTAAGAGCCTTCATGAAGGCGCACGGCGAAGCCGCTACGCCGTGAAGCTCGGGTGGTGCATGACGGGGCACCATCGCGCGTGCCCCCTTCAAACCCAAACCCTCACTTGTGGCTGTACTTGCCACGCTGGTAAAACGTTCACTGACGCTCCTGAATTCGCGAAGAAGGTATCTCCCATGGCCCAGAAGATTGTCACGCTCCTGACGGACGACCTCGATGGTTCCGAGGCCGCTCAGACCGTGCTTTTCGCCCTCGACGGGAAGAACTACGAAATCGATCTGACCGACGACCACGCCGGGGAGCTGCGGGAGGTTCTGGCCCCCTATGTCGGCGCGGGCCGGAAGGTGGGCGGCGGTGGACGCACCCCGGTCCGCCGTATGGGCGCCGCGAAGCCCTCGCAGGATTCGAGCGCGATCCGCGAGTGGGCCCGCGCGAACGGGCACGACGTGAGCGAGCGCGGACGCGTCCCCGCGAGCATCCGGGAGGCGTACGAGCAGGCGCGCGGCTGACCACTCTCGCCCTGAACCTGGCCCCGCTTCGGCGGGGCCTTCGTCGTTTAAACGTTGCGATAGCTTCCAAATCTCAGTATGGTCTTCCTCGTCAGCGAGAAACGGCCCACAGGGGGCCGGGAGGGAAGACTTATGTACCGCGCCATGCTCCTGAAGGTGGGAACCCCCGTCTTCGCGTCCAGCCCCCACAGGGGGTGTGTCGGGACGATCACTCGGGTGATCCCCCATGCCGGCATGTACTGGATCGAGAACGGCCCGGCGCTATGGAACGTCAAGGTCAGCGAATGGGACGTGCGCGCCTACCCGGTCCGATAGGGCCGTCGAGCCCCTGAGAGCCCCTACAGGCCCCCGCTGCGGCGGGGGCCTTCTCTGCGCCCGCGAACCCCCTGAACGGCCCCCTACGGGGGCGCGCTTCACCTCCCCTGGCGTGCGGCCGGCACTCCTGGCCGCACGCCCTGAAACTATGACTTGGAAGATGTGTAAACGTGTGGCGTTGATCACCATTGTATAGCTTGCTCGGCACTACCAAATGCTAGTAACGTCCGTCGGGCACGACCGAGGTTGGTCGTGGCCGCGTAGGACGGCCCGGGGGGTGGCACCCCAGGGAGACGACATGCCAAGGGAGAGCGGCCCCAGGAAACCGCCCTGCGGCCCCAGGAGTAACGTCCAGGGGAGTCCAGGCAGTTGGCAGTATGAGAACGGCTCTGCCTCACCAAAAGCCGACTCCGGATTCAGCCACCGGAAGGTAGAGAAGCCCGCGAGGGAACGGCATACCGAAGTAGCTAGACAGATCGGGTGAAGGCAGGCCCGGACCGGTACCCCTGCGGAAGGGGTGGGCGAGCGGCCCCCGGAGCTAGCTACACACACCCGGCCCTGCGGTGAGGCTAATTCCCTCAATACCGGTCCTGAAAGCGAGAGCCCCGACGGGCGTACCGAGGTACGTAGTCGACTCCACAGGTCCCCTCTTGAAGTGAGCAACCTCCAGCAATGGGGGGCCTATTACTTACTTCAAGGGGGGGTCCAACCCGCTCCCGCCCACTCAGGGCACCCGAGGCGTGGGGTAAGGCAAAGACGAAATACAACAGCAACAACACCCCAACCCGGGCAGCTAGACAGGAATTCCAAATACTAGTAACGTCTTCCTCGTCAGCGAGAGAAGTGCCAAGGAAGGGCGAGAAGATGGCAAAGGTGAAGCGGACCCCCGAAGGTCTCGCGAAGGCAATCGAAACCGCAGGCTTCCGAGTTGAGCGCCGAACGCATGGCTGGCTCTGCTTCCCCCTGAACCGTGAGTCCCCGACGGAATGGCTCAGCCGGAATACGGGCGACAGGGGGCAGCGAAACAACGAAGCAGTAGCAAAGAGGTTCGGCGTTCTGTAACCTCCCCTGGGGGCCGGGAAACCGGCCCCTTCACCGTGTCAGCGAGAAAGAAGGTTTAAACCATGCGCGACTATCAGGCCGTTGTCCGAGTGCGGCACCAGGGGCGCAACCTGGCCGAAGAAGGTGCCGCCCTCGACATTGTGACGGGCCATCTGGTCGACTACGGCGCCACGGCGCACATGGCCGACGGCTGGACTGAATGGACCATGACCGTGCGGACGCCGACCCTGTTCGACGTTGCAGCCGTGGCCGGCCGCGCCGTGCGGGCCGCGTACGGGGAGGCGTCCTGGGGCGTGACGCTCGTCCGCGTGGATGCGTGGCAGGTGGCCGAGTGGGAGCACTCGAAGGGCCTCACCGAGGACTGACAGGGCGCCCGTGGGGCCAACACTCGAACCACTCGGGGCCGGGCAACCGGCCCTTTCCTCTCGATCTGTAACTATGATTTGGAATCCTGTTTACACAGTGCTACCTTCTCCCTTGTCAGCGAGAGAAACCCCGGAATCCGGGGCAAGGAAGGGAAGCATGATGAGCGTTTCGCTCCGTAAGGACATCCACCACTGGACCTACTTCGAGGAAGACTGCCTGAGCTTCTGTCAGTTCTGCGGAACCATCCTCGACAAGGGGCACTCCCCCGCCAGCGATACCTGCACCTTCCTGCATGACGAGAAGTGCGTGTGCATCATCTGCGAGACCGTCAGGAACGGCTAGCGGAGCCGAAGGGGCCGGGAGACCGGCCCCTTCTTCGTCGCCTCCAAGCTGTCATTTGGAATCTTGTTTAAACGATGCTAGCCTTCCCCTTGTCAGCGAGAGGCCGGCCCGACCGGGCAGGCTTGAAAACTCAAGAGGGGAACATCGATGAAGATCTTTCGAGTTGGCGGCATGACGGACGAGATCACCCAGTGTGAGCTGTGCGGAAGGCCGGAACTGCGGGGCACGGTCCAGATGATCGAGCTGGACGCTGACGGGAACGACTTCGAGGATCACTACTTCGGGACCTCCTGCGCGGCTAAGGCCGCCGGGTGGACCCAAAGGGACGTGAAGGCCGGCGTGAAGGCCACCGAGGCGGCCAAGAGGGAAGCGGTCCGAGCTGTCCGGGAGGAAGAGGGCCGGAAGTTCTGCCAGGCCCGCGACGCTTACTTCCTCGCCAAGTACGGGGAGCGCTGCCACTTCACCGTAGCGCGCAAGACCGGGCGCAAGTCCTTCGAGCTTCTGTGCGAGTTCGAAGCGCAGTACACCCATTGAGACAATGAAGGGGCGGCCCGAACGGGCCGCCCCTTCTGCGTTTACACGGGCCCGCGGGCCCTACTCACTTCAGAGACCGACTGGCCCGCCTTCAACCGCCCCTCCAGCTCGACCATGCGCCGCACGTCCGGCCGAGGGTGAGTCCACTGGTTCTGGGGCACCTCGACCGCCTTCGCCGGACAAGCCGCCAGGAACGCCGAGAACTGGGCGTCACACCATGGGGGAACCCATGCTCCGGAACGGCACAGGAACACCGCGTCGAAGGTCACCTTCGGCGCCTGGCCGTCGTCGATGGTCATGCTCACAGGGATGAGGGGCCGCTCACTCGGCCGCGTCAAAGCCTCCCGCCATGGGGGGAAGTGAACGAAGACCTGAGAGCCGTTCCAGTAGTGCGCGAGAAGCCAGTTCTCGGCACTGATCGGACCAGTCTTCTTCCACTCATCAAAAGTCTGGTGGTTGGGTTGGTAGCCGCAATCATGGTGCGCGTCGTACAGGTGGACCGACTCCCAAGGTCCGTCCCCGCCCATGTTGGATGGAAAGACCTGGGACGCCCACGCGTTCGAGTCGGCATAGAACACTCTCGCATCGGGAGCAATGTGGAACCGGTCCCAGAACCCTTCAAACCCCTGACAGAACGGCAACGGCACCTCCGCCGCAAGGAAGGCGCGGATGCGCCGGAGCCAGATCGCCTCGACATGCATCGCATCCTCGGCAACCGGCCACGCGTACAGCCGCGCGTCCTCCCCAACGGGGGCGCCGGCCGTCGGTGTTGGAAAGAAGAAGTCCCAGTCAACAACCAGGAGGTGCATGGTTCGAACCTAACGGGAAGGGGAGCCCCCCGGCCTACGCCGAGGGGCTCCCGTTGGGGATGAGCGGTAGGTCAGTGGCCGGGGGAGCCGCTACCGCCGTTGCCGTCGCCTCCCTCGATATCGGTGTTGTCGGACCCGTGTCCGCCGTTGTCGTCGTCGCCACCCCGGGGGGTAGCCTTACGGGTGAGTGCGTCCTTGAGCGTCACGGCTTTCGCCTCTCTCAGGGTGCGGCCGAGGGCCTGTCCCACGGCTGTCGTGCACTTGCGACCCGTCCCGAACGTGTGAGCCGTCCAAAGCAACGCGTTCGGGACGGGGCCTTACCTGCCCCTGCCCGGCCGACCGGGCAGGGGCAGGAAGTCTCAGGGGGTCACCGGGCGCCGCCCGTCGCGGCGACAACAAGGGCCCAGCCGAACAGGCCGTACACAGCGAAGGCGCCGAGGGCCCACACGATGCGCTCCCAGGCCCACCGGTTCTTCACGCCTGCCTCACCACTACGGCCATGTCCTCGGCGGTCCGCGCGAAGAGCGCGTGCCCCGTGGCTGCCGTGTGCTTGATCGCGTCGCCCTGGGCCCGGTCGACATCCGCCGTAGGCGCGACCGTCCAACGACAGTCCGGGTGGATGCAGCGCAGCGTTAGGGTCCGCTCCCCGTCCGGGTGCTGCGTGATGACGTGGTCCACGAAACCGAAAACCCTGGTCGCCATCACGCGGTACCAACCGGCGTCGACAGCACTCGCGCGGCTCGAAGCTCCGCCTCGGTCGGCGCCCTGAGCTGATCCGCGGTGCTCTCCCACTCGCGGCCCCCACCGGGCGGACGCAGGTAGAAGACTGAGCCGAACTGGCGATCAGTTACGACACCTAGGCGGCCGGCCAAGTCGACCGCGAAGAGCCCCTTACGCGGCTCCCACTCGGGCATAGCCCCTTCCCGGCGCTCGCTCACGGCCGCCGCCAGTCCGCCGCTCGGCGGTGCGGGTGGTTGCCGATCTGGTCATTCATGTTCTGCCGGGTGACTCCCTGGGAGGCCAGCCGGACTCGGGCGAAGCTGGCACAGATCATGCACCCCTCGACGGGGACGGGCTCCAGCAAGAGATCGGCCGCCCAGGGCGGGGCCGCGAGCGGCCCCTCGTCGAGCTGGCGCTGAAGGCCATCCCTCACGGCCAGGAGCACGGGGCGCGTTCCCGGGGTAAGAAGCTCCCAGTGTCTCGCGCGAATCCTGCGCTCGATCGGCGGCTCCTCGGGCGCCCGCCCATGCTCGATCGGTACGCGTACCGAAACCGTGTCCATGATTCTCCCCTCGCTGACGTTGCCTCTACGCAACCGCAGGAACACGCCTGCCGGGTACCGTCGTTGAAGGGGAGAAAGTAGAAAGAGTAGAAACCCGAACCGTGCCGGAGGAGTCCATGAGCGACCGTCAGCCAAACTTGGCACTTGCCGGACTGCTTGCCGAAGCCGACTGGACGCAACCCCAGGCCGCCAATGCGTTTACACGCGCCGCAGGTGAAGCGGAACTGTCGGCTACGTTCACGAAGCACAACGTGAGCAAGTGGCTCGCGGGGCACATGCCGCGACCGTCGTCGCGGCCGGCCATCCTCGAAGCCCTGTCGCGAAGGCTCGGGCGCCCAGTGACCAGCGAAGAAGCAGGCTTCGAAGCCCCGATGGCTGATTCGGGCGTTCCGGACTTCCTGACGGGGGACACTGCGGAGGGACTTGTCTCTATCGGAAGGGCAGACATGGACCCCCAGCGCCGCAGGTTCCTTCAGGCAAGCCTCTACAGTGCCGCGCTCCCCATTCCAGCCTTCCGCGAGCTAGTCGACCGGGAAGAGTCCTCGGCGACGGGACGCACGACACGGATCGGAGCGGGCGACGTGGCCATGGTCAGAGTCATGACGGACCGCATCGCCGACATCCTCGACGAACTCGGCGGAGCGCACGCACGACCGATGAGCGCCGCCTTCCTGACCAACACGGTCGCCCCTTACCTACGCGCATCGGGAGCCGAGGCGGTAAGACGGGACATGCTGTCCGCCGCCTCGGACTTGACCTATCTCACAGGCTGGATGGCGATGTATGAGCGCGACCACGGCCTAGGGCAGCGCTACTACCTCCAAGCCCTTAAGCTGGCCGGCGCCGCCGAAGACCACGTCACGTACTGCCGGACACTGCGCGGCATGGCGCTCCAGGCGGCCAATCTGAAGCACGCACGGAAGGCCCTCGAACTCGCGGACTCCGCCGCCGAGGCAGCCCCTTCTTCAGGCCCGCGACTGGTCGCCTTCCTTCGCGGACAGCAAGCACACGGCGCCGCCCTAGTGGGCGACCGCGCCCAGGCGTTTACACGGCTCCGCGAGACCGAGGCCGCCCTCTCGAAGGCCGACAACCGCAAAGACGCCGTCGGAGGCTACGACCTGTCCGCGTACTTCTTCCATGTGTCGAGCGTGACGTACGCACTCGGCGACATCGCCAGCTCAGTGAAGGCCATGCAGGACAGCAACCGTGTGCGGCCCCCCGTCGAAAAGCAGGGCCGCGCGCACGCGAACGGCCTCCTCGGGCAGCGTCAGCTAGAGCTAGGACACCTTGAAGCCGCGTGCCAGACCTGGGGCAACTTCCTCGACGACTACGAGCAGCTCAGCTCTTCCCGCGCTGATGAGCACTTCGACATCATGCGTCGCCGGCTGGCGCCCCACCTGAAGAACGGTCACGCGCGCGACCTAGCCGAACGGGCACGCGAGGTAGCCAAGTCGAAGGCCGCAGCCTAGTGCTAGGCAGGTAGCCGGGAGCAGCATCGCTCCCGCCGGTACGATCCTGCCTACGTGTCACGTTCGCGAGGGGGCAGGATTGGAACTGGCAGGGTACGTAGGGTCCGATGACTTTTGGACAGCGGTCATCACGGGTGTAATCGGCGTCGCAGCCATTGTCGCTGCCGTATGGGTTGGCCTATACGTGGCTAAGCCTCGCCGGGGCCTCAAGTGGAAGCAAACGCGGAACGTCTCGCTACTTCAGCAGCACAGCAGCAGTATCGGCGTCACTCACATGGGCGCGACTGTAAGCCGCCCCCGCGTGGTCGAACTGACGATCAGGAACGTGGGCAGAAGAGACGTTGAGGCTTCCCACTTCAGTACCGGGAACGGCGAATCGCTGGTATTCGACTTCGGCACAGAGATCATTTCTGTTCTAGGCGTTCAGTATGAGCCGTCCACCTCTAATGGCGCCACGGCTGGGATCAGTGCCGCCGATCCCGGAAAATTGCATATCGGTCCCGCGCTAATTCCACAAAAGGCAAAGGTCACGTATACGCTACTTGTTGACGGTCCACGGCGCGATGTGCAACTACGTACGGCACTATTGACTCAGACGCCAGTCAAGGTGGATGAGCCTGGCCCATTCCAAAAAAAGGTGCTAGCGCGACTTGCGCCCCTTATTGCAACCGTCATGGTTACCGGGGGCGGTGTTCTGGCGGGTCTATGGGGAAACAATGCGGCGGACCTAGATAAGGGCGTTCACAGTGGTCCGGCAGTCAGCGGCCCGCAGGAAAAGGACGCCACACCAGCAAACTGTCGGCAATGGCAGCGTGACGAAGCGATGCAACCTACGTTCATCAGGCTGTGCATTCCGTTTCCGGAAGCTACCCAAAAGCCCTGAACGCAAAAAGGCCCCCGCACCCAGAAGGGTGCGGGGGTTTGGCATGCCGGGAGCTAGCCCTTGTCCGCCAGGTCCACATGCGGGACGCCAGGGGTCAGCATGGCGTCACGGGTCTTTGCGTCCTCGACGCGCTGAACGGCCTCACCACCAGCGAGGCCGAGGACGGCGGCGGCCAGACCGAGAAGCTCGGCCTTCGGTAGCTCGACGCCGTACGCGGCGACCAGGGCCAGGACGGCGACCGCGAGGGAGTACACGCGGGCCGGATGAGCCTTGAAGAGGTTCATGCGTTTTCCTTACTTGTTGTAGGCGAGAGAGAAGAGGGCGACCCAGCCCTTCGGGCCGATGGCCACATCCCAGGTCGAACCCTTTGCCGCGTACTGCGGGTACTTCCGGAGGAACAGGCCCACCGACTCCTGAGTCTTCGGGCCATAGCTGTCCGCCTCCGGGACGGACTTGTTCATGAAGCCGGCCGCCTTCAGCGCACGCTGAAGAGTCCGCGCCGAGGGCGCCGAAGCGTTCGGCTTCAGCCCCTTCGGGAACGAGGGAGCGACGTAGTTCGGCGGAGCAGGCTTCGAGGTCGGCTTCGTAGGCTCGACGGGCTTCGGCGACAGCTGCGCGTTTACACGCGCCAGGAAGTAATCCCAGGGGAAGTTGGGGCCCGGGTCGGAGTGGTCAGTCTGGCCGTAGGCCGCCGAAACGTCACGGTGACCGACGATGCCGCGCTTACCAGCCTTCAGCTCGGCCGCGGTGAGCTTGACCGCCGGAACCTTGTGCTTCTCGCACCAGCCGGCCACGACACGCGCGGCCTGCTCCAGGACGCCCTTCGAATACTGGTCCAGCCACTCGGCGCGCGACTGACGCGCGTACCCGGCAAGCTCGATGCCCAGGCCGTCAGAGTTGGCGCCCGGAGCGTGCCAAGCCCGGTCGCCATCGGCGACGCAGCGAACCGCACTGTCGTTGTCGACGCAGACGTGAGCCGAAGCCTTCGAGGACGCGGGCAGGGTCGAGAACCAGCGCGCCACGTTCTCGGCAGTCTTCGGGCCCTCGGGGGCCTCCATGTCGTGAACGACGATTACGCGGATGGGAACAGTACGGCCAGGGCCGAACCAGCGTGCCTGAACGAAATCCATTAGTGAGCCTCCGAGATAAGAGAAGTAAGTTCCTGGTGTTGGGTGACCATGAGAGAGCGAAGCTCTGCAATCGCGGCTTGTCCGGTAACCAGTTCAGAAAGGTGCCGATTCTCGGCTTCGAGACGGGCGACACGCCCGCTCAGTTCGTCTAGCTGCGCTTCGAGTCGATCGGCTCGCGCTTTCTGCGCTTCGGCTTCGCCCTTCCAGATCTCCGCTGTCTGGTTATCGACGGAGGAGCGGACGCGAACGTATCCGGCTGCCAGGGCTCCCACGGCTGCCAGGGCTCCAAACGCCCAACCGGAAATGCTGAGGATGTCCATCGGGTCTTTCCGGTTCTAGGTGGTGCTCAGCCAACGGAATTCCATGCCGGTAACACGCTGGCCGATATCCAGGTTCAGCGTTGTGCCACTGGTCTGAAGGGTGAAAAGTTCGTAGTGATCACCGGCGGTACATGACAGCTCGAAAGTCCGAGTGATGAACGTCGACGTTCCAGCGACCGCAGCAACGTTGATCGTCGTCAGAGTGCTTCCTGCGGACGAGCTACCACCTGAATTCAGGCGAAGGTTCAGCTGGCGGTAGCCGGTAGCGTGAACCGGGTATCGGGCGTAGATCGAAACGAGGTACTGCCCGGAAGTGTTAATGGTGATCCGGCTCGGGTTGACCGTCGTCGAGTGCATGGAATCGGTGTCCCACTGCTCGCCGTCGAAGGGAATCAGAACGCTTGATCCGGTAGGAACAGGCGCAGGGTTAGCCGGATAGACGTTCGCGCGCGGCGGATTCATGAGGAAATCAATGGGCGTCTTCGTTGCTGCGGTCAGCTTTGACGCCGTGACCTTCTCGCCCGCGAAGAATTGCTGCGTAGTGGGGACGGCTGCCATGGCGGCGGAACTCCAGGAGTGAGGGAACAACAAAGGGGCGGCCAAAAGGGCCGCCCCTGAGAGCGTGTAAACGGGTCAGCTAGTAAGCAAGGATCGTCGTCTGATCAAGTAGGCCAAGCGCGGAATCTTCGAGGATCCAGACGTCCGACGGACCAGCCGGCGACAGGGCAAGAGTCGTTTCCCATTCCAGCGTTCCGCCGTTCACGGAAACATCCGTCTGAATCGCCTCGATGAAGAAATCAAGGGCAACCTCCGGCGCCTGACTCGGCAGGTCGGAGAGTCTGACGCGGTCTCCGATCTCCACGCCCAGGGCGACGAGGAAGAGCCCCGGAGTCGCAGACGCCTTCAGTGTCACAGAATCACATCGGACGATCGGCTGTGAATACTGACTCACCAGAACGTATGCCGCGTCCTGGATAGCCGCATCCGAGGAAACCCGCAGCTCGATACTCTTCGACTTTCGCCCGAAGGCCGCCGCCGAAACCGCATCCTTCACAACACCTTCAGCACCGTTCGGCCGCTTATACGGGACTTCGTTGATCAGGCGGTCTTCGTCCATCTCGAACGTCAAGCCTGGTTCGTATGGAAGGCCGAGAGAGTCGCCCAGTTCGAAGCGCACTCCGGCACCCTGTCTGCGCGTCCGGTTGTGATAGGTCAGTCTTCCGTCGCCATCCATGAACGAGTATCCGGAAGCATCCTCCGCGGTCGCCTGAATCTCGTCCAGGGCCTTCGTTCCGGGACTCCATGAGGGACCCTGAACGAGGCTTGCCCCTTCGTCGAACGCGGATTCACCGAAGTACTCTGCCATAAGCGCGATTCGCGCAAGACGAGAGTTCTCGCTCTCCACGAAGTCCAGGCCGCCGTAATCGGCGATCCTCCAGATGTCGTCAATGTTTAGGGCACCGATGTCCCAGTTCCAAATAGCGAGGTGGCCATAGCGTCCGTTCGCATACTCTTGATATAGGGAACCGGCCTGGGCCCCGCCGAGTGAAGCCCAACGCATATCGCGAAGCGTGAACCACTCCTGATACGGGAGGACCATGCTCGCCTCGACCTGACCATCAAAATAGGCGTTAAGTGCACCCCACCCGTGAGTCACGGTAATGAAGGTCGGCTTCGAAGAGGAAACGGACTTGGTCGAAGTCATCGTGTGAGAGACGTCGTTGATCCGAATCGCGACAACGAGCTTTCCCGTCGAATTTATCTGAATCTTCAAGTGATCCGCCCCGTTCTCGTCCCAAGACCGGAACAGGGTCGCCATCTGCCCTGAAGACGGGTACACGGGATGGCACCAGAACGCCACGGTGATATCGCTGGAGAACGGAAACACTCGGGCCCCGTTCTCGCAGATATCCACGACCGTGCCCTGATTTGCTGCCACGTTCGCCAGGCTGTAACTGGTCGCAGGATCGTTTCGGACTAGCGAATCCGCACCCAGGCGAGGGGTGCCCCCGCCGTACTTCGAGGTGGACAGCCGCGCCGGCTGCTGTTCGACGGCCACATTCGCTAGTCGCGTAGAGCCCTCCGGCTCGCCCAGAGGCCAGTACCCAAGGGGGCCTGTAGTGAGGATTTGCTCTTGAGTCGCGGTACGAAGCTCGGTGCTTGCAAGTACGCCGAAGCCGTCAACGGCGGACACGTCCGCCGAGGCCGTGAGTCCTTCGCTCGTCACAGTCCACTTCTCCACGTAGCCGTGGAAGATCGACCCTCCGGGGAGCCACTCGCCCACCGTGCCGCCCTCTTCGAGCTGCACCTCATCGACGTAGAACACGCCGAAGTTGTCGCCGCCCTCCTGAGAGCCGACTTCGATCGCGGCCCAGACCGCCTCCGGCGGAGCCGTGGCAGTGACCTTCGGCAGTCCCGACCACCCGGCCGCGCTCGGCGCCACGGAGGCCCCTCGGGCGCTCGACCCGTAGGACGTGCCGGTGTGGTCGTACCAAACGATGCGGGCGGCCAGGGACACGTTCGGGGAACCAGCCTCAAGCCGAACCTGAGCAGTCGCCGAGTACGTACGTCCCCCCGCGACGCGCGTCACCCCTGCCGGCTGCCATCGCTCGCCAAATCGGCCGCATAGGACGCTACTTGCGAACGGGAAGACGCCGTTGTTGGCCATCTGCACACGGATGGATCCCGCTCCGGACTTCGGCACTGTGGCCCAGGAGTGATAGACGCCCCCGATGTGATCGGACCTGAAGGAGCTGCCGCTACGGCTGGCGTCGCCGCCCGTACTGACGTCCTTCGGAGCCATGTTGGACGTGCGGATCCGAACGCGGCGGCGGGGCGTCACGTTCGGGTAGTACGGCCGCCCCGCCTTCCCGGGGGTGAAGCGGCCGTCTGAGTTGTCGAGAGAGAGGGAGAGGGTTCCAGCTTCGATGCGGTCGAGTTCGCTATTGCGTCCTCGCCGAACCTGAAACCCTCTCACGTACCCGCTGATATCGGTCCACGTATACGCTTTAGAGAAGGGGCCACCATCAAAAGCAACCTCCACAGTGACCTTCGGGATCTGCACTAGAAACCCGTCCTTCCCCCGTTCCGCTTTCCGCTGCGAACGATCTCGTCTCGAACAGTTCCGGCAATCGACTTGGCTAGCGCCCTCTCGGAAGTCACGTTCCCCTGAACCGTCACGTAGACGTTCGGGGCCGACTGCCCAAGAGTCTGCATCGCCTTTCCATGGGCTATAGACCTGTTAGCAAGCCGCCCCGTGGGACGCGTGCCAGCCAATTCGTTCACGGCCTTCTGAACGTCACCCTGGCCCGACCTAATACCATGCTCGAAGCCCTCAGAGGTGAACGCGCCCAGCACCTTGAAGACGCGGCTAGGCGACTTGATCCCCAACGCCTTCTTCAGGTCCCGGACCATCTGCTTTGCCATCTGGTTGATGGCAAGGGTGAGGAGGCTTTCCTTTACCTTCAGACCCTTGATCAAGCCCTCGGTGGCACGAATGCCAGCGTCGTAGTAGTTACCCGCAACTACACTCCCGAGCTTCCCCGCCTCGGAACCGATTGCTCCGTAGGTGGAGTTCAGTTCCTTGATCTCGCCGCCGCCAGCGTTAAGGAGGGCCTGGGCCATCTGGCCGCCCTCTTCGGGGCCGGCCTGGGCCATCTCGTTGATAATGCCCGCGCCGAGACCGCGCTTCGCCAGAATCTGAAGGTTGTTCTGGAAATCAATGATTCCCTTCAGCTTGCCCTTCAGTCGAGCAAGGATCGCGTTCGCCGAGTTGTCTCCGTACTCCGAAGAGTCGAAGGCCCCCATAAAGCTGGCCGAATCCCTGGCCTTCTGCGAAACAGATGAAGCCATCTCGGCCTTAGCCTTGTTGAGATCCGTCAGCTTCGCCTGAGCCGCAGCAAGCTGCGAATGGACCTTGTCACGCTGTGCTGCCAGATTCTTCAACTTGGAGTTATACGAACCCACCAGCTTGAGAATGGCGGGGCCGTTCTTCTTGAGTCGCTGAAGCCGAGCGGCCTCGGCCTGGATCTCCCTCTTCTCGGCGTCAAGGCCCTTCAGCTTCCGCCGATCCGAAGCGATGTCTTCTCGAATGCGCTTCTTCTGAGTAGCGGTGAGACCCTTCTTTCGAAGCCTCAACTCGGCGTCCTCGATCCTGCGAAGGATCTTCCGTCGAGCCTCCGCGTTCTTTTCGAGGGCCGCGTTCCCCTTCTTCAGCTCCGCCGCGTTGTTCGCGCCGATGCCGGCCTTCAGGAGGGCATTCAGCCTCGCAATCGTGTCGCTCAGCTTCTTTGAACCGCCGTTGATGCCGACTACGAGACCTTCGACAACGAACTTTCCGATTTCCGCCATGACGCGCGAAGGCGAATGAATCCCGAGGGCCTTCTTGATCGGGCCAGGGATCTTGTCGATGATCGCCTGAGCGGCACCCATGACCGCCCCCAGAGAGCCCTTAATACCGCGAACAAGACCGCTGATTATGTCCCGACCGATATTCAGAAGCGTGCCGGGAAGACCCTTGAAGAATCCCGAGATTTTCGACGGAATGTCCTTCACGACCATGAGGATTCCGCGACTGTTCACGACAATCGTTTGCTTGATGCCGTTCCAGCCGAGGTTCCAAATGTTCTTGATGAAGGTGATTCCGCCAGAGATCACGGAACGGATGCCGTTCACCCATCCGGACACGCCGCCCTTGATGAAATTCACAACGGCCGTAAAGGCAGACTTGATGCCGTTCCAGCCGGAAGACCACAGGGAAGTAATCTTCGAGAGGCCACCGCGGAGCAGTCCAAAGATGCGGCCGAAGATGAAGATCTGAAAAGCTCCGACGATCAGATCCCAGATACCCGAGAAGATCTGCTTGACGCCATTCCATGCCTTCGACCAGTTTCCGGTAAACAGGCCAATGAAGATGTTGGCAACACCTTGGATAACCGAAAGAGCGCCGCTGATCACGTTCACGATTCCGGACCAGAGGCCCTGAAGGGTGGATATGACGACCGGCCCAATAAACTTCCACAGGAGCGCGAGGATCGGCGCGAGGACGTCAACGGCAACGCCGATCGCCTCCATAACGGTCGTAAAGACCGCACCGAACCGCTGAAGCACAGGCTGAGCCTGGGTGAACATCCCTTGTAGAACAGGAACGATGTCCGACCGAAGGAAGTTCACGAACCTTTGGAAGTGCGGAAGCACCGCATTCACAAGACCCATAAGGGCTGGAAGAACGCTTCCCGTCACAACGGAAACGATCGTCCCGAAGACAGGTGCCACGATCCCCAGAAGATCGCGGAAGAGCGGGAGAAGTGTTGTGCTGAGAACCTGGCCCAGGTGCATAAAGGTCGGCACTACGGCCGCGATGCCCTGCGCGAGCGCGGGCCCGAGCTGAGCCTGAACCGTCGAGACAAGGGGGCCGATGGCCGCCTGTATCTGCCCGAAGACCGGGGCGAGACGCTGAATGGCGCCCTGGCCGGCAGTGATCAGGGACGCGAAAGCCGTCGTGAAACCGACTTCGAGACGCCGTTTAAACTGTTCGACCTTCGCCGCAGCGTTGTTGTGCAGCGTGTCAGACATCCGCGACGCGGCACCCTCTACCTGTCCGAGGGCCTGAACGGCAGTACTCGGGTCGAGCGCGTAAAGCGCGTTTCCGAGATCCTCGCTCTTCGATCCGAAGAGATCGAACGCAATCGAGTTGCGCTTAACGGGATCCTCGACGGCCCGAAGCTTGTCCAAAGTCGTATCGAGTGCCTGGGCAGCCTGCTTACCTCCCGCGCCCAGCGCGGCAACCATCTTGTTGGCGTCAAGGTCCAGTCGACCGAAACCCTTCTTGATGCCATCGGCACCCTTAACGGCCTCGATCGAGAATTCCTTGACGGTATCCGCCACAATGTCGGCGTCACGCGCGCCAGCCCGAAGGCCCTGAACCATAAAGCCGGTAGCCTGAGCGCCCGAGAAACCCATGTTTCGGAACTGCGTGCCATACTCGTTCAGCGTGTCCAAAAAGTCTTCCGACTTGTCGGCACCCCTCACGAAACCCGCCGCCACGATGTCGAGAGCTTCCTTCGCGTTCCGGGCGAGGCCCGTACGCATAAGCTGGGAAACGCCTCGGGTGACGGCTCCGAGGTCCTGATCAAAGGTCTCGGCGAGGGTGAGAACCTTCGACGTGATGGGCTTGAAGTCCACGCTGTTGATCGCTATTTCAAGGTCCTGCGACACGCGGCGCACGGCGTCACCCGAGCCCGCCACCGAGTCCCCGAAGCCGTCCGCGTAGAGCTGGCCGGCCAGGTCGCCCGCGGCCTTCGCGTCGGCCCCTGAAAGGCCCATCTGCGCAGCCAACTTGGCTTCCTGGCCGATCTGCTCCAGGCCCTTCGCGAAGCCCACAAGCGCGGCCACGGGGAGCGCGGCCAGGACGGCCGCACCCATGCCCGCAAGGCCAGCCTTAAGGCCCGCGAAACGCCCGCCCATGTCGTCGACCTGGCCGCCCGCCCCCTCGGCTTCGTCGCCGAGATCCCGAAGAGCCTGCTGAGCCTGGGACGAGTTTCCGACAATGACGACGCGAAGCGTTCTCTGATCCGCCATTACAAAGACTCCCCCCGGCTAGAGTTGTATTCGTTCATGTAGTTACAGAAAGCGCGGTACTCGGCCGCGCTCATCTGCCGAATCTCGGCGGGCGACATGCGGTAGAAATGGCAGAACGCCGCCCGATCCTTTAGGCGTTCTGCGCGACGTCGTTTCCCGGGCCGTCCTCGGTGCCGACCAGCTCAAGCGCAGAAACCTTCACCGCGCGAGCGTCAGCGAGAGAGAAGTCAGGCTTCTCCATGCGCTGAGTGATCCAGATAAGAGCCTTCAGGGCCTTCGTGCTGATCTGAGTCTGAAGCTCAGGGCGGCCCCTCTCGTCGAGAACCTTGCGGCCGTCGGCACCAATTACCGGCTTCGGCTGAAGAACCTCGTACAGCGGGGCGCCCACGACCTCTTCGAAATCCTCAAGGTCACCGATCGTCAGGACGTCCGGGTCAATGCGAAGGGCAACGGTCTCAGGGTTCTTGCTCATTCTGGGAATGCCTCCTGTGAAATCGCGTCGATGCGACGCATGTACTCGTCAATAAGCTCGGGACCCTTCTCCCGGATCGCCGGGTGAAGGAAGTAGCCGGGGCCGCCGGCCCAGCCGGAAAACGCGTTTCCGCGCCAACGGCGGAAACCTCGGGCGAGAACGCCACGGATCGTTCGCTTCTTTGCGCCGAACTCGGCGCCGAGGGCGTACGGCTTTCGGGCAGAACCGAGGCGGACGGCTGCATAGTTCTGTGTCTTCGTTGCCCTGAGGGATTCCGCCGCAGCCTTTTGCTGGCGCGACAGCCCGACGGCTTTCGACTTCGCCGCATCCGTCAGCTTGTCGGCGACCTCGAAGTTCGCTTCCTTCACCCCGTCGCGGAGGCCATCGGCCCCAACCCGCGCGAGAGCGCGGGTGAATTGGGCTAGGCCCTCGACGTTTGCGGCGACACCGTCGATAGGCATAGCCCACCTATATTCCAAATAGTAGCTTCAGGGCAAAAGAGAGCCCTTAGACGATCGCCTTGTAGGTGATCGTCACCGGGGACGCGGTTCCGTCCGTCAGGGCGATACCGGAAAGGTCGTGTGCCACCACTTCAAGGCCGCCAACGTTGACCGGACCCTCATCGAATCGAGCAAACGGGATCTCGACCTTGACCTGAGAACCATCCGGCCCATCCCAAAGAACCGTTATGTTGGCGACAGCCCCACTCGCAAGAGCCGCAGCAACGCGGTTGACGTGAGCCGTGCCGCTGAACTCCCCCTTCAGGGACCACTCATACTTGCGGAGATCGGATTCGAGGGGCTCACCCTTCTTGCCGTCGCTCCGGATGAAGTAGCGGTCATCCTTCAGCCCGTTCGAGCCCTTCACCGAGAAGTCGGTGATGTCGAAAGCCAGGCCGGCCACGGTGACCGTGCCGCCGCCGAAGGAGAAGAGCTTCGTGTTCGCCACGTAGGCGGGGGTCCCTGCCGCGTACGCCCCGGCGCCCGCGCCAATAGTCTCCTTCGCGAAGTCGAGCGAGACAGAAAGGTTCAGAAGCTCGTCGACCGCGTTGGACAGCTCCCATTCCTTGACCTTTCCGCCCTCGTACGTGAAAGGAATCTTTGCGCCGGTGTTGTCGACTCGGCACACCTGGGCCGTGAGCGACTTGCCGTTCAGGTCGCCAAGAACCGCCGTGTGCGTGACGAAGCCACCGGCCGGAGCGGCCGAGGTAAGGCCACCCATCATGTGCTTGAGCCAGAACTCGAATCCGCCCGAGGTGACTTCCATCTTTACGTCGCCCTCAGCGCCCTTCGGGTTGACCGCGAATCGGTCGCTTCGAAGTACGCGAGTACCGGCCCGGATAGCCTCGGAGTCAATCCGCTCGTACTTACCGGAGATGCCCTCATCGGTGAACTCGAAGAACTTCGTCACGGCAACGGCCGTGCCATAGGTGGTCTCGTCGACCACGCCAAAGTATGAATCGTGAACAGTGGCCATTACTTAGCCGTCCCCCTCTTCGCCTTAATTTCCTGCCACCCCTGGCGAAGAAGCGCCTGGGCAATGGGTTCGGCGACCTCGATCGGGTCGCCCTTCTCAGCCGTGAGTCCCAGCGAAGGAACCTCTACCGCCGAATAGGGTCCGTCGTATGCGACGGTCTTCATTTACATCCTCGCCTTCACGCGAACTACCGCCTCGATCTGGCCTTCATAGACGCCATCGGACGGGAAGCTGACAAGCTTCTTAGGGACAAAATCCGACGTGACGACGGATTGAATGCCGAGGTTCGGAACGGCCTTCATGCCGTCCTCAATACCGGCGGCCATGCGCTGAAGCTCACTTTCGACTTCTTCCGAAGTCCCTCCGGAAAGCTGACAGTTCACAACTACGCTGACTTCGAAGACCTCTTCCCGGCTTCGGTTAGTCGCCCACTGCGACTCGGGCCACAGAACCTCGCCGACGAAGACCCATCGCCGTTCAGGGTTTCGGGACGGGTAGCCCCAGGTGACCTGATAGCCGGCCAGGGCCGGAAGGGCCCTGATCATGTCGCGTAGTGCGCCCTTCACGGCGAATGCGTGAGTGCTCACCGGGCCACCCCGAACACGTCATAAAAAATGCCGTACTTGTAGCGCTTGAGTACCGCGTCGACTTCAGGAATTCCGGTCTCGTAGCCGTTCCGCCCCGGAGTGGCCAGCGTGAAGTTCCCGCCCTCGGCGGCCACGAAGGCCGTAGCGCGGTCCGGGATGCCGGACCGTTCGGCGGTGAGGAGAGAGCGGAGCCGCAGCAATCCCGCGCGCTTCACGTCCTCGGGCACCTGGGCGAAGCCGTACCTGAACGCGATCCGGTACCGGTCGCCGTCTCGCAGCTCGAAGGGAGCCTTCAGGAACCCTGAAGGGCTGACTGTCCACCCGGACGGATCAAGCGCCCCAGAGGGGCCGTCCACGGCCTTCAGGGCGGACACGTCGAAGTGCCCCAGGTACAGGCTCGAAGAGCCGTCCGACTCGACCTCGATGCGTGCCGTACGCGGCACGAAGGACCGGGCAGTGATGGTCTCGAACTCCCCCGCCACCGTGTCGCGGTAGTGCTTCAGCTCTGCCGTAGGGAAGCGGACGGTGTCCGCTAGGTCCATGTCGGACCGCCGGGCCTCGGGCAGGGTGAAGAGGTGACCCCCGACTACCTCGAAGCTGGTCGTGTCCGTCGCTACCTGGCCGGCCTGCCATGCCACCGTGTAAACGCCTTCAGGCTGCACCGGAAGGGTGGCGGCCCACTCGTCACCCGAGCTGGTCGCGTCAACCGTGTAAACGGTCTCGCCCGTGGCGTCCCGCACGGTCACTGACACGGCAGGGACAGTCAGAGGCGACTCGTCGTCTAGGAAGGTGTGCGTCAGCTTGACGCCCCTACCGCTCAGAAACCGCACGTCACGCCCCCTGAGTGGACTTCCGCGGCCTACCGGGGCCGCGCTTCTCGGGGGCCGCCGCAGCGGCCGTCTCGCGCGTTTCCGCGGCCGTCTCGGCCACGGCTTCCGCGCGCTTGTCGTTGATCAGCGAGACCGCGAGTCCCGTAGGAAGCTCGACCTCCTCGCCGACCGACGGGAAGGGCTTGTTGTCGAGAAGCCCCGACCCGTTCTCAAGGATGCGAACCCTCATGTCTACCTCTCCGCATAGGTCCGGCCCGGCCCCGAAGGGCCAGGCCGAAGAAACGTCTCTCTTACGCGGTGACGGTGAGGGCCTTCACGGACGCCAGGTCGAACAGGTCGCCCGTGCCGCGCCAAGTGATCTTGAAGGCGGTCACGTCGCGGTCGAATCCGTACTCGTCGGAGCGGACAACGCGAAGGTTCTTCACCTGACGCACCAGGTACTTCGAAGGGTCGCCGTAGACCAGCACCTTCGCGCCAGCGCCCGCCGTGACCACGTTCGGGTCGGTCATGACCGCAGTGCCGAGGATGGTGTCGGGGGCGCCGGCCGTGACGGACGGCTGCCAGATGTACTGGCCGTTGGCGTCCTTCAGCTTCCGAAGCGTCTGAATCGCCGTGTCGCTGGTCATGAAGACCGCGTTCCGGCGGTACGGCTTGAGGATCGAATGCTGAAGGTCGATCAGGTTGTCCGTGGTGAGGGCCGAGAGGCTGGCCGCGTTGACGCCACCCGTAGCGCGGGTGATCCAACCCCACGGCTTGCCAGTGCCGTTGCCGACCAGGAGATCAGCCATCACCTTGTCCGCGACGGCCTCGCCCGCGTCCTCGGCGAGGATGCCGAGAATGTCGAGCTGGGAGTCAGCGACGATTTCCTGAGTGGCCTCGACGATCACGCCGTACTTGTAGGCGCCGATGCTGGTCTTCGTCCAAGAGCCATCGCTCTTGCCGTACGCCGCGTTCTCGGCCACCTGAGCGGCCGTAGGCCGGCCGTTCTTCACCGGGTACTCGATGGTCTCGCCGGATGCCGTGGTGAGCGTCCGGGCCTTCGAGAAGAAGTCAGACCGTACGCGCATGGCCTCGATGACCTGAGCGACAAAGGAGGTCGCAAAGGTGTTGCCCGCGTTCGCGGCGTTGCCGCTCGTTGCGGTGCGAAGGTCGAAGTCAGCGCCCGGAAGGTCGCCGCGCGCGACCGCGCGCAGCTCGGCCGCTTCGTCACGCTGGCCCTGGCGCTGCTCAGGGGTGCTGGGGAGGACCAGGCCGCCCGCGCGCTGCGCGAGGGAACGAACCTCAGCCTCTCGCTCGCCACGCTCGACCGCGTCCCGGGCCTCGGCCTCCAGGCCGCGAACGTCGGTGTCGATGCGCTCGACGCGCTCGCGCTTCTCGCCCTCGGAAAGAGTGGTGTCAGCCTCGACGGAGCGAAGCTCGGAAATCAGGTTGGCCCGCTTCTCCAGCGCAACCTTAGCAATGGACGCGAAGTCCATGGGCACTCCAAATGATAGTTTCAGATCTACGAAAAGCGACGAAGAGCCGCGAGAGCTACCGCCGGATCGGCGGGAAGCTCATACCGGGGGAAGACGGTCCGCGCTTCAGTAGTGAGCGCCGGACGCTCGGCTTCGCCCCGAATAGCGGCCCGGATCGCTTCAGGCGAATCCAGCCGCGCTACAGAAAGACCGCGCCGCTCGGCCAAAAGCTCAAGCGCACGGGATCCGACTCCCGAAGTGGAGTCGACATAGGCCGGATAGGTGACGGGCGATACGTCGAAGAGGGCCACCTTCTGAAGAGTCCGAAGCGGGAATCCGTCTTCGTCTTCGGCCCAGGTGTCGCCGTCGGGTCCGGAAGTCTTGAAACCGAAGCTCGACTGAGTTACGTCTCCGCGTTCCATGGCCTTATTCAGGTCACGCGCATACGTGGTGTCGGGCATGTCGACTTCGTAGTGAAGACCCGCACTATCCTCGGAAAGGCGAAGCGTTCCGCTTCGGTTCCGGCCGAGAATGAGATTCGGGTCATGGTTGAACAGGGCTCGAATGTCGTCGCGTCTAATGCTCTCGGAAGTCGCCCCCTCGGCGACGCGCTCACGAAATCCGCCGAGGTTCGAGGAACGGGCATCCCACTTCAGCGCGTAGCCGTAGAAGTGGAAAGCTCCGCCCTCGGAGCGAACCTCAAATTCGGTAGGGACTGCCCTACGTTCGATCTGCATTGTCGTCCTTCTCCGTAACGTCCGGGGCCTGTTGTGTGGTGGGGTCCGCGTTCGGATCGGGGACGGCCGGCAGAGCCGGTGCAACCGCAGGATTGGGCTGTTCCTTCTTCTCGTCGTCGCCAACGACGCCGAGATTCAGGGGCCGGTAGTAGCGCTGCCCGAGCTTCTTCGGGAGCGGCGCCAGGTCCTCCATAGCGCGAATCTCATCCGCGTTCAGGAAGCCGTTGTTGAGAGCCACCTGATAGGACTCGTACCGATCCTTCGTCTTCGCCCGAAGTCGGGCGTCCACGTTGAACCGGATGTACTGAAGTCCAGGAAGGAGGAAAGTCGAAACCGCCTGTTCGATGCGCACGATCCAGGGCATCAGAGTCTGGTCAACAAAGAACTTGTTCTGTTCCTCAATGCCAGTTCCCCAAGTCGAGCTAACCGAGCTGTCGACGAGATAGGCGGGAACGCGGTAGAGAAGCGCAATCTCCGCCTTCTGGAATCGGCGCGTCTCAAGGAACTGCGCCTGTTCCGGACTCAGCGAGATCGGCTTGAACGATGCTCCGCCGGTAAGAACACCCACGCTGTGAGAGTTCTTCACGCCTGAATGCGTCTTCCGAAACATGTCCCGAAGAAGCCTCGCTTCGTCGGGTCGCGGAGTACCGGGATGCTCGATGACGCCGGCCATCGTGGTTCCCTGCTCGAAGAACCGTGAACCGAATTCCTCGGCGACCAGCCCCAGGCCGATGGCTTCACGGGCCATGTCGATGGGCGACACGCCACGGCTTGCACCCGGAACCGTGAAGGCCGGAATGTGGAGTATCTGGGAGCGGTCGAAGACGCCCTGAACCGCCCCCTGGTCGTCGCTCACCTCGTACCGGTTATCGCCTAGCGGCCCGTCGAGAATGCTCACGTACTGCGGATGAAGGCAGTACAGAGCGGCCACCTCTCCCCGCTCATTCCGCATCGTGTAGAGGAACGCATTCCCATCCGTCAGAAGACTGACGATCACCCGGAACCAGAACTCATAACTGGTCTGAAACGGGTTGGGCTGCCTCACCCAGCGCGGAGAACGGTTAGGGTCGAAGGATTCCTTACGGCCGCTAATCTTCGTGTAGTGCTCGACGGGGAGGGACGCCACAGCATCCGCGATGAGCGACTGACAGGCGTAAACCGAAACCATCTGAAGCGACGTGTGACGGGTGACCTTTCGGCCGGACATGGTGCGAAAGCCGACGCCAGATTCCACGTCGCGATCCCAACTCGACGCCAGTCCCGACATGGCCGCACGGACCTCATGACCAATGCGTGTAAACAGGCTCACTGCCGCTTACCCCCGTCCGCCGCGTAGCCGATGAGCCCGAGGCACACGGCCACTGCGAAATGCCCAAGAGGGCGCGCTACGTCATAGGCCGCAGCCGCCGCGAAACCGAGGCTGCCGACCTGAAAGACGTTCGGGACAAAGGCGGACGCGACGTTACGGAGGGAGCGGCCCATCTTGGGCCGATCCATGAATCTCCTAATCGTCGTCTTCTAGGAAGAAGTCCTTCTGCCGAGAGGCAGGGGTGAGAAGCGATTCCAGCTCGGAATCGGAATACTCTTGACCGAAGTTCACGAAGGTGACGTGAACTTCCTCCTCGGTCGGAATCGCCGTGAGGAAGAAGGCGTTGGCAAGAGCTGCAATGCCGTCGATCTTCTCGCCCGACTTGGCCTTACTCGGCTTCACCAAACCGTCGCCGGTAACGTCTAGCTCGACGTTGTCCGCCATCCATCGAAGAACCGGATGCCCGCCATGCCGCAGCTCTCGCGCGGCTAGCGCGCTCTCGATTGCCTTACTCGGATCGTTGAGCCGGGCCGCCGATTGCGGCACCTTCACGGCCGTGAGGCCGTGCTCCTCCAGCTCGTTGACTAGCTGTGTGGCGTTCCACGGGTCATAGCCGAAGAAGCGAATGTGGAACGTCTCGGCGTCCTCCGCGATGCGCCGGAAGATTGCCTTGAAGTCCGTAGTCGGTCCCTCCGTGACCGTGAGGAAACCCTCGCGCTCCCAAACCTCGAAGTGGCTCTTCATGTTGGAGCGCTTCGCGACTGCCGGCCGAGGAACCCAGAAGTGGGGAACGACCGTCCAGCCGTCCGCCTCCGGGTCGTTCGGGCTACCGGGGAAGAGGAGAACCCACGCGTTGAAGTCGCCCGTTGCGGCCAGGTCGATTCCCGCGTAGCAGGGGCGGCCCTTCAGCAGTTCCTTCGGGAACTTCTCCGTGCCGTTCTCGTCCCACAGGTGCATGTCGAGCCACCTGTTCGCCTGGGAAACCCACTGGTTCAGGCGGAACACCCTGAAGGCGTTCTGAGCCGTAGGCTTCTCGGCCGCCTCCATTGCCTCGGCCCGAAGGTTGTTGATGTTCAGGAAGGAGCCGAGGGCGGGATTCGCCAGGAACCATCCAGTTCCCTTCGGGTTCTCCGCAGAGGGGGGTTTCCCTTCGTCCTTCCAATCCCAGTCATCAGGAACGTTCCGCGCGAACACGAATCGCGCGGGATCCATGTTCTGATCCTCGCGAACACGAAGCGAATGCTCATGCTCTTCGAGAGCGAAGGCCGCGGTGCGGTACGCGGCCGTAGTTGCCGCAATCATGATCGGCTGCCGACGGGTACCGAAACCCTGGCGCATGGAATCCCAAAGGTGCCGGTCCCTCTGTGTCAAAACCTCGTCGAAGAGAACCATCGACGGGTTGGTTCCGAGAGCGCCGGCCGCGTCGCCGGGGAGAACCTGGTAGAAGCTGTTCGTCTTCCGATCGATGATGCGCTTCTTCGAGTCGATGATTTCCAGTCGACTGTTCAGAATCGGGTTCAGCTCGACCATTCGCTTAGCTGTGTTGTAGACGAGTCCGGCCTGATCTCGGTCGACCGCGACCGAGTACACTTCGGCGGATTCCTCGAAGTCTCCAACTAGACCCAGCAATGCGAACGCGGAGAGAAGCTCCGACTTCCCGTTCTTGCGGGCCATCTCAAGCCACGCAATTCGGTACTGCCGAACGTACTCCTCGTACTGGTCGTCCCACATCACCGTTCCGAAGAGCGGCTTTACGATCTCTTCCTTCTGCCAAGGATCGAGAAGGAACGGGGCTCCCGCATGGCGCCCCTTCGTGTGGACGATCAGCTTTTCGATGAAGTTTATTGCGTGCGTGGCCTTCGCTTCGTCATAATGGAAGAAGCCTTCACGCGGATCGATCGGCCCAAAAGGCGAGCGGATAATGTCGCTCACGCTCGCCCCTCTCCGTCTCGGTCTTTACGTAGCTCAAAGACCGGTTACGGCAGGGAAAGGGTCACACCCGATTTCCCTTCGAGCTATTGCAGCCGAGATGAGCGGCTTGACAGTTGCTCTCGACATGCCCCGGAGTGCCGGGGCCGTGGGACAGGGGAACAATGTGATCGAGTGACTTGCTGAGCGGCTTCGGGAACCGAATGACCCTGTCGATAGGCTGCCCGCAGAGCTGGCACACCCAGCCATCACGATTGAAGACCTTCACCCGACTGACCTTCTCGTAGGGCACGCCCCACTGATCGCATCGCAGCTTCAGGGCGTATTCGCGGCGCGAGAGCCACCCCGCCGGCCTCGGGCCACGGCGGAGTTTCTTCTTAGGCCCATCGGCCATACGCAATTCTCCTATCAGAGATCGGTCGGGAAGAGCCTTGCGGACTCGTTGGTTGTCTCGCTCACGACGACAGATCCCGCGTAGTCGAGCGACCGCGTATTCAGGATGCGGTCAGGATTGACCGCCGCGTAGAACGCGACCTTCGCTGCCATGTACGCGAGTGCCGCCTCGTCGAGCTGGGGAGTTCGCGCGACACCCGGTGAGAGCTGAAAAACCTCGTATGGGATGTCCTCGGCTAAGTTGAACGTGTAGGTGCGCTGCGCAGTGGTCACCGGGGCCACGGATGCCGCCAATCGTCGAAGGTGTGTAAACGCACTAGGCGCGTTACGGGATTCGAACCCGCGTCGCCCCCTTGTGGTGGGGGAGTTCTAGGCCGCTGAACTAAACGCGCGATCCGTCCGTCAGGTGATCAGTCCGAGTTTCGGGATCAGGGGAGCTACCCCATCGCAGGTGTGGACGGAATTGAACCGTCGCGCGCGGTTTTGGAGACCGCTGCTCTTCCACTGAGCTACACACCCATTCCGGAGGAGCCGAATAGGGGCTCAACTCCGAGGCCCCAGAAAGGGGCCTGAGCGCCCCGCTCAGCTCAGGAGAGAGAGGACCTGAGCGTCGGGGCCTTCCTCGGCTTCCGAGGGCACAGAGAGTCGCGTACGGTCACTAGGCGACAGTCCGAAGCGACTCCCGAACTTGATCATCAGATCAGCGGCATCCCGCATGACCTGAGCCGCCGGATTCTTGACGAGACCGCCATCCCGGCCCGCCACTAGCGGGCCGTACTCACCCATGGCTTCCCGGGCTGCGTCGAAGACTGCCCAGGCTTCGACGTACGCGACCAAATAGGCGCGGTCCACGCGGGACAGCAGGCCGAGGCGATCCAGCTCGGGGACGATGCGCCCCCACTCGGCCAGGGCCTCGCCCTTCAGGTCAGCAGGCGGGCGCGGAGCGCCACGGGTCGGCTCCGGCTCAGAGCCGCTCAACCGCTTCTTCGAGGGGTTGCCCTTCAGCTCGACGAGCCGTGACGGGGTCGGGGGCGGTCCGGGCATCTCTGCACCTCTCTTGGTCTGGAATTCCCTTCTCTGGGAAACGGATCTGTTAATTGCGCGGAGCTATCCGCGCTGGTCAGGAGCCTAGGCGCTCGCTCGCTCCGCAATTTGGAGCCATCCGAATTCCCACGACTTCAGGCGAACCCCCGCGCGCTCACAGAGAGGGAAGACGGCGGGTGCGGAGAAGGGCGCCCGGATCCTTTCGGATCCCCCCTCCCCCGTCAGAGGGGCCAGGAGAGCTGATCCAGCGGCTTTTCAGTGCTTCGTCTGGGGTGCTCTCGGCTCGACTGTCTGCGGTGGCATGATCGCGGCCCAGGGGGCCGTACAGGGGCGGCCCGTGGAACTGGTTAGCCCATCGGCCTATGGGGCCTGAAGGGCTTGTTTGGGGGGTGGGTGATTGTTTTATGGGGAGGGCGGAAGGCTGTGCCGGCCGTCTTAGTAGCGACGGCCTTTTCGGTAGTCGTTCTCTCGAATGGTGTTGCAGGAGCGACAGAGGACACGCACATTGTCGAGCGTGTTCGCACCTCCCGCTTTCAGCGGGATGATGTGATCTCCGGTTAGGTCATTGTCTGCGCCACAGAAAGAACAGTAGGGCTGAAGCCTGATGGCTTCTGCTCTTACCTTCTGCCATTGGTAGTCGTACCGTCCTGGCGTCCGGGTGTTCTTACTCTTGTGCTTACGGGGTGCACTCCCACAGAGGGGGCACCCTGCACCCCCAAGGGGGTGAAGCCTTTTGTGACGGGGGCACATGCTGTACGGCATGGGGACACCCCCTTTCTAGGGGGGGGTACCCCCTGTTGCTTTCACTGCATATAGACCTGTTAGTAGCCAGGGCTTCTAATGCCCTGGCTCTCAGAGATTCCTTCATATAGGGGCGGCCTCGGGAGGGCCGCCCTTCTGCTACTGCTCTCTTCCGTTCGCAGTAGCTCAATAGCTATCCCTGTCCCCCGATCCCCCCGGCTTCCGTTCGCTCGCTCCGCTCACTCTCTACAGCCGACCCCCTTACCCCCTGTGAAGCCTGTAGACCTGTTAGCTCGACCCAGGACCCACCCTGCGGCTCCTGACCTCGGGCTTCTTGGATCCGCCAGGGCAGCGAAGCTATGTTTTGGAGCGCCAGCAAGGAACGACCCAAGACGGGTCGGGAGCTAGCCCAGGACATCGTTTAAACCGCCCAGGAAAGAGGACGCATGTTCCTTCCGTCGAAGGTTGTTGCCAGCACGAACCGGTACGTCGAGAACGGCCCCGAGGGTCGGGATCCGAGCTTCAAGCGCGACTTCCCGAGTCGCCTCGACTTCTCCGGCGGAATCCTCCGCTACTCGACCACCGGCGCGGCCCCGGTGCCCGCGAAGCCGGTTCTCGACTGCCCCACGGTTTCGGCCGCCTCCATCATGGCCCGAATCATCAAGGCCGGAAACTAGCATTTGGAAAGGTGGTCCTGGTGACGCTCGTCAAGGCCCTTCAGATGATCCAGCCCTTTAAGGCGATGCCTTATCACGAAGTCGCCGAGGCCCAGCTTTGCGCGGCGGCTTTGCGGGGAAAGCGGGAGCTTCACCGGGCTGCCTACCGAATCCGCGACGCGTTCGCCGCGTACGAATACGCGGTGACCTACGGAAAGCGAGATTGACCCATGAAGAGCAAGGATCGACACCTGGCCTTTTGGGTGGCCTTCTTCCTGGCGGACGTAGCGGGATTCGTCCTCGGATACGCGCTTCTGCGTCTGGCCTTCGGAGTGTGACGACTTGATCGAAATGGACGACCTTCCCGCCGAGGAGCGGGAGCGAATTCTTATGGACCTCTTCGGAGAGGTCGAGAACAACTGTGAGTAAGCGGACCTCTGCGGCTCCCCGGATCTTGGAGTTGTGCGCCGGATACGGCGGGTTGGGGATGGCCGTAGAGGCCCTCACGGGCGGCCGTATTACTTGGGTCGCCGACAATGCTCCCGATAAAGCCCTGATCCTCGAACGTCGATTCCCCGAAGTCCCGAACTTCGGGGACATCACTCGGATCGATTGGGCCGCCCTCGCTGAAGAGGGCGTGGACATCATCACGGCCGGTTTCCCGTGCCAAGACATTAGTAACGCCGGGAGGCGCATTGGCATCGAAGGTTCTCGCTCGGGAATCTGGGCGAACGTCGCCGAAGGTATTCGCGTCCTTCAGCCGAGGCTCGTCTTCCTGGAGAATGTCTCCGCGATCCGAAGCCGAGGACTCTCCCGCGTACTCGGGGACCTGGCCGCGTGCGGGTATGACGCTGCGTGGACGTGCTATCGAGCGTCCGCCTCTGGCGCCCCCCACCACCGTGATCGGTGGTTTCTCGTTGCCGCACCTGCCGACTCCCACGGCCGCTGACGGCCGCCGAGGCCCCGACTTCGCGAAGGCCGCACGCCCTGGCGCCGGAGGCGATGACCTAGTGACTGCCATGGCTCGACTGTGGCCCCGGGATAGAACCGAGAAGCTACTCAAGACCCCTACCGCGAACCTCTCCGCCAACGGCGCCCCGCAGCATCCCGACAAGAGGAAGGCGGGTGGCCACGGGCCGACCCTCGAAGACGAAGTGGCCTTCCTCTTGGCCGTCGAGCCTGGGGCCGACTACGGGGGCGACTTCTCGCCCTCGGAGTGGTGGGGCGACTTCGCGCCCGCTGTACGCCGGTGGGAAGTGCTCACGTCGCAACCGGCTCCCGTTCCCGTGGAATACGGGCCGCGTGGCGGCCTCCGCCTGGCCCCTCGGTTCGCCGAGTGGCTCATGGGGGTCACAGCCGGTTGGGTCACGCGCGTTGAAGGGCTGAATCGGGGGGCCCAGTTGAAGGCGATAGGCGACGGCGTGGTGCCCCAACAGGCGTACACGGCCTTCGCTCACCTCCTGGGCGAACTCGAAAGGAGGGACAGTGCGAGCGTCAGTGACGCTGCCTAGCGAGGAGATGGCCAGGGCCGCCTACAACGCCCTGGCCTTCCTCCCCGCCCGCTCGCTGGTGAAGACCGGGCGCGTTCACCTTGGCCCCGCCGGCCTCACCTTCACGGGGACGGATGGGTACGCCATCGGCCAGGACTCGGCGGCCGTAGAAAACTACGACGGTCCCACCGAGGGCGTCATCCTGCATGTGGGACGCGAGGGCCTGGCCGACCTCGACACCGCCGGGCGGAAAGACAAGAAGGGCTACGGCAAGCTCGAACTCAATCCTGGTGACGGGCTGATCTTCCGCCCTGGCAACAACGATGTTCCGGTGGCCGCGCTGGACCAGCGGGCCCATGCCGATGAGCGTCTTTGGAGCATGGTCGACGACCTGTTTACACGCCTTGACGGACGCCCCCCGGCTCTCCCCGAGCTGGTTGCCTTCGATCCGGGCCTACTGAGCCGCTTCTCGAAGGTGAAGGCCCCTAAGGGGAAGGATGGACTGGGCCGCGCTCTCGACATGTGCGTGTACGACGCGAAGGAGCCGATCCTCGTCAAGATCGGCCCGTCCTTCCGAGGGGTGATCATGCCTATCGACCGCGAAGTACACGAAGAGAACGTGGGGCCCGAGGGCCTATGGTGACGTGCCCGACCTGTGGCCCGACCCGCCTCGAACCGCACCCACGGATACCCCGGGTCATGCGCTGCCACAACTGTAAAGAGCACCTAGTGTCTTGAACGGGGTTTGCTGGCCCCGGGGGAACGGCGAGAAGTGGCCCCACCTCTCGAACGGGCGGCCGACATGTCACCCGGGCCCCTGACGGCCTCTTCTCGCTGGCTGCGCTTGTGTGCGGGCCGCCTACCGGCCCGGCAGTCGAACGCTTGGCGGAGCCACTTCTCACCGTTGGGGTGGGGCCTACGAACCCCGTCGCAGACAACCTAGCCTGCTCGACCAAGCCGTGAACGACAGAACCCCCGGCCCAACAGGGTCGGGGGTTCTCCGCGTCTCCGGGATCAGGCGTCAGGCTCCCAGTCTTCGATCGCGATAACCGCGTGCCCGCCACGTCGGCCCTTGGTCGCCTTCTTCGCAACGGACGTCGAAGTGGCTCCCAGGTCATAGGCCCTGATCACGGGGGCAGCGTGGGGCGCGCACAGATCGACGTCCTTGGGGACACCATCACGGATGATGGTGAACTCTTCGACACCCTCGGTAGATCCGCACTCGTCGCACCGTGAGATCACTTCTTTAGCCACGGCCGGCCCTCCTTTCTCCCAGGTCAACGATCTTACCGGGGTCAAGGTCTGCGCCGAGGAAGTCTTGCCCCTTCAAGAGCTTGTAGAACCGCTGACGTTCCAGGTTGAGGCCAAGGTACCGCTCAGTCGTCACGACGCTCTTGTGGTTCAACGCGGCTTGCACGACTCGAAGGGCCGCGTCGTGTCCCAGGTCTACGCAGTCGTCATACAGGATGCGTGCGAAGCTCCGCCGTACTGTGTGCCATCCGTCGCCTTCCTCCAGCTCGATATCTGCGCGTTCGGCGATCGGGCGGAGGATGAGCCGGGGCTGAAGGATGGGGTTCGCCGGGTTGTACAGGCCCCCCTCACTCATGCCGCCCCCCATGGTGAAGACGCGGCGATGATACGTCGGGAACAGGTGATAGCTCGGCTTCAGCTTCCCCACCTGAGCCGCGTACGCGGCCAACCACTCACGAAGGGCCGTCTCCAGATCGGACGCCAGGGGATACGTCACCTCCTCCTTTGTCTTCGGCAGATAGACGTACAACTCACCCTTCGAGAAGGACACGTCCCGAATCTTCATGCCTAGGGCCTCGGAGATCCGGACGCCCGTACATGCGACGAAGCACACCAACGCCACGTCTCGGGGGTCGCCAGCCTCTGCGACCAGGCGCCGAAGCTCGGCCCGAGTCATGCGGTAGCGATTCCGGGCCGCGTGCGTGGACTTATCCGGGATGCCGTCCAAGAGGACTTCAGGAGTGTGGGGGGTCCACGTCCGTCGGTGACAGAAGCCCAGGAAAGCCTTCATGTCGTTTCGGTACTTCCCGAGGGTCTGGGGCTGGCAGCGATCGGACAAGCCACCTTCGCCATAGAAGAAGTCTTCGAAGTGATGGCCCCGCAGAGAAGAGACATGGATGTTGCCCGCGCTCTTCTCGAAGCGGGTCAGAAGGCTCTTATGTGCGTACCGAACCCCAGCCGACCCGGACGCCGCGAAGCGTTGGCGAGTGAAAGCCTCGGCGGCGATACTCAGTTTTGGAGTGACTGCCCTAGGCACCTGAAGCGCCTCCCATCAAGTAACAGCTTCCTGCATTTGGGCAGGTCGTGACCGTTTCTGTGATTGGGATACTAGCATTGGGAACTCGTTCGAGTTCAACCAGATCTACCGCCGTCTGGAGAGCTCGATGACGGAGGCGGCGCAGTTCACGGAGCTGCTCCTCGACCCGCCGACGGTGCGGGACGCGGAGCGGCCGGAGCCGCTGGTCGGACGGCCGTCGGATGTGCGCTTCGACCGGGTGACGTTCGCCCACGGGGGTGCGAAGCCTCTCTTCGAGGGGCTCGACCTGGACGTGCCGAGCGGGGCGCGGATCGGTCTCGTCGGCCGGTCCGGCGGCGGGAAGACCACGCTCACCCGGTTGCTGCTGCGGATGACGGACATCGACGGGGGCCGGATCCTGGTCGGTGGGCAGGACATCAGCAGGATGCGGCAGGCGGAGCTGCGCGGTCTGATCGCCTACGTGCCGCAGGATCCGGTGATGTTCCACCGGACGCTGCGGGACAACATCGCGTTCGCCCGGCCGGACGCCACCGATGCCGAGATCCGCCGGGCCGCGGAGGCGGCGCATGTCACGGAGTTCGCCGACGGACTGCCCGAGGGTTTCGGCACGATGGTGGGCGAGCGCGGGGTGAAGCTGTCCGGCGGTCAGCGGCAGAGGGTCGCTCTCGCCCGGGCGATCCTGCGGGACGCGCCGATCCTGCTGCTGGACGAGGCGACCAGCGCGCTGGACTCGGAGAGCGAGATCCTCGTCCAGGACGCGCTGTGGCGGTTGATGGAGGGGCGGACGGCGCTGGTCGTGGCGCACCGGCTCAGCACGGTGGCCACGATGGACCGGCTGGTCGTGCTCGACCGCGGTCGGATCGTCGAGCAGGGGACGCACCAGGAGCTGCTCGATGCGAAGGGCTCCTACGCGAGGCTGTGGCAGCACCAGTCGGGTGGCTTCCTCGACGACACGTCGGAGGGCTCCGGTGCCCCGAGCGGTGTCGCGTCCCCGGGCGGTGTCGGGTCCCCGGGCGGCGCCGTCACTCCGGCGGACCTGCGCTGACGCGGCCCCCCTGACCCTGCCTCGCGGGTCAGGGGGTGTCGCATGTCGGGTCGGCGATCGCGCTCACGGTGTACGGGGGCCGGCCCGGCGGCTCGTTCAGCTGGCTGTTGACGACGTAGAGGCGGCAGCCGTGCCGGGCGAGCGTGGTGGGGAGGGTGAACGGTTCGTCCGTGAGGCGGTGGGTCACGGTGCCCGTGCGCAGTTCCTCGTCCAACCGGGCGATGTAGACGCCGTGCGGGGCGACGTAGTTGAGGACGGCGTAGAGGGTGCGGCCGTGCAGCACCATGCCGTCGGCGCCGAAGGACTGCTCGCCCAGGTCGAGCCGGCCGACCGTCCTGTCGGCGGTGTCGATCCGCCAGACGGCCTCGGTGCCGTTGGACGCGACGAGCAGGGTGGTGCCCGACTCGTCGGCGACGATGCCGTTCAGCAGCCAGTACTGCGCCGGGAACTGCGGGAAGGCGCTGCGGATGTCGAGCCAGGGTTCGAGCGGTCCGAGGGTGCCGCCCCGGATCAGCGCGCGGTGGACGACGGGGTTGGCCCAGTCGGTCGCGTACACCGCGTCGTCGGTCACGACGAGGTCGTTGAGGTGGGGCGCGCCGAGGGGACCGGCGGCGGCGGTCCGGGTGGCCAGGAGCCGGCCCTGGCGGTCGTGGACGGTGAGGGTCGCGCCGCCGACCGAGAGGATGCGGCCGCGCCGGTCGGTGTGGACGCCCAGCGAGCTGGGACGGTCCTCCAGGCCGCGCGCGGGGAAGGGCTTGAGGTCCGGCCGGCCCACGCGGCCGCGGTACAGGGCTCCGGTGCCGTCCGATGACACGTACATGGTGCCGTCCCGGGTGATGGCGATCCCTTCGGGGAGGACGCCGGGTGCCCGGGAGACGACGTAGGTGTCGGGCAGGTCCCGCGCGGCGGCGGGGCCGGGCGAGCCGGTGAGGGAGGCGAGCAGGACGGCGGCGGTGAGACAGGCGGTGCGGGCGGGGATACGGCGCATGGGCGCGGCCTCCGGCGGGGACTCGGTGGGGTGGACACCCGGAGCCTGCTGGGTCGTCACGGGGAACGCACTGCCTTTCACCCCTGGGTGAAAGGGTCCGGGGGCCGGATAATCGGTCGGCATGATCCGCCTTCACTTCACCGCCGCCGACCTCTGCCGGATCACCCTCGCCCCGGCGCCCGACGCGCTGTCCGAGACCGCGTTGAGCCTGCGTCTGAGCTTGCGCCTCGGGCGCGGGCGTGAAGGGCGCGGACGCGAGGGCCGGGTACGCGGCGACGGGCGGTTCCACCGGCTGCGTCCGGCCGCGCGGGAGTGGCACCGGTCGCCGCGGGCCGACGCGGGCGCGGGGGTGCTCGCCGAGCTGGTCACCGACGACGGCTTCGTACCCGACTTCCTGCTGCAGCCGGCGGCGCGAGATTTCGCGGGTGCGCTGGAGTCGGCCGCCTCGACGCCGGTGGACCGGCTGGCGGTGGATCTCGGGATACCGCAGGCGGCGGGCCGGTACGGCGGTCTGGCCCGGCCCGGTCCGTGGGCGCGGGAGCTCGCCGAGGGGTCCGCAGCCGCCTCCCGCGCCCTGGTCGAGGACACCCGCCGCTACTTCCACGACGCGGTGGAGCCGCTGTGGCCCCGGATCCGCGCCGACGCGCTCACCGACCGGGCGCTGCGGTCCGAGATGCTGCTGCGCGGGGGTGTCGACGCCCTTCTGACGACCTTGGGCACGACCTGGAGGTGGCAGGCGCCGACGCTGCACCTGCCGTCCGCTTCGACGTACGACGTGCCGTTGTGCGGGCGGGGGCTGCTGCTCGTTCCCTCGTGGTTCGCGACCGGGCCGATGCTCATGTACCGCCCCGAGGCGGCGACCGTCCTGGTGTACCCCCTGTACGACGGCGCCGGCGCGCGCCCGGCGGAGGGGGTCGGCGGGCGGCCGGACGCGCTGGCGGCGCTGCTGGGGCGCACCCGGGCGCGGGTTCTGGCTCTGCTGCGCTCCCCCGCCACCACCACGGCCCTCGCCGAGCGCGCCGGCGTCTCGCTCGCGGCGGCGAGCCAGCACGCGGGCGTCCTGCGGGGTGCGGGCCTGGTCGAGACGGTACGGACGGGCACGGCGGTCCTGCACAGTCTCACGCCGCTCGGACACTCCCTGCTGGCGGGCGGCTGAGGGGCGGTCCGGTGACCGAACCGGGTACACCTGTGCGGGAGGTGGCGGGGTCCGCCGGGCGGGCGGTGCACCCGCGAGGATGAGGTCGGCGGGTCCCCGGCTCGGCATGCGTTCCCCGCGGGCCGGGGCATCGGAGAGTGGTCGGACGACGCACGTCCTCCTCGAGCAGGGAGCCAGATGGGCACTCTCCCGATCCTTCGATGCCGCAAGGCCCTCGCCGTCGCTGTGCTCGCCGCCGTGGCGGCGGCGGCGCCCGGGGCGCTTCCCGCGCGGGGCGCCGCCGCCTCCGCCGCCGTGCCGGCCTTCGACACGGCGCCCGCGCGGGCGGCGCTGGAGCGTCTGCTGCCCTCCAGGGCAGGGCAGTTCACCCTGGTCCCGGTCGAGGAGCCGGCCTCGGGCGCATCGTTCTCGGTCTCCGGCGAGGCGGGGGCGATCGAGGTGCGGAGCACCTCGCCGGCCACGCTGCTCACCGGGGTGGGCTGGTATCTGGAGCGGGTCGCCGGGGTCGACATCGGCTGGCCCGGCGACAGCGTCGGGCGGCTGCCCGCCACGCTGCCCGCGGTCCGGGGGACGCTCACGCGGTCCGCGACCGTGCGGCACCGCTACGCGCTGAACGACACCGACGAGGGGTACTCCGGTGCCTACCGCGACTTCGACGCCTACCGGCGTGACATCGACCTGATGGCGCTGCACGGCGTCAACGAGGTGTTCGTCCCGACGGGCGCCGAGTACGCGTACCACCGGGCGCTCCAGCAGTTCGGTTACGACGCGACGGAGTTGCGCGACTGGATCCCCGCCCCCGCGCATCAGAGCTGGTGGCTGCTGCAGAACCTGTCGGGTTTCCCGGGGCCGGTGTCCGAGCAGCTGATCGAGGCGCGGGCGGCGCTGGGGGGCCGGATCGCGGGGCACCTGAGGTCGCTGGGCATGACGCCCGTGCTGCCGGGGTTCTTCGGCACGGTGCCGCCGGGTTTCGCCGCCCGGAACCCGGACGCGGTCACGGTGCCGCAGGGCCGGTGGGTGGGCTTCGACCGGCCCGACTGGCTGGATCCGACCGGGCCGGTCTTCGCCCGGCTGGCGGCCGCCTACTACCGGGTCCAGCGGGAGCGGTTCGGCGAGAGCTCGATGTTCAAGATGGATCTGCTGCACGAGGGCGGCACGCCGGGTGCGGTCGATGTCGCGTCGGCCGCCGGGGCCGTCCAGCGGGCCCTGGAGGCCGCGCATCCCGGGGCCGTGTGGGTGATGCTCGGCTGGCAGCGGAATCCCGGCGCGGATCTCCTGAGCGGGGTGGACCGCCGCCGGGTGCTGATCGTCGACGGTCTCTCCGACCGGTACGACGGCCTCGACCGGGAGACGCAGTGGGGCGGTACGCCGTACGCCTTCGGTTCGATCGCCAACTTCGGCGGGCACACCACCCTGGGGGCCAACACGGGTGTGTGGGCGGACCGGTTCCACACGTGGCTGGCGAAGCCCGACAGCGCCCTGGACGGCATCGCCTACCTTCCGGAGGGCACCGGCGGCAACCCCGCCGCGTTCGACCTGTTCACCGAACTCGCCTGGCAGCCGGGCCCGGTCGACCAGGGGGCGTGGTTCGCCGCGTACGCCGCCCGGCGCTACGGCGGCGCCGATCCGCACGCGGCCGCCGCGTGGGAGGAGCTGCGGCTCGGCCCGTACAGCGGGGTTTCCGGTACGTGGAGCGAGCCGCAGGACAGCCTCTTCGCCGCGCGGCCGAGTCTGACGACGGCCAGGGCGGCGCGCTGGAGTCCGACGGCCATGCGCTACGACCCGGACACGGTGGAGCGGGCACTGTCGGAGCTGCTGCGGGTGGCGCCGGAACTGCGGGCCACGGACGCCTACCGGTTCGACCTGGTGGACGTGGCGCGGCAGGCGCTGACCAACCGTGCGCGGGTCCTGCTGCCGCGGATCAGGGCCGCGTACGAGGCCCGGGACGTGGAGGGGTTCCGGGCGCTGGTGCGGGAGTGGGGCGCCGACGAGGAGCTGCTCGGGCGGCTGGTCGGCTCCGACCGGCGGTTCCTGCTGGGTCCGTGGCTCGCGGCCGCTCGCTCGTGGGGTGCCGGTCCCGCCGAGCGCGACCGGCTCGAGTACGACGCCCGCTCGATCCTGACCACGTGGGGCGGCCGGGTGCCGAGCGAGACGGGCGGGCTGCACGACTACGCCAACCGTGAGTGGGACGGGCTGGTGCGGGACGTCTACGCGCCGCGCTGGGAGGCGTACTTCGCGGGTCTCGACGCCGCGCTGGTGGGGGGTACGGCGCCGGAGGCCGTCGACTGGTTCGCCGTGGACGACGCCTGGGCCCACGGTCACGAGCCGTATCCGACCGATCCGACGGGTGACCCCGTCGCCCTGGCGGGCGAGGTGCACGCGTCGCTGACGGCGGTCTCGGCCGCGCGGGAGGCGGGGCGTGCGCGGGGTACGTGCGCCGGAAGTGATCCCGTGCGCGGGCCGGCGCCGTGCGTGGGCCGTTGAGCGCTCCGGCCGCCCCGCGCATGCTGGAGCGTGGCGGGCCGGACGGCGCCGTCGGCCACTGCATGTGAGCGAGAGGCGAAGGATGCGGCGTCTTCCCTGGGGCAGGGCCGTGGTCGTCGGCGGCAGTTACGCGGGACTGGTGACGGCCCGGGTCCTGGCCGACTTCTTCGACGAGGTCGTCGTCATGGAACGGGACCCCGTCGACGAGGGCACCGGCAGTCATCCGGGGGCGCCGCAGGGCTACCACGCGCACGCGATGCTCGCGCGGGGCGGGGAGATCCTGGAGAAGCTGTTCCCGGGGCTGCGCGAGGAGCTGCGGGAGGCCGGGGCGCCGGTCTTCGACTACGGGGAGGGCATCGACTTCCTGCTGCCCGCGGGCACGGCGCCCCGGACCCGGACCGGGGTCCGGATCCAGACCTTCACCCGCGACGAGCTGGAGCGCCGGCTCCGGCGCAGGGTGCTCGGGCTCCCGCGGGTCACGCTGATGGCCTCCACGTCCTGCGCCGGGCTGCTGCGTGACGGCCGGGGGCGGGTGAGTGGAGTGACGTATCGTCAGGAGGGCAGCTCCGCGCAGCCGTACGGGACGGTCGAGCTGGGCGCCGATCTGGTCGTCGACGCGTCGGGCCGGTCCAGCTCGCTGGAGCGCTGGCTGGGCGAGCTGGGGATCACGGTGCCCGCGAAGCGCACGGTGAAGGCGAAGGTCACGTACACCTCGATGAACTTCGACCGGCCCGACGAGGGACATCCCGCGTTCTTCATCGCGTATCAGATGCTGTTCGCGCCGCGTGTCTCGCGCGCCGGCGTCCTCCTCGCGGTCGAGGGCGGCCGGTGGACGTGCTCCCTGTTCGGGTTCCAGCAGCAGCCCCCGACCGACGACGACGGATACCTGGAGTTCGCCCGCTCCCTCGGCAATCCCCATCTCGCCGAGCAGCTGGCGCGGCGCAGCACCCAGGAGTCCACCCACCGGTACACGAACGCCGACAACCAGTGGCGGCCGTATCACAGCGTCAAGGGGTGGCCGGACGGGCTCGTCGCGGTCGGCGACGCCGTCTGCGTGTTCAACCCCGTCTACGGGCAGGGGCTGACCGTGGCGGCGATGGAGGCCGAGCTGCTGCACGGGATGCTCGCCCGGCGGCGGACCGCGGGCCGCGCACCGGACGGAGTGGCCCGGGACTTCCAGCGGCGCGTCGGGCGCCTGGTCCTGGCCCCGTGGACGCTGTCGACCAACGCGGACCTGATGTGGGATCCGCGGCAGCGTGCCGCCGGCGCCCGGTTCTCCCACTGGTACAACTCCCGCCTGTTCCGGGTCGCCGTGAAGGACCCGGCGGTGTGGTCGCGCTTCGTCCGGGTGGTGAACATGACCGCGTCCCCCGCGGTCCTCTTCCACCCGGCGGTCGCCGCGAAGGTCCTGGCCACCGCGTGGTCCGGGGGTGCCGCGGGCCGGTAGTCCGCCGGGCGCGCGAGTGACGCGCCCCACAGGGGTGGGGCGTTGTGCCGGAGCGGGCCCCGGGTGCCGGGATCACGGCAGTGGAGCGTTAGTACGACGGCAGTGGGACGTGAGTACCGCGCGGGATCCTGGCGGGGACCACCGTGGCCGGCGCCGCCGGCCACGTACCCAGCGGACCACGGGGGGCTTCACCATGCGTGCCGACCATCGGCCGAGTACGACCGGTACGGCGACGACGCCGGCGACACGCGGGCGCACGACCGCGCCCGGTCGCCCGGGGCGAGTGAGGAAGAGCGGGTAGGGGGAGTGCTCACCAAGCGGGTGGCGGTGACCGTCCACGCATCCGATCCACTCAGCCGGGCCGGGCTCATCAGCCATTTGCGGCACCAGCCGACCATCGACTACGTGCCCGAGCAGAGCGACGCGGACCGGGAGTCCCCGGCGGTGGCCGTCATGCTCGCGGACCGGATCGACGAACCGACCACCGCGGAGCTGCGGCGGCTGCTGCGCGGCAGGGACCAGCGGGTGGTGCTCGTCGCGCGCGAGCTGCGCGAGCCCGACCTGCTGTCGGTGGTCGAGTACGGGGTACGCGCGATCATCTGGCGGCACCAGGCCACCGAGCAGCGGCTGTTGACCGCGGTGCACAGTGCGGCGCGCGGTGACGGCGAACTGCCGCCGGACCTGGTCAGCCGCCTCCTGAACCAGGTGGGGCGGCTGCAGCGGGCGACGGCGGGGGGAACCGCCGCCGGCGGGGCGGTACCGCTCTTCGGGATGGCGCCGCGCGAGGTGGACGTGCTGCGGCTGCTCGCCGAGGGCCTCGACACCCGGCAGATCGCCGAGAAGCTCGCGTACTCCGAGCGGACCGTCAAGAACATCCTGCACGCCCTGATGACCCGTCTCCAGCTCACCAACCGGGCGCATGCCGTCGCGTACGCGCTCCGCGAAGGCTACATCTGATGATCCACGAGATCGACGAGGCACTGCGCGGTCTGCTCACGCCCGCCGTCGCGGGCGACCTCGCCTTCGACGCGCCGACCCGGGACTGGGCGGCGCGGCGCAACGCCCCGACGCTGAACGCCTATCTGTACGACATCCGGGAGGACGTGGCGCGGCGGGAGCGCGGCGCCCAGGCCGAGCGGGACGTCCACGGGGTCGTGACCCGCAGACGTCAGCCGCCGCGCTGGTTCCGGCTCTCCTACCTGGTGACGGCCTGGACCTCGCGCCCGGAGGACGAGCACCGGCTCCTGTCGGGCGCGCTGGCCCTGCTGCTGCCCCACGAGGTGCTGCCGGCCGAGGCGGTGCCGGAGTCGGTGCGCCGGATCAGTACGGCCCTGCCGATCTCCGTGGCCGTGCCGCCCGCCGAGTCGCGGTCGCTCGCGGACATCTGGTCGGCGCTCGGGGGCGAACTGAAACCGTCGCTCGACGTGGTGATCACCACGCCGTTCCCGGTCGCTCCGGTGTACGACGTGGCACCGCCGGTGACCGAGGCGGAGATCGTGGTGCGCGGGGCGGACGGCGTCCCCGGAGACGCGAGGCCGCGGATCGTGCGGCGCGCGGCGGCCCCGGGCACCGCGTCCGGTGCCCGGGACGGGAGCGGGGCGTGAACGGGCGCTCCGCCGGCGGGGCGGGTACGGACCGTGGCGACGGCGTCCTGGAGCTGATCACGGCGCTGCGGGCGCGGGTCGGCGCTCTCGTGGAGGCCCGCAGCGCCGGGGATCCCACGGCGGGTGATCCGCTGCGCGGCCTCTACGTCACCGCGGAGGCGGCCCGCCGGATCGCTGCGGAGCCGGTGGCCGCGGTGCCGTCGGACACGGTCGGCGGGTCGGCGGAGGAGTGCGGAGCGGTTCGGCTGGCCGCGCTGGCGGGGGCCTTCGAGCTGTCCGCGCTCGACCTTCGGATCCTCGTCGCGGCGCTGGCGCCCGATGTGGACCGGGGCTTCGAGGCGCTGTACGGGTACCTCAACGACGACGTGGGGCGGCGGCGCGCCACCGTGGCGCTCGCGCTCGAACTGGCGGGCTCCGGGCCCTTCGACCCCTTGGCCCGGGATCGTTTCCACCCGGGGGCGCCGTTGCGCTCCGGGGGGCTGCTGGTGGTCGAGGACGAGGACCGGCCGCTGCCGGGACGGGCTCTGCGGGTCCCGGAGCGGGTGGTGGCCCATCTCCTGGGCGACGACGGGCGACTGGACGCCGAACTCATCGGCTGTGGGGTGGAGTTGCTTCCCGCGGCCGAGGCCGCGACGGAGGCGCCCTCGCCGCTCGGCGCGCGGGTCGCCGCGGCCGGGGCCGTCACCGTCCATCTGCGGGAGCGCGTCCCCGGAGCCGCGGCCGACGCCGTCGTGTCGGCGCTGCGGGGGTCCGGGCGGCCGGTGCTGCGGTACCGCCCGGAGGCCGCCGACGCGGTGGCGGCGCGTGCGCTGCTGCGGGAGGCGCGGCTGCGCGGGGCCGCCGTGGTCGTCGAGCCGCTGCCGCCGGAGCCGGGTCCGCTGGTGCGCGCCCTGGCGTCACGCGGGGCGACGGTCGTCCTGGCCGGTACGGACGCCCCCGATCCCCGATGGGCGCCGGAGGCCGAGTTGCTCGCGCTGGACGCCCCGGAGGAGGCGGCGGGTCCCGGTGACCTGTGGCATCGCGAACTCGACGGCCAGGAACGGGACTTCGATCTGGACGAGGCGACCGCGCCGTACCGGCTCAGTGGTGACCAGGTCCGTCGGGCGGCGCGCTCGGCGCGGGCGCTCGCCCTGTTCGAGGGCACCGCGTCGCCGACGCTCGCGCAGGTGCAGCGCAGCGCCCGGCTGGTGTCCGCGCCGCTGCTCGACAGCCGTGCGCGGCGCATCCGGCCGACCGTCGGTTTCGGTGATCTCGTCCTGCCCGAGGAGCCGTTGGGGCTGCTGCACGAGCTGACCGGCCGGGCCCGCCATCGGGACCGGGTGCTCGGCGAGTGGCGGCTGCGCACCGGTGGCGGGCGTGGGCGGGGTGTCGTCGCCCTGTTCGCCGGCGAGTCGGGGACCGGCAAGACGCTCGGCGCCGAGGTCGTCGCGGGCGAACTGGGCCTCGATCTCTATGTGGTGGACCTGTCGGCGGTGGTCGACAAGTACGTCGGCGAGACCGAGAAGAACCTGGAGCGCATCTTCGCCGAGGTGGACCGCACGGACTGCGTGCTGCTCTTCGACGAGGCCGACGCGGTCTTCGGGAAGCGTTCGGAGGTGAAGAGTTCGCACGACCGGTACGCCAATCTGGAGAGCGCCTACCTGCTCCAGCGTCTGGAGGCGTTCGCCGGGATCGCGGTGCTCACCACCAACCTCCGGGCCAACATCGACGACGCGTTCACCCGCCGGCTCGACCTGGTCGTGGAGTTCCCGTTCCCGGACGCCGAGCAGCGGGTCTCGCTCTGGCACTCCTGCCTGGCCGGGACGCCGAAGGCGGACGACGTCGCGGAGGAGATCGCGCGCTGCGCCAAGGAGTTCGAGCTGGCGGGCGGTGCCATCCGCTCGGCGGCGGTGACGGCCGGATATCTGGCGGCGGCGCGGGGCTCGTCGGTGACCGGCGAGGACGTACGGGCCGGGGCGCGGCGCGAGTACCGCAAGGCGGGCCGGCTGGTCCCGGACGCGGGGACGCCGTGGGCGCCGTAGGGGTGTGAGGGACGACGGCGAGGGGGCCACCCGTGCGGGTGGCCCCCTTCCGGCTGCCGGGGACGTCCGCCCCCGGCTCACATGATGGTGCCGCCGACCATCTTCCGGAGCGTCGGCCAGTCGACTTCGCCGGTCGCCTGCAGGCCGACGGCCGCCTGGTACCCGCGGATCTTGTCCTCGACCTGGCTGCTGTAGCGGCTGGGCGTGTCGCGCTGCAGCCGGAAGTGGTCGATGCCGTACTGGGCGTTGGTACGGGCCCGCTGGAAGTCGGCGGCGCTGTACTGGTGGTTGTACGCCGCCCAGAACGCGGCCATCAGCTGGGTCGTCTGCCAGGTGGTCGATCCGTTCTTCACCTTGTCGGGGGTGATGCCCTGGGCCCACAGGGAGGTGAGCGTGGCCGGGCCGAGGGTGCCCTCGCGGTCCGTGTCGAGGATCGCGGCGGAGTTCTTGCCGGTCGCCCGCCCCTCGTCGACGACGGCGTGCTGGTAGCAGGCGAGGGAGTTGCGGGTCGGCGTGTCGATCAGGCCCGGGGTCCAGCCCGGCTTGAGCCTGCAGGGGTTGTCGGTCGCCATGTTCGCGAGGCGTTCCTGGGCGAACTCGACGACGAGGTCCTTCGGGCTGCCCTGCACCCACGGGGGTACGGGCTTGGGGGCGGGCGGCGGCGCGGGCTGCTGTGCCCCGCCGTTGCCGGGGTCCGTGCCGCCCTGGGTGGGTGCGCCGGGCTGCTGTCCGCCGCCGCCCTGACCGCCCGTCGATCCGCCGCCGGAGCTGCCGCCCTGGCCGCCGTCTCCGCTCACCGGCGGCGGCGCCCCGTCGGTGAGGGGCGGAGGTCCGCCGGGGGTCGGCCCGCCGGGAGTGGGTCCGCCGCTGCCGCCGGGCGGTGGCGGCGCGTCGGGGAGCGCGTCCCCGGTGCCCTGCGGCGCGGGGCGGGGCGCGCCGCTGGCCCGGAGGTCCTTGGCGGCGCTGACGATCTTCGGCGAGAAGTTGAACCAGAGCACGACGAAGGCGATGACGGCGGTGAGCAGCAGGCCGCCGACCACCACCAGCCAGTTCGCGAAGACGGGGCGCTGGTCGAACGTGGCGTCGAGGTCCAGGGCGGTGTCGTCGCCCGCCCGCCGGACCGCCACGGTGAACCGGTGCGACTCCTCGCCGCCGGTCCAGCGCACGGCCTGCGGACGCACCACGAGGTCGCCGAAGGCGGCGCGGCCCGGGGCGATCTGCACGGCGTTCGGCCGGACGTCGAAGGTGAGGCGGTTCGCCTCGTCGCGCACCACCAGGGATGCGGTCAGCGGGGTGTTCCCGAGGTTGTCCACGGCGATGCGGGCGCGTCCTCGGAAGCGGCCGAAGAGCGCCGGCGGCAGCACTTCGGCGCGCGTCTCGGTGAAGGGCGTGACGGTCAGCCGGCCCTCCACCACGTCGCGGGCGCCGGAGTTCTCCCGCGGGTCGACCCGGACTCCGTACGCGAGGGGTCCGGCCTCGACGTCCGACGAGCGGGGCGGCGCGAACGAGATCTCGGCGGTCCCCTCGCTTCCCGGGTAGAGGCGGAGGACGTCCGGCTCCACCCGGGACCAGCCCGACGGTTTGCCGACGAGGGAGAGCCGGTACTCCTCGACGGTGTCCCCGGTATTGCGCACCCGCAGCCGGGCGGAGGTCCGGGCCCCGGGCTCGACGGTGAGGTCGGCCGGATCCAGAGAGGTCCACATGGTCATGACCGCAGGCTAGGGGTGGGAAGGTGCCCTCCGGCTGCCCGAAAGTCCCCGCCCGAGGGCAACACGACGTGCCCCGGAGCCCCTTGGGGCATGGGCCGGGGTGCCGCCGCGGCCTGCTCCGAGGGGGTGGAGCGGCTCGGCGCGGGTGGTGCGCGAGGGGGTGTCCGGCCGGTTCCCGGCTCGCCTCCTCGGCCGTACTCTCGCACGCCCGGGCCGTGTGTCAAGGGCGGCTCCCGTCGGTGGCGGTTTGGGGCGCGGACACCGTGCCCGTACGGGCGGGGCGGGGGCCGCGTGGCCTCGGGCCGGCGCGGACGATCGGGCAACGACGCCCGCGTCGGTGACCGTTGGGGCAATGCCGGTTGCCCCCGCGAGCGCCCCTTCTTCCCTGGTCGGGCCCCCGGCGGTGCGGGGAGAGTCGACAGCGTACGACCGCTGTCGACGGCCCGGACGGCACCCGAGCACGGCCCACCTCTCCGAAGGAGCAGTTCCCGCATGCCCACCTACCTGTCCCCCGGTGTCTACGTCGAGGAAGTCGCCAGCGGCTCCCGTCCCATCGAGGGCGTCGGTACCTCCGTAGCGGCGTTCGTCGGGCTGTCGCCGACCGGGCCGCTCAACGAGCCGGTGCTGGTCACCAACTGGTCGCAGTACGTCGCGGCGTTCGGGGACTTCACGGACGGGTACTACCTGGCCCATTCCGTGTACGGGTTCTTCAACAACGGCGGCACCGCCGCGTACGTCGTGCGGGTCGGCGGCGGGGACGCGGAGGGTGCCACGCAGGCCGTCGGGGCGGCCGCGCAGGCCGTTCCGCAGCTCGTCGCGGGCGAGTCCGTCGCGCTCGGCACCTTCCGGGTCGCCGCGATCGCGGCCGGCTCCGAGGCCGGGGGCGCGCTCACCGTCGAGGTGCAGGACGTGGAGGGCGAGGCCGAGCGGTTCAAGCTGGTCGTCAAGGACGGCGAGAAGGTCGTCGAGAGCTTCGACGCCTCGGCGAAGAAGAGCGCCCGCAACTACGTGGTCGCGCAGGTCAAGCAGCGCTCCAAGACCATCGTCCTGGAGGAGGCGGCGGCCGGCGGGCAGCTCGCCAGGCCGGACGCGCAGGCCGTGACCCTCGCCCCGCCGGTGCAGGCGGCCGCGCCCGTCGCGGCGCGGTCCGAGGGATCCGCCGCGCTGGAGTCGGGGCAGTTCATCGGCGACTCCGCCGACCGCACCGGCTTCGGTGGCCTGGAGGCGTTCGACGAGATCAACATGGTGGCCGTGCCCGACCTGATGGCCGCCTACCAGCAGGGCCTCATCGACCTGGAGCAGGTCAAGGCCGTCCAGCTCGGTCTGATCGCGCACTGCGAGATGATGGGCGACCGGATGGCGATCCTCGACCCGCCGCCGTCGCTGAACGCGCGGGACATCCGCAAGTGGCGTCAGGAGATCGCCGGTTACGACTCGCGGTACGCGGCGCTCTACTACCCGTGGATCAAGGCGTTCGACCCGGCGAGCGGCCAGACGCGCACCGTTCCGCCGTCCGGCCACATGGCCGGCGTCTGGGCCCGCAACGACTCCGAGCGCGGTGTGCACAAGGCGCCCGCGAACGAGATCGTCCGCGGCGCGGTCGACCTGGAGCTCCAGATCACGCGCGGCGAGCAGGACCTGCTCAACCCGATCGGCGTGAACTGCATCCGGGCGTTCCCCGGCCGCGGGATCCGGGTGTGGGGCGCGCGGACGCTGGCGTCCGACCCGGCCTGGCGCTACCTGAACGTCCGCCGCTACTTCAACTACCTCGAGGAGTCGATCCTCGTCGGTACGCAGTGGGTGGTCTTCGAGCCCAACGACCCGTCGCTGTGGGCCCGCATCCGCCGCAACATCTCGGCCTTCCTCGTCAACGAGTGGCGGCAGGGCGCCCTGTTCGGCCAGCGCGCCGAGGACGCCTTCTACGTGAAGTGCGACGCGGAGACCAATCCCCCGGAGTCGGTCGACCTCGGCCGCGTGGTCTGCGAGATCGGCATCGCCCCGGTGAAGCCCGCCGAGTTCGTGGTCTTCCGCCTCGCGCAGTTCCAGGGGGGCGGCGGCGAGCTGGAGGAGTAGTCCTCCCCCCGCTCCCTCCACCGCACCACCCGTCCCGTACCCCCAGCCGAGCCCCTCTTCTGAACTGGAGTGACCCGAATGTCCCTCGACACCGGTGACGCCCTCACTACCCACAATTTCGGCCTGCAGATCGACGGCGTCATGGTCGAGACCCTGCAGGAGATCAGCGGCCTCTCGATGGAGCAGGACGTCATCGAGTTCCAGCAGGTCTCGGCGGACGGCAAGCCGATCATCAAGAAGCTCCCCGGCGTGAAGAAGGCCGGCGAGTGCACGGTGACCCGCGGTGCCACGCAGTCCGCCGCCTTCACCGAGTGGATCTCGGCCTCCATCGCCGGCGACATGGGCTCGGCCCGCAAGGACGCGTCCATCATCTTCCTGGACTACCAGCTCAGCGAGGTCAAGCGGTACAACCTCCGCAACGCCTGGTGCACCAAGGTCGAGCTGAGCGCCACCAAGGCCGGCGACGCCGCGGCCCTCACCGAGCAGGTCACCATCACCTTCGAAGAGCTGACGCTCGGCTGATGCGACGCGAGGGATCGGCGGGAGCGCAGCACGACCGCCCACAGGAGCCGCTCCGCACGGAGTTCGAGTTCGAGCTGCCGCGCGGCTTCGTGGACGAGGCCGGCACCGTGCACCGCAGCGGGGCGATGCGGCTCGCCACGGCCAGGGACGAACTGCTCCCGCTCCGGGACATCCGGGTCCGCGAGAACCCGGCGTACCTGTCCGTGGTGCTGCTCGGCCGGGTCATCACCCGGCTGGGCACGCTCCCGTCGGTCCACGACGGGACGGTGGAGAACATGTTCGCCTCCGACCTGGCGTTCCTCCAGGACTTCTACCGGCAGATCAACGCCGAGGGCCACACCCGGGCCGCCGTCGCCTGCCCGCACTGCGAGCAGTCCTTCGAGGTCGAACTGGCCGGGAGCCGCCTGGGGGAATCGTGACGTACGCGGCCGACCGGATCGAGGAGGAGACCGCGTACCTCGCCTTCCACTTCCACTGGGGCATGGACGACATCCTCGATCTCGAACACGCGGACCGGCGCCGATACGTGGCGCAGGTCGCGTCACTGGTGGAGCGGTCACAGGCATAGCAGCGGCAGACGGAAGGGAGGTCGGAGAAGGTGGGCATGTTCGAGAAGTGGCGAGGCGGCCGGAAGTCGCGGGCGACGGAGGCAGATACGCCCCCGCGGGGCGCGGCTCCCGCCGCCCCGGCGGCGGCGCCCGGCGACGCGTGGCTGGCGCTGCCGCCCGTCCAGCGGGTGCTCGACGCCCCGCGCCCGATCGCCTCGCACAGCTTCGCCGCCTCCCTCGCCACCCACTGGAACCCCTCCTTCCACAGCGACCTGGGCCACGGCGCCCTGCCGGACGCCCCCGGCGGCGTACTCCTCGACGCGGTCCGGCCCGTCGGCGGGTCCGGCTCCCGCCCGGCGAGCGGAGAGCTTCCGGGGCTGCGGCTGCCGGTTGCGGGGGCGGCGTCCGCGTCCGCGTCTGCCGTCGATGCGGGCTCGGGTTCGGGTTCGCCTGCGGGTCCGGTCGCGGGCGCGGCCGGTAGGACGGTCGGCGGTCCGGCGCCGGCGCCGGCCGTGCAGCGCGCGGCCCGGACGTCCGGGCCGGTACGGGCCGTGACGGCCGCTCCGGTACGGGACGGCAGCGGGTCCGCCACGCCCGGAGGCGGTACGGGACAGCCCTCCGCCTCGGCCGCCGTGGCGGGGACGGCACCGCGTACGGGGACGCCCTCGGCCGGTGGGGGCACGAGCCCGGCCGCCACGGGCACGACCTCGGCGCCGACGGGGACGACCCCGGCAGGTGGTGCGCCCCGGCAGCCCGTACGTCCCTCGCCCGCACGGCGCTCGCCGCTGGTCTCCGCCCGGCCGGCCGAGCCGACGCGCCGCCTGGTCCCCGCCGGTACGGCCCGGCGGGCCGACTCCGGGGCCGGCCCCCTCCAGCGCACGGTGGACCGGACCCGTACCCCCGGGAACGGGGCGACCACCCCGGCCGGAGCGACACCCGCCGGCGCGCCCGCCATCGCCGCACCGGAGCCCTCGGGCTCCACGCGGCCCCAGATCGTCCCGGGCCCTGCTTCCCCCGCTGGGCCCGGGACTCCCGTCGGCGCGCTGGACACGCCGCTCCAGCGCCGCCCCCCGGTACGCCGTTCACGGCGGGCCCCGGGAGCCGACTGGACGACCACGGCGTCCGCGCCGCCGACGGCCCCGCAGGCCCCGTCCGGTGCTGCCCCCGCGGCCGTCCCGCCCGCCCGCGCGGCGGCGTCCGCGCCCCCGACCGCTCCGGCACCCCGGGCGAACCCGCCGGCCCGGCCCGGCCTCGGCGCGCCCGTGCAGCGCACCACCGCCGAAGCAACAGGAGCCGAGTCGTCCGATCCTCGGAGGAACCCGGCATCACGACGGTCTCCGATCGGGGCGCCGATCACACCGTCGCCCACCGTCCCGGAAACCTCCGGGACGTCACGTGCCGCGTCCGCCGGGGGCACCCCCGGGATCCAGAGGACACGTTCGGATGCTCCGGTCACCGGTGGCGCCCCCGTGCCGCCGTCGGTCCCGCGTACGACTTCGAAGCCTGTCGCCGCCCCGACGGACGGGACCGCCTCCGCCGGGACCATCTCCGCCGGCCGGACGGTACGTTCGGCCGCGTCCGCCACCGGCGGCACCGCCGTCCCGGCGCCCGTCCAGCGCACCACGACGAAGCCGGAAACCTCCCCCGCTCCGGGCCCCGCCTCCGCCGGGGGCGACCGAGGGAATCCGTCGGCACGGTCGGCCGCCGCCACCGCGCCGGCGTCCCTCCCGCGCGCGACGGCGTCCCATGGCTCCCCGGAGACGCCCGCCGTGCGTCCGCACAGCGCCCCGCCGAAGGCGCACCCCTCGCCGACCGCCGCCACCACACCCGGCACTCCGGCTCTTCCGCAGGCGCAGACCGCGCCGGCGGGGCAGCGACCCGTCTCCCCCCTCGCACCGACCGTCCAGCGGGCAGCCGCCCCGGTCCCGGTCACGCCGTCCTCCGGGCCCGACCACACGGCCGACTCGCGGACGCCGTCGGCGTCGGCATCGGCATCGGCGTCCCGAGCGGCCGACCACGCCACGCCCCCTCCGGCCGCCCTCCCGCCCACCGCCGGGCCCAGTGCTCCGGCGACGGTGCGGACGCCGACGAACTCGGCCGCGCAAGGCCCCGCCGTACAGCGCGTGGTGCCGCCCGGTACGCCCACGGCCGGCGCGCCGATCATCCCCGTGGGGCCGCCCGTACGGAACATCCCCGGGGCACCGGCGATTCAGCGCTCCGGCCGCCAGGCCGCACCCCGGTCCGGGGCCCTCACACCACCCGCGCCCGGCGAGGCGCTTCCCGTCGTGCAGCGCGCGACGGCCCCTCCGCGCGCGCAGGGCCCGGCCGATGCTCCCGCCGTGTCGACGGCGGCAGCGCACCCGGCGGGTCCGCACGCCACGCCCTCGGTGCCGTCCGCTTCGCGCGGCCCCGCGCAGCCGGTGGCCGGGGGGGACGTGCCGCTGGTGACCGTCGTCGACGTGCCCCGGGCCGCCGCACCGGCCGTGCAGCGGCGTGCGTCGCTGCCGCTCGCCACCGGCCGCCCGCTCGCACCGAGCCTGCCGGGGGCGGCCGGCACGCCCGTCGCTCCCCGTACGGGAGGTGCCGGAGGTCCCTCCTCCGCGCCCCTCGCCCTGCCAGGAGCGCCCGCCGCGCCAGGCGCGCCCACGACTCCCGGCACGTCCGCGACGACCGGCGCACCCCTCGCGTCCCGACCCGCCGTGCCGCTGTTCCAGGCCCCGGCCGCCCCCGCCGTACAGCGGAGCGCCGCCGCGCCCATGCGTGCCGCCTCCGGTGCGGAGTCCGGGCACACGCCGTCCCGGCCCACGGTGGTCCCGCTCGCCGCGCCCGCGGCCGTGCGGCCCGTGGCGCGTCCTGTCGTCGTGCAGCGGCAGAGCGCGCCCGTGGTCGCACCGACGCCTGCGGGGGCCACCTCCGCCGCGCCCGGGCCGGCGCCGGTCGTGCCGGTGGTGGCCCCCGCACCGCTCCAGCGGACGTCGGCCGCGCCCCCCGCGGGTCCGCGGCCGCCGCGGGCCGCCACGGTGACGCGTACCGCGCCCGGTGCGCCCGCCGTGCAGCGGACGGCCGGACCGGGGGCGCCCGACACGGAGTCGCCCAGCCAGCTCGACGAGTTGGCGCGCCGGCTCGTGACGCCGCTGTCGCGCCTGCTGCGGGCCGAGCTCCGCGCGGACCGCGAGCGGGTGGGGCGCTTGAGAGACCACGGCCACTGACCGGCCCGTCTCCGCGGGCGCCCGCCCGGACCGATCGCGAACGAAGACCGCCGCCCGACACCCTCTACCCGAGAGACCCGCATCATGCCCACGCAGCTGGACCCCGCATCCACCGTCTTCTTCAAGCTGACGATCGACGGGCAGGACCTCGGCCTGTTCAACGGCTGTGACGGTCTTTCGTCCGAGGTGGAGGTGGAGCAGCGCCAGGAGGGCGGGAACAACGGCTTCGTCTGGCAGCTGCCGACGCGGGTCACGTTCTCCACCATCCGTCTGACGCGTCCGCTCACCCCCGACACCGCCAAGGTCGCCGCCTGGATCTCCTCGCTCGCGACGGGGATCACGCGGCCGACGGCGCAGATCGCGGCGCTGCGGGCCGACGGGTCGGTCGTCGCGCAGTGGGGTCTGGTGGAGGTGCTGCCGGTCCGCTGGACGGGACCGACCCTCGATCCGGCCAGCCCGGCGGTGGCGACGGAGTCCCTGGAGATCGCGCACCACGGCTTCACCGACGCGGGCGGCGCCTGAGATGGCCTCGCTCCTGGGCGCGCTCGCGGCACGCGGGCTCTCGCGTGCCGCGCTCTCCATCCATCAGCCGCCGACGGACCTCGGCGGTTCGATGGGCGGCCGGATCGGCGAGGTGAAGTTCCAGTTCAATCCGGACCAGTTGCAGCTCAGCCGGTCCGCGAACTGGCACACCGAGCCGGCTGTCGCGTACACGCGGGGTGCGCCGCCGAAGTTCACCGGCAGTGAGCCCGCCCAGCTCCAGCTGGAGGTCTTCCTCGACCGTTCGGACGACCCGTCGTCCAACGATGTGCAGCAGCAGGTGGAGCTCCTGCTCTCCTGCTGCGAGGTGACGCAACAGAGCATCGCGGCGAAGGCACCGTCGCCGCCGTGGGTGGAGTTCTCCTGGGGTTCGTTCTCGACGGTGCGGTTCGTCGCGTACGTGACCTCGGTGTCCGCCACGTACACCCTCTTCAGCCCCAGTGGCATACCGATCCGGGCCACGTGCTCGCTGTCGCTCACCGAGGTCGCGACCGCGACCAAGCGGCAGAACCCGACGTCCGGCGCGCTGTCGGCCCGCCGTGCGCACCGCACGGTGGCCGGCGACTCGCTCGCCTCCCTCGCCTGGCGGGAGTACGGCGACGCGACGCGCTGGCGGGTGATCGCCGAGGCGAACGGCATCGACGACCCGATGCGGCTGCGCCCCGGCACGGAACTGCTGCTCCCGTCCACCACCGATACGCCGGAGACCCAGGGCGCCTCATGAGCGAGAAGACCTTCACCACCGTCCTCCACGTGCAGCTCGACGGCACGCCGCTCCCGGACCCGCTCGCGGTCCGGCTCACCGAGGGCTGGGTGGACGCCAGTGTCAACGTGCCCTCGGCCTTCCAGCTGACGTTCAGCGACAAGGACGGCACCCTCACCGAGAAGTTCCCGTATCTGAAGGTCGGCGCCATGGCGGTGCTGTCGCCCTTCACCGACGGCCGGCTCGGCGAGCCCATGCTGACCGGCGAGGTCACGGCCGTCGAGGTGGACGCGGCGCCCGGCCACGGCCGGTACCTGATCCTGCGCGGCTACGACCCCGGCCATCGCCTGCTGCGCAACCGGCGTGTCGAGGGCTACCCGAACATGACCGCGTCCGACATCGTCCGGAAGCTGGCCGGCCTCAACCGCATCCCCCTCGGCAAGGTCGACGCGACGCCGACCGTGTACGAGCTGGCGACCCAGCCGAACATCACCGACTGGGACTTCCTGTCGCGGCTGGCGCGGGAGAACGACGTCCGGCTGTCCCTCGACACGGCGGGCCGGCTCGTGTTCGCCGCGCTGCCCCCCGCGTCGTCCGCGCCCGCCGACACGACGCCCGCGGCGCAGAGCCCGTACGTCCTGGACTTCGGTTCCAACACCCTGCACAGCCGGGTGTCCGTGACCGCGGCCGGTCAGGTCGCGAAGATCGACGTGCGGGGCTGGGATCCCCGTACGAAGCAGGCGTTGACCGCGCCGACGCCGACGGCGGTGAGCCGGGACATCGTCTCCGACATCACTCCGGCACAGCTGTCCGCGCCGTTCGGTCCGGCCGAACTGGCGGCGACCGGGAACCCGTTCACCACCCAGTCGGAGGTGACGCGGGCGGCCGCGTCGCTCGCCGACGACGTCACCGGGTCCTTCGCGGAGGTGGAGGTCGCGGTCACCGGGAACCCGGCGCTGAAGCCGGGGCAGCCGGTCGCCGTGAAGGGCGCCGGCTTCCCCTTCGAGGGGCGTTACACGGCGACCGGGGTGCGGCATGTCTTCGCCTCGGGGCGGCAGTTCACCAGCTGGCTGACGGTCTCGGGGCGGCAGTTCCGCTCGCTGTACGGGACGGCGTCCGGCGGCGGCGAACCGGCGCCGCCGATGCCGGGAGTGGCGGTCGCGCTCGTCACCAACACCAAGGATCCGCTGTCGCTCGGCCGGGTCCGGCTGCGTTTCCCGTGGCTGTCGGCGACGTACGAGAGCGGCTGGTGCCGGGTCGCGCAGCTCGGCGGCCGCGGCGGCGGAGGTCTCGTCCTGCCCGAGGTGGACGACGAGGTGCTCTGCGCGTTCGACCGGGGCTCCCTGGAGCACCCGTACGTCCTCGCGGGGCTGTACAACGGCGTCGACCGGCACACCCCGGCCACCGACCGGGTGCCGCCCGTCGATCCGACGAGCGGGCGGGTGCAGTGGCGTGCCCTGACGTCGCGTACCGGTCACACGGTGGAGCTGCGCGAGGAGGGCGGCCGGACGCGGGCCTCGCACGGCATCCGGCTGCGCACCGCCAAGGGCGCCCTGAGCATCGAGCTGAACGAGGCCCGGACGACGCTGACGGTCGAGAGCGACGGCACGGTCACCATCACGGGCGCGCGGGGGGTGACGGTGGAGTCGGGGACCGATCTGACGCTGTCCGCCGCGGGGAAGATCAGGATGAACGCGGGGCTCGGCGTGGACATCAAGGCCGGGGCGAAGTTCAAGGTGTCGGCGGTGACCCAGGCCGTCGTCAACGCGCCGTCGTTCATCACCGCGACCATCCCGATGCCCAACCCCGTCGTGGCGAACCTGCCGTTCTGAGGAGGAGTTTCCGTTGAGTGAGCACTTCGTCGGCGCGGGCTGGGCGTTTCCCCTGCGGACCGGGCCGAGCGGGGCGATCGCCCTGGTCCGGCGCGACCGCGAGATCGAGGAGTCGATGCGGCTCGTCCTCGCGACGGCGCCGGGCGAGCGGCCGATGCGTCCCGAGTTCGGCTGCGCCGTGCACGAGTTGGTGTTCGCTCCGGTCAACGACTCGACGATGGGACGGGTGCGGCACGAGGTGATGTCGTCGCTCGACCGCTGGGAGCCGCGCATCGAGGTGGAGGACGTCACGGTCGCCCCGGCGCCGCTGGAGCCGACCACGCTGTACATCGACGTCCGCTACCGGGTGCGCGGCGCCAACAACCCGCGCAACCTCGTCTTCCCCTTCTACGTCATCCCCTCCGAGGACTGAAAGAGCCACCATGGCCCTGCCCGCACCCCATCTCGACGACCGGCGATTCCAGCAGTTCGTCGACGACGCCAAGCGCTACATCCAGCAGGCGTGCCCCGAGTGGACCGACCACAACGTCTCGGACCCGGGCGTCACCCTGGTCGAGGCCGTCGCGCACATGGCGGACCAGCTCGTCTACCGCCTCAACCGGGTTCCGGAGAAGAACCACCTGGCCTTCCTCGACCTGCTGGGCGTGACGCTCTTCCCGCCGGCCGCCGCCCGTGCGGACATCACGTTCCGGCTCTCCGCGCCGCAGCCCGAGCCGGTACTGCTGCCGACGGGCACCGAGGTCTCCACGGGGCGCACGGAGACGGAGGAGGCCGTCGTCTTCGCGACCACGGCCGATCTGACCGTGGTGCCCTGCGCGCTGACGCATGTGCTGCGCCAGGAGTCCGGGGGCGCGCCCGAGGACCGCTCACAGGACGTGCTGGGCGGTGAGGACGTCGCGGCCTTCTCCGCGCTGCCGCGCGTCGGCGACGTGCTGCTCCTCGGCCTGTCGGCGGCGGTGCCGGACTGTGTGCTGGTCCTGGACCTGGACAGCCGGGTGGACGGCGTCGGCGTGGACCCGCGCCGGCCGCCGCTGGTGTGGGAGGCGTGGACGGCGGCCGAGGGCTGGACCGGGTGCGAGGTCGACGAGGACACGACGGGCGGGCTCAACCGGCCGGGTGAGGTGGTCCTGCACATGCCGTCCGGGCACGTGGCCTCGCGGCTCGGCGGACACGAGGCCGGCTGGGTGCGCTGCCGGGTGGTCGCGGCCGCCGAGGGTCTGCCCTCGTACAGCGAGTCGCCGACCGTGCGGGCGGCCGGCGCGTTCACCATCGGCGGTACGGTCCGGGCGGCCCATGCCGAGGCGGTGCGCAACGAGCAGCTGGGCGAGTCGGAGGGTGTTCCGGGGCAGCGGGTGCGGCTCGCGCACGCGCCGGTCGTGGACCGGCCGCCGTTGCTGCTCCAGGTCGCCGAGCGGGCGGACGGCGCGGACGAGGACGATCCGGAGGCCGGCTGGCAGGAGTGGACGGTCGTCCGCGACTTCGCGTCCTCGCGGCCCGGCGACCGGCACTTCACCCTGGACGCGACGACCGGCGAGATCGCCTTCGGGCCGTCCGTGCGTCAACCGGACGGCACGATACGGCAGTTCGGGGCGGTTCCGCCGAAGGGGGCGGCGATCCGCGCGCTCCGTTACGGCACCGGCGGCGGCCGGGCGGGCAACGTGGCCCGGGCCACGATCACCGTGCTGCGCAGCTCCATCCCGTACATCGCGCGGGTCGAAAACCGGGAGGCGGCGCGGGGCGGGGTCGACGGGGAGACCGTCGAGGAGGCCAAGACCCGCGCGCCCATCACGCTGCGCGCGCAGGAACGGGCCGTCACGGCCCGCGACTACGAGGAGCTGGCGCGGCGGGCCGCGCCCGAGGCCGCGCGGATCTCCTGCCTGGCGGCGGACGCGGCCGAGGCGGGCGAGAACGCGGTACGGGTCCTGGTGGTGCCGCAGGCCGTGCCGGACCGGGGCGGGCGGCTCCGCTTCGAGCAGCTCGTGCCGGGCGAGGAGCTGCTGTCGCGTGTGACGGGCTTCCTCGACGAGCGGCGTCCGCTGGGCACGCGGCTGGCCGTGGGGCCGCCGTTCTACCAGGGCGTGACGGTGGTCGCGACGCTGCACTCGTTCCGGGCGGCGGAGGCGGAGCGGGTGCGCGCGGAGGCGCTGGACGCGCTGTACGCGTACCTGGACCCGCTGACGGGCGGGGCGCACGGCGAGGGGTGGCCGTTCGGGCGACCGCTGCGCGCCGGCGAGGTCTTCGCGGCGCTCCAGCGGGTGCCGGGCGTGGAACTGGTGGACGAGGTGCTGCTGCATCCTGCGGACCCGCTGACCGGCCGCCGGGGTGACACGACCGACCGGATCGAGCTGGCCCCGTCCGCGCTGCTCTTCCCGTTCGACCATCGCGTCCGCGTGATCGAGGCGCGGTGAGCGGGTCCGCCCGGGGAACGGTTCCCGGGCTCGCGACCCCGCACCCGCTGGGGGCGGCGCTGCCCGCCGTCTACGCGGAGGACGACTTCGGGCAGCGGTTCGTGAGCGGTCTCGACGTCGTCCTCGCGCCGCTCTTCAACGTCCTGGACTCGCTGGAGGCGTACTTCTCGCCGGCGCTGGCCCCCGCCGACTTCGTGGACTACCTCGCGACCTGGGTCGGCGCGGAGGTGGAGGGCACCGAGCCGCTGCCGCTGCGCCGCCACGCGGTGGCCACGGCCGTCGCGCTGCACCGGGTCCGCGGCACCCGGCAGGGTCTGGCGGCGGCGGTCCGGCTGGCGTTCGGCGTTCCGCCGGAGATCACCGAGAGTGGTGGCGCGCGCTGGTCCGCCGCACCGCTCGGCCCGTTCCCGGGGACGCCCGAGGCCGGTCTGCACGTCGTCCTGCGGGTCGCCGACCCCGCCTCCGTGGATCCGCACCGGCTGCGCGCGGTCGTGGCCGCGGCCCGCCCCGCCCACCTGCCGTTCGCGGTCTCGGTGACCACTTCCCGTACCTCCGAAGGAGCTTGACCCCCATGAGTGACGCGCCCCAGACCCGCCCGTGCCCGGACTGCGCGAGCCCGGTGCGGACGGTGGACCAGTCGTTCTGCGACAGTTGCGGAGCGTTCCTGCGCTGGGACACCCCGGCCGGCGCCGCGCCGTCCGCGGACCGGCCCGCCGTCCCGAGCGCCCCGGCGCCCGCGGCGGACCTCTCCCCCTCGGCGGGCTCGTCTCCCGGCGCGGAGGGGGCCACGGCGGCGGACCCGGCTCGCGCCGACGACCGGTCGTCGGCGGACGGTCCGGCGAACGGCGCCGCGGCCGGGGCGACGCCGCCGGACGGCGGACGGCGTGAGGAGCGGGCCGCCGCGCGGAGCGGCGAGACGCCGGACGTCGCCGGGGCCCGTCCCGTCCCGGCGGCCCCCGAGCCGGGCGCCACGGACCCGGCCGCCGCCCCGCGCTCCGGAGCGTTCTCCCGTGTGCCGGACGACCGGTCCGCCGTCGGCCCCGAGGAGGTCACCGCGCCGCTGCCGGCCGTGACCGCGTCCCAGGAGGCACCGGCCGCGCCGCCCGTACCGGCGCCTGCTCCCGTACCGGAGGCGCGGCCGGCGTCCGACGGCCCCTCCGACACGCTCGTACGGTCGCTCCTCGTGCCCGTCCCCGGGAACCGGACCCCGGAGCCGGCGGTCGCCGCACCGGTGCTGCCCGCCCGCCCGGAAGCCGCGCGGCCCGCCGTCCGGGCGGCCGAGGCGCCCGTGCCCGTCCAGGGCGGCACGCCCTGCCCGGCCTGTGCGCTCGCCAACACCCCGGGCCGCCACTTCTGCCGCTTCTGCGCGACCCCGATGGTGCCGGAGCGGCTCTCCGACGCCGAAGGCCCCTACGCGGGCCGGCGGCCGGGGCTCGCCCGCGACCGGAGCCGCTGGATCCTCCGCGCCGTGGTCGCCACGGCGGTGGTGGCCGTGGTGGTCGGCGGCATCGTCGGCGGTCCGCCGGCCGCCCGCGCGGTCCAGGACCACTTCGCCACCCGTGTCCCGGCGCACCCCGTCGCCTGGGCCGCCTCCCACTCCGCACCGCGGCAGGACCCGAAGCTCGCGGGCGACGGGTACTCCAACACCTGGTGGGGCACCGGCTACTCGGGGGACTCGGCCGGCCAGTACCTGGAAGCCACCTTCGCCGAGCCGACCGATCTGCTGAGCCTCCTCATCACCCCCGGCAGTTCCAAGAACACCACCCAGGCGGACGGCCAGGCGACCCCCCGGACGTTCGACCTCGTGGTGCGGGACTCCTCGGGCGCCACCCACGTCTCGCACCACCGCATCAACGACGGCGGCACCCAGCGCGTCGACTTCCGGGTCCGTGACGCGCTGTCGGTGCGGCTGGTCCTCGGCACGGCGTGGCGGGCCGATCCGCGCAAGCAGGTCGCCATCGCGGAGCTGGAGTTCTTCGGCAGGTCCGTCTCCTGAGGCACCCTGGACGGCCGGCGGCCCGGCGATCGATACCCCTGGGCCCCGGCGATCCGACGCCGCCGGCCCCCGGCGGTCCGACGATCCGACGCCGCTGGCCCCTGGCGGCCGGGGCGCGGCCGCCGCGGCCGTCAGGAGGCGCAGCCGACGAAGTAAGGGCCGTAGAAGCGCGCCCGGAACGACTGCGTCGCGTCCTTGTCGGCGGGGAGCGTGGGCGGGGCCTCCTGCCGGTGGGGCGGGGTGGCGTCGATGGTCCACCTGCCCGGGGGCGCGTCCTGGTCGCGGAAGTCGAGCCGGGCCGGGAAGGGCAGCGTGTAGGTGCCGCCTCCGTTGGCGGGCGTGCTGAACCCGGCCAGGGTCCAGCCGTGGCACGAGGGAACGAGGCCGACCCTGATGTAGTAGCCGTCGCTGAAGGTGATGGTCACGTCGTCGATGTCGAAGGCGTTCCGGTTGAAGACGTTCAGGACCTGCGGATCGGTGTACTCCTGGCGCCAGAACCCCACCTTGGTGGCGCCGCCGCGCTGCTGCGACTCCCGTGCGGCCTCCTGTGCCTTCTGGGACTGCCGGTATCCCAGCAGCGACACGAGGAGCGCCAGGACGGCGAGGACCACGGAGAGCCAGTCCGTGACGGCGGGGATCCGGCCCCTCCGCGACCGGTTCTCGGCTCGCTGCCCCTCGGCCTGCGGTTCGAGTGGGTCGACCATGCCTCATCATCCGCACGGACCGGGCGGGGACGCTGGCCGGGCTGCGCTGTTGGGGCGACGGTGCCCGGGGCGGACGGCGGGCGCGTGGCCCCCGTCGTCACTCCACCGTCCCCCACCACGTGCCGCCCCCGGTGGCGTCCGCGGCCGGATGGTCGGGGGCGGTGTCGCCGAGGGCGAGCCGGGTGACGACGCGGTAGCGGTCACCGCGGTAGAGGGAGCGGACGTACTCGACGGGCCGGCCGGCCGTGTCGGAGGTGATCCGGTCGAAGAGCAGGGCGGGCGAGAGGACGGGCACGTCGAGGAGGGCGGCCTCCTCCTCGCTGAGGACGGTCGGCTCGATGGACTGGACGGCGTGGGCGGTGCGGATGCCGCGTCGTTCGCGCAGATGGGCGTAGAAGCCGCTCTCCATGTCGGCGGCGGTGAGGCCGGGGACCAGGTCGGCCGGCACGTGCAGCTGTTCCAGGGCGATCGGTGCGCCGTCGACGTGCCGGAGCCGGGTCACGTGCACCAGCTCGGCTGCCGGGGAGAGGGCGAGTTTGCGGCCGATGCGGGCGCCGGCCCGTACGGTGCGGAGGTCGAGCACCGTGCTCGTCCAGGTGCCCGGGCTCCGTGGCACGCTCGCCGCGGGGTCGTCGGCGACCAGTTCCTGGGTGATCTTGGCGGGGGCGACGAACATGCCCCGGCCGTGCTCCCGGACCAGCAGGCCGGTGGCGACGAGCTCGTCGACGGCGGCGCGCAGTGTGGGGCGGGAGACCCCGAGCGTGACGCAGAGCGTGCGCTCGGAGGGGATGGCGTCGCCGGGGCGGCGGCCGTCGATCACGGCCAGCAGGTGCTCCCGTACCCGTTCCCGCTTGAGTTCCATCGTGTCCCCTCCCCGGTGCGCCGTCCGCCCGCGGGTCAGTATGCATCCCCTTCGGTCGAGGAGGTCACGTGGCCGTCGCGGGTGAAGTCGAGCCGGGAGACGATGCGGTAGCGGTCGCCGCGGTAGACCGAGTGGACGTATTCGACGGGCCGGCCGGCGGTGTCGAGGGTGAGGCGTTCGATCAGCAGCGCGGGCGAGAGGACGGGGACGTCGAGGAGCGCGGCCTCGGCCTCGCTGACGACGGTGGGTTCGATCGACTGGGTGGCCTCCTGGACGTGGACCCGGTGATGCTCCCGCAGGTGGTCGTAGAGGTCGCCCGCTTCGAGTTCCTCCGGGCTGAGCGCCGAGCCGACCAGGTCGGCCGGGATGTGCAGGTGCTCGATGGCCATGGGCGCGCCGTCGACGAGGCGGAGGCGGGCGACGTAGAGCAGCTCGGCGGCGGGTGAGAGGCGGAGTCTGCGGCCGATGCGGGCGCCGGCGCGGACGGTGGCGGATTCCAGGACGGTGCTGGACCAGTCGCCGGAGGCCCGGGGGACGGCGAAGGCCGCGTCGTCCGGGGCGAGTCGCTGGGTGATCTTGGCGGGGGCGACGAACATGCCCCGGCCGTGCTCCCGGACCAGCAGGCCGGTGGCGACGAGTTCGTCGACGGCGGCGCGCAGCGTGGGGCGGGAGACCCCGAGCGTGGCGCAGAGCGTGCGCTCGGAGGGGATGGCGTCGCCCGGGCCGAGGCCCTCGATCAGGCCCAGCAGGTGTTCCCGTACCCGCTCCCGTTTCAGCACCCCGCCGGCGGAGCCGTCCGTCATGCCACTCTCCCTGACTGGTCAACTGGTAAAGGTGATATTAGCCGGAGGAGTTGACCTGTCGTCGAGTGAACAGCACATGTTTTTCAAGGGATTGACGGCTTCCTTGGTCCGTGCCACCTTCTGGTCACACACCTGACCACTTGACCAATTGGTCAACTACCCATCGAGGTGCCCGTGAAGACTCGCCCCCTCGTCGGCTCCGTCGCCCTCGCGGCGGCCGTCGCCCTCGCCGCCACGGCCTGTAGCGGCCCGGGCGATCCGGCGGCCTCCGGCGGACCGGAGAAGGTCACCGTCTGGATCATGAAGGACAGCGTCACCGATGCCTTCCTCACCCGCTTCCGCACCGGCTTCGAGGCCGAGCACTCGGACATCGACCTCGACATCCAGATCCAGGAGTGGGACGGCATCGGCGAGAAGGTCACGGCCGCCCTCGCCAGCAAGGACGCCCCGGACGTCATCGAGGTCGGCAACACCCAGGTCGCGCAGTACGCGGCGAGCGGCGGCGTACGCGACCTCACCGACAGGACCGCCGAGCTGAACGGCGCCGACTGGCTGCCCGGCCTCGCCGAACCCGGCAAGGTCGACGGCAGGCAGTACGGCATCCCCTGGTACGCGGCCAACCGCGTCGTCATCTACCACAAGGACCTCTTCGCCCGGGCCGGCGTCACCGCTCCCCCGAAGACGCAGGCCGAGTGGCTGGCCGTGACCGCCAGGCTCAACCACGGCACCACACAGGGGATCTACCTCCCCGGCCAGAACTGGTACACCCTGTCCGGCTTCGTCTGGGAGGCCGGCGGCGACCTCGCCGTCCAGGACGGCACGGCGTGGAAGGGTGCGCTCGACACCCCTCAGGCCCTCGCCGGCATGGACTTCTACCGGCAGCTCCAGGCACTCGGCAAGGGCCCCAAGGACTCCGACGAGGCCAAGCCCCCGCAGGCCGAGGTCTTCGCCAAGGGCGACGTCGCCCAGATCGTCGCCGTACCCGGCGGCGCGAAGATCGTCGAGGAGATCAACCCCGCCCTCAAGGGCAAGCTCGGCTTCTTCCCCGTACCCGGCAGAACCGCCGAGCAGCCCGGCGCGGTCTTCACCGGCGGCTCCGACCTCATCGTCCCGGAGGCGTCCACCCATCCCGACGCCGCCTACCAGGTGGTCAGGGCACTGGCCGGAGAGAAGTGGCAGACGGACATGGCGAAGACGATGAGCTACGTCCCCAACCGCACCTCCCTCGCACGCGTCATCCAGGACGACGAGGGCACGGCCGCGATGGCCGCCGGTGCCGCCCGGGGCCGGGCGACGCCGAACTCCCCCCAGTGGGCCGCCGTCGAGGCCACCAACCCGATCAAGCAGTACATGACCGCCGTGCTCACCGGCACCGATCCCGCACGGGCGGCGGCGACCGCCTCCGCGAGCATCACCAGGACCCTCGGCTCGTGAGGCAGGCCCCGCGCCTCGTGAGCCGTAGCCGTCGCCCCGCGGGACCCGCCCTCCGGCCCGCGCGGCGGATCCCCCGGCCCGCGCGATCGGGCCCGCGGCCCCCGGCGCCCGGTACCCGTTCCCCGGGAAGGCCGTTCGGACCGGCACTCCGCCCCTATCTCCTGGTGGCTCCCACCGTCCTCGGCGGCGCACTCCTCCTCGGCTACCCCCTGGTCCGCAATCTGCTGATCTCCTTCCAGCGGTACGGCATGGGGGAACTCATCCGCGGCGGCGCCGCATTCGTGGGGTTCCGCAACTACCGGACGGTGCTGGCCGACCCCGAGTTCTGGGAGGTGGTCCGCCGCACCTTCTGGTGGACCCTGGTCAACGTCACCCTGATCATGGTGATCGGCACGCTGGTCGCCCTGATGATGCAGCGGCTCGGCCGGACGATGCGGATCCTGGTGACGAGCGGGCTCGTCCTCGCCTGGGCGAGCCCGGTCATCGCCACCACGACCGTCTTCCAGTGGCTCTTCGCCTCCCGCCTCGGCGTGGTCAACTGGGTACTCGTCCGGCTGGGGTTCACGTCCTTCGAGGGCTACTCCTGGCTGGCCGACGGGCCCGCCGCGTTCACCGTCCTGGTCCTGCTCGTCGTCTGGCAGTCGGTGCCGTTCGCCGCGATCACCCTCCACTCGGCGCTGCTCACCGTCCCGGCCGAGCTGTACGAGTCCGCCCGGCTCGACGGCGCCGACGGCCGGCGGACCTTCCGGTCGATCACCCTGCCCCTGCTGAGACCGGTCTTCGGTCTCGTCCTGTGCCTCGAAGTCATCTGGGTCTTCCGCTGCTTCGCCCAGATCTGGGCCGTCACCAAGGGCGGGCCGGGCGAGGCGACGACCACCCTGCCCGTCTACGCCTACCGGATCGCCCAGTCCCTGCACCGCTACGACCTCGGGGCGGCCGTCTCCACCCTCACCGTCCTCCTCCTCGCGGCCGTGCTCGTCGCCTACTTCCGCCAGCTGCTCCGACAGGAGGCCGAACGGTGACCCCCCGCGCCCTGCGCCGGCTCCCGCTGAACGCCGCGGCCGCGCTCGTCTTCGTCCTCGCCGTCTTCCCGGTGTACTGGATGGTCCTCACCGCGTTCCGGCCGACCCGCGACATCCAGTCCGAGACCCCGCGCTTCCTGCCCGGCTCGGTCACCCTGGAGCACTTCCGGAACGCGGTCGCGGCGGACGGCTTCTGGATCTTCTGGCGCAACAGCCTGCTGGTGACCGCGGGATGCGTCCTGCTCGCCCTGGTCGTGGCGCTCGCCGCCGCCTTCGCCGTGGCACGGCTGCGCTGGCGCGGCCGGCGGGGCTTCCTCCTGATGGTCTTCCTCGCCCAGATGGCGCCCTGGGAGGCGCTGCTGATCCCGATGTACGTCATCGCCCGGGACGCCGACCTGCTCGACCGGCTGGTGACCCTCAGCCTCGTGTACTTCATGATCACCCTGCCCTTCACCATCGTCACCCTCCGCTCCTTCCTGGCCGGCGTCCCGGCGGAACTCGAAGAGGCCGCGCAGGTCGACGGCTGCACCCGCGCCGCCGCCTTCCGCCGCGTGACGCTGCCCCTGCTCGCCCCGGGGCTCCTCGCCACCTCGCTCTTCGGCTTCATCACCGCCTGGAACGAGTTCGCCTTCGCCAACATGCTGATCATCAAGAACCAGGACGACCGCACCCTGCCGGTCTGGCTGTCGTCCTTCTCCAACGTCTTCGGCACCGACTGGGGCGCCACCATGGCCGCCTCCACCCTCTTCGCCCTGCCCGTCCTCGTCCTCTTCCTGGTCCTGCAGGGCCGGGTCGCCGCCGGAATGACCGGCGGAGCCGTGAAGGGATAACGCACCGCGATGCCACTGCCCCGACTCGTCCCCGAGCCCACCCATCTCTCGGTCCTCCCCGGCCGGTTCACGTTCGACTCCACGACCGCCCTCAAGGTCTCCCCCGGCGCCGGCGCCGCGGCCGGCCTGCTGCGCACCCTGCTCGGGCCGGCCACCGGACTGCCCCTGCCCGCGCGCTCCGACGGCTCCGTCGTCCTGGCCCTCGACCGCGCCCTCACCGGCCTCGGCGACGAGGGGTACGGGCTGACCATCGGCACCGAGGGCATCCTGCTGAGGGCCGCCCGCCCCCAGGGCCTCCTCGCCGGAGTCCAGACCCTCCGCCAGCTCCTGCCCGTCGAAGCCCTCCACCCGGAGCCGGTCCCCGGCGTCGCCTGGTCGGTCCCCTGCGCGCAGATCACCGACATCCCGCGCTTCCCCTGGCGCGGCTCCATGCTCGACGTCGCCCGCCGCTTCCGCCCCGTCTCCTACCTCCGGCGGTACGTCGACCTCCTCGCCCTCCACAAACTCAACGTCCTCCACCTCCACCTGACCGACGACCAGGGCTGGCGGATGCCGGTCGCCGCCCTCCCCCGGCTGACCGAGATCGGCGGGCTGCCGCACGGCGGCGCGTACACCCGGGACGAACTCACCGGCCTGGTCGCGTACGCGGCGGAGCGCGGCGTCACCGTCGTGCCCGAGATCGAGATGCCCGGTCACGTCCGGGCCGCCCTCGCCGCGTACCCCGAACTCGGCAACCACCCGGGCCGCGGCTACGACGTCTGGAAGCAGTGGGGCGTCTGCGACACCATCCTCGGCGTCCACGACGAGGCCCTCGCCTTCTGCCGCACCGTCCTGGACGAGGTGATGGACGTCTTCCCGTCCCCCTACGTCCACATCGGCGGCGAGGAGTGCCCCACCACCGAGTGGCATACCTCCCCGGCCGCACTCCGCAGGACCGCCGAGGAGGGACTGCCGGGCCCCGACGCCCTCCACGGCTGGTTCATGGAACAGGTCGGACGCCACCTCCTCGACGCCGGCCGCCGGCCGCTCAGCTGGACCGAGAACGGCGCGGACCTTCCGCCGTACTTCACCGTCATGCCCTGGCGCGACGCCGATCACGGACGCACCGCCGTCCGCCGCGGTCACCAGGTCGTCATGGCACCGCACCGCACCACCTACCTCGACTACCCCCAGTCGGCCGGCCCCGCCGAACCGCCCGGCCAGGCCGGCGAGGTCGTCGACCTGCGGGCCGTCCACGGCAACGACCCGGCACCTGCCGACTGGAGCCCCGAGGAGGCCGCCCGGGTGCTCGGCTCCCAGGTCCAGCTGTGGACCGAGTACGTGCCCACCGCCGCCCACGCCGAGTACCTCACCTTCCCCCGGCTCTGCGCGCTCGCGGAGGTCGTCTGGACCGGCCGCCACGACTGGCCCGGCTTCCAGGAGCGCCTGCGCCACCACCGGACCCGGCTGGACGCCCTCGGGGTGCCGCGCCGCCTGTCCCCCGTGTCCCTGTGACCACCCCCGTACCCCCGCTCCACCCCTTCCCAGGAGAGGAATCCCCATGAGCGACCCGTCGAGGAACAGGAAGCTGCGGATCCGTGCCGCGCTCGCCGTCGCCGCGGTGACCGGGCTCGGCGCCACCGCCCTCACCGCCCTTCCGGCAGCCGCCGCCGGCGAGGCCGTCACCGTCCGGTACCGGCAGAGCTCCACCGGTGGCGACCAGGCCGAGCCCTGGCTGAAGGTGGCCAACACCGGCACGTCGAGCATCCCGCTGAGCCAGGTGAAGGTGCGCTACTACTTCAAGTCCGACGCGGGCGCCTCGTACACCTACGCCTGCTCCTGGGCCGTCAAGGGCTGCGCGAACCTCACCGGCACCTTCGGCACCCTCGCCCACCCCACCGCGACCGCCGACCGCTACCTCGAGGTCGGCTTCACCGCCGGCGCCGGTTCCCTCGCCCCCGGCGCGGACACCGGTGACATGCAACTGCGCTTCCACCGCTCCAACTGGCAGCCCCTCGACCAGAACGACGACTACTCCTTCGGCCCGGCCCAGACCACCTACGCCGACTGGTCCAAGGTCACCGCGACCGTGGCCGGAGTCCCCGTCTGGGGCACCGCGCCCGCCGGCAACGAGCCCACGCCGACGCCCACACCGACGGGCCCGACCACCCCGCCGCCCACGGGCGCCGCGCTCTTCGACGACTTCGACTACACCGGACACACCGACCCCGCGATCAGCACCCACGGCTGGAGCGTCCGTTCCAACGCCGGCGGCCCCGGCGTGCCCGGCGCCACCTGGGCCCCCGAGAACGTCACCTTCGCCAAGGAGGGCGCGAACTCGGTCATGAACCTGCGGACCTCCACCGCCGGGACCGGCGAGTCCACCCGGCACACCGAGATCCTCACCCGGGCCACGAAGTTCAGGAACGGCACCTACGCGGCGCGCGTGCGCTTCTCCGACGCCCCGCTCTCCGGCCCGGACGGCGACCGCGTCGTCCAGACCTTCTTCACCATCAACGACCTCAAGGCCCCCATGGCCGACGACTACGCCGAGTACGACTTCGAGTACCTCCCCAACGGCGGCTGGGGCGAGCCGGCCAACATCCTCTACACCACCTCCTGGGAGACCTACCGCCCCGACCCCTGGGAGGCCGTCAACCAGCACTCCGAGTCCCGCGCCGGCCACGCCGGCTGGCACGACCTCGTCCTCACCATCGACGACAACGCCATCGTCTACTCCATCGACGGCCAGGAGTTCGGCCGGCACGACGCCCGTTACCTCCCCGAGCGCCCCATGTCCATCAACTTCAACCAGTGGCTGATCGACCTGGCCGGCCAGCCCTCCACCACCCCCCGCGCCTACGACCAGAAGGTCGACTACGTCCTGCACGTCAAGGACCAGGTCCTCACCCCCGCCCAGGTCACCGCCAAGGTCAGCGCCTACCGCTCCTCGGGCACCACCTTCGAGGACACCGTCCCGGCCGTGTCCTGACGCATCGTCCGGCCGCATCGGGCCTGCCCCCCCTCGGGCGAGGAGGCAGGCCCGAACCCGTCCGGCCGGCCGTGGTCGCCGGATGCGGTGCCCACGTCGGTACGGGCCCGCCCTGGAAGTGATCCGCTCCGTATGACCGGCGTCCGGGTCGGTCCGGTCAGTTGCCGGGCATGATCGCGGCGAGGCCCTTGGCCAGGTCTTCGCGGTTCATCACGGGCGAGTAGTGGATCTTGGCGCCGAGTCCGAGGAAGAAGGGCTCGGAGATCTTCGGCAGCTCGGAGGTGTCGGTGAGGTCGAAGAAGATGTACCCGGTGCGGCAGCCGTCCTCGACGGTGAAGTAGGCGGCTTCGGGATGGAGCGCCTCCAGCGCGCCCTCGACCGTCTTGAAGAGGGTGCCGGCCTTGATGGCCTCGTTGGAGGCAGGCGTGTCCATCTGCACTTTCAGCAGCATGCGCATGACGCGGCCTTTCCCGACCGGGCAGGCGCTCCATTCGGTACGCCCGCGAATCCGGACGCGCTCCCTTCCAGCCTCCCCCTTCCGCTCCGGTGGGACCACTCGGCGGCGCCCCGGTCCCCGGGAGCGGGGCGCCGGGGTCCGCCCCGAGGGGTGCCCGCTACGAGCGGAGGGCGGCGCGGCGCGCGAAGCGCGGCGCCAGCACCTGGCCGAGCGCCAGGACGCTGAGGCCGAACATGGTGACACCCAGGGGGACATGGAGCGTGGGCATGTGGGCGATGCCCAACACCACCTGGAACGAGGAGAGTACGAGGAAGCCGCACGAGTACAGGATGGGCCGGGGCGATCCGCCGCCCGGACGCCAGGCGAGGATCGCGGCCACCACGTACAGCATCGTCGCTCCGTACGTCACGCGCGCGCCGATGCCGTGCAGCAGCTCGCCGACGGACGAGGAGAGCAGCAGTCCCGCGGTGGCCGCCTGACAGAACAAGGTGAGGGTCTGCAGGGCGATCGAGACCTCCAGGAACGTCTGGTTTCTCGGTGCCGGCGTCGTGTTGGTGGCCATGGTGCGGTCCCCTCTTCTGCCTGGTGGGCAGTGGATCGGTACTGTCTCGATCATTCGACGACGCAGGTCCGGGGAATGTGAGGTGAAGCGCTGGGCCTCTTGTTCCGGTGACGGATCTCCGCGGTGTCGAGAGCGGTGCGGAATCGAACGACGAGGGAGCGGTCCGACCATGAACACCCCATCCGAGGCAGAGCTCGACCGGTGCGAGCCGGAGCTGAGCGTGATCGTCGGCGAGCGGCGGCAACTGACGAATCTCGCCTACCGGTTGCTCGGTTCACTGGCCGAGGCCGAGGACGCCGTGCAGGAGACGTACACCCGTTGGTACGCGATGACGCGGCAGCAGCAGGAGGCCGTGGAGTCGCCGGGTGCCTGGCTGACGACGGTCGCCAGCCGTGTCTGCCTGGACATGCTCGGCTCGGCGCGGGCCCGGCGCGAGCGGTACGTCGGCGCCTGGATACCGGAGCCGCTGCCGGATCGTACGGAGTGGTTCAGCGGGCGGGCGGGAGGCGGCCGGGCGGAGCCGGCCGACCCCGCCGACCGGGTCACCCTGGACGAGTCGGTGAACATGGCCTTCCTCGTCGTCCTGGAGTCGATGACGCCGGCCGAGCGCGTGGCGTTCATCCTGCACGACGTCTTCCGCTACCCCTTCGCCGAGATCGCCGAGATCGTCGGCCGGACGGCGGCGGCCTGCCGGCAGCTGGCGTCGTCGGCACGTCGGCGGATTCGGGACGCGCAGGCGTCGGCGACTCCGGCGCCGGGGCAGGCCGGTCTGGTGCGGAGTTTCAAGCAGGCGTGGGAGGCGAGGGACATCAAGGCACTCGTCGGCCTCCTCGACCCCGAGGCGACGATGACCGCCGACGGCGGGGGCTACGTCGGCACCGTCCTCCGTCCGGTCGAGGGCGCCGAGCGCATCGCCGAGTACCTGATCCACATCGCGGACAAGGCCCCGGGGCTCACGCTCCTCGAGCGCTCGGTGAACGGGCGGCCCGGGCTGGTCGCGCAGCTCGCGGGGACCACGGTGACGGTGGCGGCGTTCGACCTCGCCGAGGGGCGCGTCAGCCGTATCTGGGCGGTCCGCAACCCGGAGAAGCTCCGTCCGTGGACCGAGGACGCCGCCGACGACGAAGGGTCCGGCGAGACCCCGTAGGACGAGCCGAGAGCCGTCGCCGTGGGGACGGCGACGGCTCTCGTGCGGAGGGGGCAGGGTCAGGGGCAGCTGATGCGGGCGTCGCCCGCGTCGGTGGTGCAGGTGTCGGTGCCGAAGCCGCCGTTGGCGGTGTCGTTGCCGAGGACGCCGTCGGTCGTGGTGAGGCGGTCGTTGCCGTAGTAGCCGGTCAGGGAGTCGTTGCCCGGGCCGCCGTTCAGGGTGTCGTCGCCGTAGCCGCCGTCGATGGTGTCGTTGCCGTAGCCGCCGTGGACGGTGTCGTTGCCGTAGCCGGAGCGGACGGTGTCGTTGCCGCCCAGGGCGCAGATCACGTCGTTGGCGTAGCCACCGGTCAGGGTGTCCGCTCCGCTGGTGCCGATGATCGTGCAGCCCCGGGCGTTGTTGGCCGCGGTGGTCGCGACGGCCGTGTTGTCGGAGGGCGACAGGTCCTGCGGGCTTCCGGTGGCGCGGGCCGTGTCGGTGATCGTGCCGGTGGCGCGGGGCTCCGCCGTGACCGTGACGGTGGCGCTGCTGCCCGGGGCCAGGGAGCCGAGGGCGCAGGTGGCCGTCGTCGTCGTGGTCGTGCAGCTGCCCTGCGAGGAGGCGGCCGAGGTGAGGGTCGCGCCGGCGCCGGAGAGCGTGTCCGACAGGGTGACGCCGGTGGCGGTGGCGTTGGAGGTCGCGGAGTTGGCGACGGTGATGGTGTAGGTGGCCCGGTCGCCGATGCCGACGGGGGCCGTGGGGGCCTGCGTCACGACGAGGTCGGCGTTGGGCGGCGGGGGCGGCGTGCCGTCGCCGCCCTGGTAGCGGGCGAGCGCGAAGGCGAAGCCCGCCCCGTGGCCGGCCGCGACGATCCTGCCGTCGGGCTGGACGAGTACCGCGCGGGCCTCGTCGAAGTCGTCGAAGCCGGTGACGACGAAGCCGTCGCCGCCGAAGCCGGTGTCGACGCTGCCGTCGGGGTGGAGGCGGGCGACGCCGAAGTCGTTCGCCTCGGAGCCGGCGGGGTCGTCCGCCCGGCCCGCGAGGACGATCTTGCCGTTGGTCTGGAGCGCCATGGCATAGGCGGTTCCGCCGTCGCCGGGGAAGGCGACCGAGGTGCGCCCGGCGGTGCCGAAGCCGGCGTCGGGGCTGCCGTCGGCGTTGTACCGCAGCAGGGCGAAGCCGGCGCCGCCGCTGCCGGCGGCGAGGATCCTGCCGTCCGGCTGCACCGCCACGGCGTTGCCGAACTCGGTGCCGCCGAAGTCCGCCGTCACCATGCCGTCGCCGCTGAAGGTGGTGTCGAGGCTGCCGTTGGACAGGTAGCGGGCGACGCCGATGTCGAAGGCCGTGTTGCCGACGTAGCCGGTCAGGACGATCTTGCCGTCCGGCTGGAGCGCCATGGCCCGGGCGGTGCCGCCGACGTCCTGGGGTGAGGTGGGCGTGAAGCCGGCGACCACCGCGCCGTCCCCGCCCAGGCTCGGGTCGAGGCCGCCGGTGGTGTCGAGGCGCACCAGGGCGAAGCCGCCGCCTCCGCCCTTGCCGGCGGCGATGATCTTTCCGTCGGGCTGTACGGCCACGTCCGCGCCGTCCGCGGAGCCGCCGAACTCCTGGACGCGCACGAGGCCGCCCTCGCCGAAGCCGGTGTCCGGGCTGCCGTCGGTGTTGTAGCGGGCCACGGAGAAGAAGCAGCAGCCGCCGCCCTCCTCCGCGATCACCTCGGTGGTGCCCGCGACGACGATCTTCCCGTCCGACGGCTGGATCGCCACGGCGTTGGCGGAGTGGGAGCCGCCGCCGAAGTCGCTGGTCACCAGGCCGTCGCCGCTGAAGGTGGTGTCGAGGGCGCCGCTGGGGAGGTAGCGGGCGAGCGCGAAGCCGGCCTCGCTCAGGCCGGCCATGACGAGCTTGCCGTCGGCCTGGCGTGCGATGTCGTGCCCTTCCGCGTATCCGGGGAAGGGCGTGGTCACCCGGCCGCCGGGCCCGAAGGTCGGGTCGAGGTCGCCGGGTGCGGCCAGCGCGGTGCCGGGCAGCGCGAGCGCGAGCGCCAGGCCGCACGCGACGAGCGCCCCGGCTCTCCCGCCGGCCCTCCGGCGCCGCCTCGCCTGCCTGAGCTGTACGTGGGTCATGGGTGGGGGAACCTCCGTCTTCGCAGGTGTACGGGCAGCGCACAGCTTCGTACCGGCGGGTCGGCCGCTCCCCCGCGGACCGCGCCGCACTGCGCCCACTGGCCCCCGGGATCCACTCCCGTGAGGGAGCGCGCGCGACTCCTCGGGAGGCACGCCCTACGGGTGGGGGACGACCACGATCTGGACGTCGTCCTCGTAGACGATCCGGCCGGGGTCGGCGGACCTGATCATGCGACAGTCGACGCCGTGGGCGGCCAGGATGGCGAGGTAGCCGGGGACCCGGTCGATGAGGTGCGCGGCCGTCGGCTTGAACCAGGCCATGGCGCCGGGGTTGACCGCGTCGTCGTAGACGGTGGGGTCGACGGTGGACGGGTCGGCGTAGGCGTCGTCGTACCAGCGGTTGCCGGCGCGGCGGAAGGACTCCTGCTCCCCGGTGAGCCGCCCCTGCCGCGCCAGTGTGTTGACGAGTCCGAACACACCGGTGAAGTGGCCTCGGCTGTTGCGGTGCGGCGACTGGAACCGTACGTACTCCACGGCCGTGCCGTCGTCGTGGGTCATCCTCGTGGGTCCTCTCGGTGCGGGACGCCCCCTGGCGGGGTGCCGGATACGCTGCCCGTCATGCAGACAGCCATGACCGGCGACGGGACCCATCGTGCGCCACTCGTCCTCGACGCCGGGGACCTCTTCTCCGATCCCGCGCTCGGCCCCGGGTTCGCGGAGTCGGCCCATCGGATCCTGGCGGACCTGGTCCGCGGGGGCGCCGCGCTCGGCTGGGTCGAACCGCCCGCGGCCGAGGAGGTGGCGGCGCTCGTCGACCATGTCGCCGCCGCGGTGCGCGCCGGGGACGGGAGCCTGCGTGCCGCCTATCTGGACGGCGTGCTGGTCGGGTTCGGTTACTGGCTGCGCTACACGCGCCCGACCCACCGCCCGCACGCCGATCTGGAGAAGCTCGCGGTGGACGCCGCCGCCCAGGGCCGCGGCATCGGCCGCGCCCTCACCACCGCCCTGGTCTCCGACGCCGAACGGGCGGGCATCGAGGTACTCACCCTGGACGCCCGCGGCGACAACACCGACGCGCTGCGTCTCTACCGCTCGTCGGGTTTCTCGGAGTACGGCCGCCTGCCCGGCTTCGTCGCCGTCGGCACGCGCCGCTACGACAAGGTCTTCTGCATGCTGGACTTCCGCCGGGAGCGCTGACGGGTGGGTGGTCAGCCCGCCAGGTCGTCGAGTACGGCGAGCTGCTCGGTGATGCGCTCGGCGGACCAGGTGTCGAGCCAGGTCGCGAAGGAGCCTTCGTAGGCGCGTGGGGCGGATTCCACGCGCATGATCAGGGCGAGGTAGATCCGGTAGAGGGCCAGTCGGGCGCGGGCCGCGGTGTCGAGGGTGAGGGTGGGGGTGACGGAGCGGTAGCCGGCCATGAGGTCGGGGTCGTGTTCGGCCGTGCCGAGGGGGTCGAGGCCGACGAGTTCGGCGAGGGGGTCGCCGAAGAAGGCGCGCTCGCCGTCGATGAGGCCGGACAGGTGCCAGGTGTCGTCCGCGGCGCGGGTGAGGACGACGTTGCCCTCCCAGGCGTCGAAGTGGACGAGCGCGGGGCGGCGGACCGGGGCGAGATGGTGGCCGTGGCGCTCGGGCAGGCCGGCGAGGAGCGCGGTCGGGGCGGGCAGACGGACGGCGAAGCGGGTCGCGTCGGCGAGGACGGCGTGGAGCATGGCGGTGAACGCGGAGGGCCAGTCCGGAGCGGTGAGAGCGGCGGCGGGCTGGGGGTACCCGTAGGCCGGGCCGGTGACGGTGGCGACGCGGGCCAGGCTCTCCCCCAGTCCGCGGCGCAGGGCGGCGCGGTCGGCCGGGGTGAGCCGGTCGCGGGCCGCGTCCCAGGTGGTGCCGTCGAGGTAGGAGAGGAGCAGCCACTCGGCGGGGGTGTCGGGACCGGCGGGTTGGTGGTGGAGGACGGTGGGCACGCGGGCGCCGGTGGCGGCGGCCAGACGGTGGAAGAGCGCCTCGGTCCCGAGCAGGCCCTGTTCGTGGGTGAGGGCGGGGGTGGTCACGGTGGGCGCGGTCTTGAGGATCAGGTGCCGTCCGTCGGCGAGTTCCAGCAGGCGGGCGGAGTTGTAGAGCCCTCCGCTGAGGGGGGTGCTGCGCACGACGGTGACGGGGCCGAGGGCGTGGCGGACGCGTTCGGCGGCGAGTGCGTGGGCGTGGTCGGGTCCCGGTGCGGCGGGGGCGGTCATGGAACGCTCCTGTAGGGGAAGGGGGGATCGCGGGCGCCGCCGTGTCAGACGCGTACGGTGAACGCCTTGCTCGTGAAGGCGGTTTCCGCCTGGCGGCGCAGATGGTGGGAGAGCGGGTCGAGCAGGTCGGCGCGGGGCATGGGCAGGGAGAGGGCCAGGGCGGCCGGGACGGTGCCGACCGAGATCGGGATGGCGGCGCAGACGGTGCCGGGGGCGTACTCCTCGCGTTCCTGGACCGGTTGTCCCCTGCGGAGCCTGGCGAGCTTGCGCAGCAGCGCTTCGGCGTCGGGGACGGTGTACGGGGTGAGCGGTTCGACGGGGTGGCGGGCCAGGTGGTCGCGTCGGGCCTCGGGATCGAGCTGGGAGAGGAGGCACTGGCCGATCGCGTGGGCGTGGGCCGTGCGGCGGAAGTCCGCCCATTCCTCGCACGCCGGCGCGCGGGGCCCGGAGGACTGGGCGACCATCCTGACCTCTCCCTCCTCGTACCAGGCGTAGTAGATGGCGGCTCCGGTCTCGTCGCGCAGGGAGTCGAGCCATGCCTGGAGGTCGCGGGCGGAGGTCTGTTCGGGTACGGCTCCGCCGAGTCGGGCGGTGGCGGCGCTGATGAGGTAGCGGCCGCCGACGCGGTGCAGATAGCCGTCGTGGGTGAGGGTGCGGAGCAGGTGGTAGGTGGTGCCGATCGGGATGTCGGTGCGGCGGGCGAGGTGCTTGGCCGTGGAGCGCGAGGGGTCCTCGGCGACGGCTTCGAGCAGGCGCATGGCTCGCCGGACCGATCCGATGAGCGTGGGGCCTGCTGTGGTGGGTGGAGTCATGGCGGGTCCCCCTGGGGACGCCTCTCCTGGTCGTGGCGGGTCGGAGAAGCGTGTGGTCCGTGGTCAGTGGTCCGGTGTCGTGCGGGGTGGCCTGGACGTGTGATCCCCCGGACACGTACGCCACTTGTTCGACCTCCCGGTGCACAGCCCATCACGCGGACGCACCCCCTGGCCAGCGCGCGTGTCGCGCGACCAGCGCAGACCCGGGTCGGGGCCTGCGCTGGTCGTGGTCGGGAGCGGCCGGAGAGTCCGCCCGGCCTACGGGTTGATGTCGATCTTGAAGGTGGATGTGGTGTTGCGCACGTCCACGGCGTTGCCGTTCAGTTCGAGGCCGTTGAAGGTCACCTCGCCGACGGCGGGGCCCTGGCCCGACTCCGGCATCTCGTTGGCCCAGAGGCCGAAGCCGGACCTGGCGTCGTAGGCGTCGCCGCTCTTGCGGGCACCGGTGACGGAGATGTCGCTGAAGACGGTGTCCTTGATGGGGAACTGGGGCCGGCCGCCCACGTAGTTGGTCTGGAACATCACGCCGCTGTAGGTGGGGTCGACGATGTCGACGTGGTTGACCCTGATGCCCTGGAAGACCTTCGAGGCGGAGAAGACCCAGATGCCGGGGAAGGTCTGCGAGCCCCAGAAGTGGCCGCCGGCGCGGACGATCGAGATGTTCTCGAAGGTGGTGGGCTCGGTCCCGAAGCCGTTCATCGGGTAGCCGAAGTCCAGCGACGAGATGGTGATGCCGGAGTAGACGAGCGTGTCGGCGATGTGGATGTTGCGGAAGGTGTTGTTGTAGCCGCCGTAGACGGCGACGCCGGCGGCCCGCCAGGTGAGGGTCGTGGTGAGGTTCTCGTAGACGTTGTTCTTCATGTCGGCGCCGCCGGCGTCGATCGCCGAGAACAGGGCGAAGCTGTCGTCGCCGGTGGCCCGGGCGTCGTTGTTGGTGACGAGGTTGTCCGTGGAGCCGTTGGTCATGTTGATGCCGTCGGCGAAGAGGTTGCGGATCCGGGAGTTCTTGATGGTGATCCGGTCGGTGTTGGCGCCCCAGTAGAGGCACACCATGTGCTCGTTCCAGATGTCGTCGATGACGATGTCCGACACGTTGGCGAAGTCGAACACCTTGCCCGGGCCGTCGATCCGCGAGGTGTAGTTGCCGAAGTACGCGAAGCCCTTGAAGAGGGAACCCTTCGCGGCGGCCTCGGCGCGGAAGCCGACGTCGGTGTCGTCCTGCGTCGACGGTGCGTGGAACGTGGTGAACCACGGTCCGGCGCCGACGACCTTGACCGCCTTGCCGTACACCTGGAACTTGCTGGACGTCTGGTAGTCGCCGGGCGGCAGGTACACGCCGACGAGCGTGCCGGTGGTGTCCATGCGGACCCTGTCGAGCGCGTTCTGCACGTCCTGGTGCGTGGTCCCGGCCGGCACGGCGTACGTGGCCGGGTCGGGGTTGGGCACCGGGGCGACCTGCTCCAGGTCGACGAAGTCGATCGCGTACACGGAGGTGTTGGCCGCGTCCTTCTGGAGCCGGATCTTCGCGCCCGCCGGGACCGTCTCGCCGAGGAGGAGGTGCGCCTCGTCATAGATGTGGCGCGGGGCCCCGGATCCCGGCGAGTTGCCGGGCGCGGTCTCGTTGCCGTACAGCCAGGCGTACTTCGAGGTGAGCGGGAGTGCCTTCTTGAACACCCCGTCGACGTACACGTCGATCGTGGAGTCGATGCCGCCGCCGCCCGGGGCGTCCGGGATGGAGAAGCGGGTCACCAGGGTGTTGGTCGCGGCGCGGGTGGTGAACTCGACGTACTCCCCCGTGGCGTCCAGCTGGACCGCCTTGCGACCGGATGCCTCGCCCGCGATGTCGCCGACGGTCCGGTTGGGTCCGACGACGGTGGCCCCGCCGCCGGCCGCGCCGTCCTCCGCCTCGTACATGTCGTAGGGCATGTTCGCGCCGCGTCCGACGAACAGCGGCTGGGTGGCGGTGTTGTTCGCCCGCTTGACGGCCGGCTCGTTGGCGTCGTCGGCGAGGACGGTCCGCACGGTGTACGAGCCGTTGGCCGCGGTCCACGGGCCGAGGGTCACCTCGGCGCCGGCGCCCGCGCCGAGGGTTCCGGTGTGGGATCCGGTGAGGGTCTTGACCACGGTGCCCCGGGAGTCGAGGAGGGCGAGGGTGACGCCGTGGCCGCCCGCCGCGCTCGCGTCGGTCCCCTCGTTCCTCACGGTGACCTTGAAGGAGACGGTGTCGCCGGCGGCCGGGCTGGAGGGGGTGGTGGCCACCGAGGCGGCGACGAGGTCGGAGCCGCCGACCGGCTTGACCACCAGGGCGGTGGGGCTGGTGTGGATGTTGTTGGACTCGTTCTGCTCGATGACGGCGTTCGCCTCGTCGGCGACGGCGCTGAGCTGGTACGTCCCCGCTTCGTGGGCGCCGATGGAGGCGCTGACCGTGGTCTGGGCGCCCGCGGCCAGGGCGCCGACCTGGGCGGTGGCGACCTTGGTGCCGCCCAGGCGCAGGGCGACGGCGCTGGCCGGTGCGGCGGCCGGGCCGCTGTTGCGGACGGTGGCCGACACGGTGATCGGGTCGGATTCGACCGGCGCCGCGGGAGACGCGGTCAGCCCGGTGACCTCCAGGTCGGGGTTGGGCGCCGGGACGCCGACGACCTGGAAGTCGGCGAGCTGGCCGGCCGGGGCTCCGGTGTTCGCGGTGAACCTCAGCTGGACGTCGGCGACGCGCCCGGAGACCGGGACGGTGACGGTGTTGCCGCTCGCCGGGTCGAAGCGGAGGCTCTTCGCCGCCGCCAGCGGGGTGAAGCCGGTGGCGCTCTGTTCGCGACCGAGGACCTCGACGGTCTGCGAGCGCGCCGCCCAGGCGGTGTCCGGGTTCAGCCGGAGCACCAGCCGGTCGAGGTCGGCGTCGGCGCCGAGCTTGACGGTGAGGGTGTTCGGGTAGCTGTCGCCGGCACCTTCCCAGTACGTCGCCGGGTTGTTGTCGTTGGCGTTCTCCGCGACGAACGTGTGGACCGTGGAGGAGGCGCTGATCGGCTTGGCGACGGCGAGGTCGGTGCCGGTGCCGCCGGTGCCGACGCGGGTGACGGCGTTGCTGTCGGCGGACTGGTTGCCCGCCGCGTCCTTGGCGCGGACCCGGTAGGTGACGGTGGCCGATGCGGGCTGGGTGTCGGTGTAGGCGGTGGCGCCGCCGGCGACGGTGGTGCGCAGGATGCCGTTGGCGTAGATGTCGTAGCCGGTGACGGCGGTGTTGTCGGTGGCCGCGCTCCAGGTCAGCCTGATCTGTCCGGCGGCCGGTTCGGTGTAGGCGAGGTTCGCCGGTGCGGTCGGGGCCTGGGTGTCCCCGGTGTCGGCGGTGCGGGTGACGGCGTTGCTGTCGGCGGACTGGTTGCCCGCCGCGTCCTTGGCCCGGACGCGGTAGGTCACGGTCTGGTTCGCCGGCCGGTTGTCGGTGAACGTGGTGACGTCGCCGGCGACGCTGGTGAGGAGGCTGCCGTTGGCGTACACGTCGTAGCCGGTGACGGCGGTGTTGTCGGTGGCCGCGTTCCAGGTGAGCCTGATCTGACCGGTGGCGGGTTCGGTGTAGGCAAGGCCGGTGGGTGCGGCGGGGGCCTGGGTGTCGCCGGTCGTCGGGCCGTAGATCTCCAGCTCGGATATCTGGGCGGCGGGCTGGACGGTGTTCGCGGTGACCAGGACCCGCACGAAGCGGGTGGTGGTGGCGTCGAAGGCGAGGGTCGCCGAGCGGCCGTTGGAGGCGTCGAAGGCGTAGGCCCGGGAGGCGGTGAGGTCGGTGAACGTGGTGCCGTCCGTGCTGCCCTGGAGCTTCAGGGTCTGGCTGCGGGCGCCCCAGGTCTCGGGCAGCCGCAGGACGACCCGGTCGACGCGTACGGCGGAGCCGAGGTCGGCCTGGAGCCACTGCGGCAGCGCGTTGTTGGCGCTCTCCCAGTAGGTGGCCCGGTTGCCGTCGTTCGCCTGCGCCGCCGTGTAGACCTCGGTGTGGCTGCTGGCGGTCAGGGTCCGGCCGGCCGCCAGGTTCGCCGAGGAGCCGTCGGCGGCGTGCACCTCGAGTTCGGAGAGCTGCGCCGCCTGCCAGCCGGTGTTCGCGGTCACGGCGATGCGGACGAACCGCGTCTGGGTCGCGGGGAAGGCGACCGTGACCGTGTTCCCGGCGCCGGGGGTGAAGGTGTAGGCGGCGGAGCTCTTCAGGGTGGTGAAGGCGGTCCCGTCGGCGCTGCCCTGCACGGAGAGCGTCTGGGTGCGGCTCTCCCATCCGGCGGGGAGCTTCAGGACGACCTCGTCCACCCGCTCGGTGGTGCCGAGGTCGGTCTGCACCCACTGGGGGAAGGTCGTGCCGGCACTCTGCCAGTACGTGCCCTGGTTGCCGTCGGTGATGTTCGCAGCGCCGTACTCGGCGACGGCGGTGCTCGACGACGTGGGGTCGCCCAGGGCGATATTGGGTCCTCCCGCGGCGTGGGCGGCCATGAGCGGGCCTCCCAGTGCCAGGAGGCCGGTCGCGATCACGGCGCTCAGGCACCGTGATCGCCTGCTGTCGATTCTCATCGGTCCTCGTTCCCGGCCCGTGCGCGGACGCGACGGGGCACGGCTCGGTCGGGTGTGGTGGGGGTGCGGTGGCGCGCGTCAGCCCGCGTTGACGACGAACTGCGAGCCGGGTTCGACGAGGACGTCGCCCTCGGCGGAGCCGGTGATCGTGACGTCCTTCAGGGTGGCGCTGCCCCTCGCCCCGCTCATGGCGAGGACGCCGGAGCCGTTCTTCGACCCGTCGATGCGGACGTTGGTGATCCGGACGTCCGGCATCACGCCGCCGCCGGTCTTGAACTGGATGCCGTCGTAGGTCGAGTCGAGGATGTCGGTGTCGCGGATGGTGACGCCGGGGATGTCCTGGCCCTGTGCGAAGAGCGTGATGGCGCCGAACTCCTGGTCCTCGTTCCAGAACGCTCCGCCGGTGCGGTACAGGGCGTTGTTGGCGATGAGGGTCTGCCCGGTGAAGGGCAGCGGGTCGTGGTCGGTCGCCAGCATGATCCCCGGGTAGTTCATGGTGTCGGAGATGATGTTGTTCTCGATGGTGTTGCCGTAACCGCCGTACACGGCTATGCCGTTGGCGCGCCAGGGCAGCTGGATGGTGTTGTTGCGGAAGTGGTTGTCGTGGCCGATGTCGACCGACGTGTCCTTGACGTACTTGCTCGACCAGACGGCCAGGGCGTCGTCGCCGGTGTTGCGGAAGGACGAGTTGTACACGGTCGAGTTCCGGGTGCCGTTGGCGAAGTTGATGCCGTCGGCGTAGGTGTTGCGCACGCGCATGCCGGTGAACTCCAGGCCGTCGCCCGGGCCCCACAGTTCGGGGATGTTGGAGTAGTCGCGGCCGACCCAGACGCCGACGTTGGCGTGCTCGATCCACACGTTGCTGATCTTCGTGCCCTTGCCGAAGCGCCCGTTGAGGCCGACGCCGCCCTCGGCATTGCCGTCGCCGCCGCGGATGGTCCCGGAGCCGAAGATGGCGAGGTCCGAGATCTGCGTGTTGTGGTCGATGTCGAAGCCGAAGTTGCCCTCGTGCGGGTGGTTGATGCCACCCGCCTGGTGGGGCGGGGTGGTGGTGTACAGCTGGGTGTGCCACATGCCGGCGCCGCGGATGGTCACGTCACGGATGCCGACCTGGTTGAACTCGCCGCGGTTCAGCGGGTCGTCGGTGAGGATCTTCTGCTCCTGGCGCCACTGTCCGGCGGGGATCCACACGCAGCCGATCTCGCCCTTCTGGTCGGCGGTGACGGCGCGCTGGAGGGCGTCGGTGTCGTCGATCCCGTCGTTGGGGACGGCTCCGTACGCGGTGATGGAGGTGCATCCGGCCGGCTGGGTGGCCGCGGGGGCCACCTGCTCCAGGTCGATCAGGTCGAGGACGTAGAAGGCGGCCGTGTCGCCGGCGTCCCGCTGGAGCCGGAACCTCGTCCCCACCGGATAGGTCTGCGTGAGAAGGGCGTGGGACTCGTCGAAGAGCCGCCGCGCGTCGCCCTGCGGGGTGTTGGTGAGGCCCTCGGGGCTGTCGGTGGTGCCGTAGAGCCAGCTGTGCTTGGAGGAGAGCGTCAGCTTCCGCAGGAAGGTGTCGTTGACGTAGAGGCTGATCGTCGCCTCGGCACCGCCGCCCGTCGGGGCGTCGGGGATCGAGTTGCGGACCACGATCGAGTTCGCGGGGTTGGCGGAGGTGAACTCGACGAACTGGCCGGTGGCCGTGAGCCGCACCGACTTGCGGCCGGAGGACTCCGTGGCGACGTTGGTGTGGCCGAAGGTGCGCTTCTGGTCGCTGGTCAGGAGCGTGCCCTGGTAGCGGGCGTCCTCCGCCTCGTACTCCGTGTACGGCACGGCGGCGCCGCGTCCGACGACGAGGGAGCGCGCGAAGACGTTGTTGGACTCGTCGGTCTCGGTGACGGTGCCGGTGGCGTCCGCCGTGGCGGTCAGGGTGGCGCCTCCGCTGGTGGCCGTCCAGGTCCCGGCGACGCCGACGGCGGCTGTCTCTCCGGCGGCGATGGCCGGGGTGGTGCCCTGGAGGGTGGTGGTACCGGCGGTGAGGCGGGTGATCGTGCCGGCGGGGACGGCGGTGGTGCCGCGGTTCTGGACCGCGACGGTGAAGGAGACGGCCGCGCCGACGGCGGGCGCCGACGGGTTGGCGGTGATGCCCGTGACCTTCAGGTCGGGGCCCGGGCTCTGACCGACGGTCAGTTTGCCTGCGGCGGTACGGCTGTTGTTGCCGTTGTCCTGTTCGACGACGGTGTCCGTCGGGTCGACGACCGCCGAGACGGTGTAGGCGCCCATCGGGCGTCGGCCGACGGGGACCGCGACGGTCGTGGACGCGCCGGCGGGGAGGGAGGCCACCGGGGCGGAGCCGGCGACGGCGCCCTCGACGCTGACGTTCACCGTCGTGGCGGCGGCGGGCGCGTTGCCGGAGTTGCGGACCGTGGCGTTGACCGTCACGGTGTCCGCCTCGGACGGTGCGGACGGGGTCCAGGCCAGGTCGGTGACCACGAGGTCGGGGTTGGGGGCCGCCGTGCCGAGGACCTGGACTTCGGCGACCTGGGCGCCGGGGGCGCCCGTGTTGGAGGAGAAGGCCAGCCGGAGGTCCGCGTAGCGGCCGGTGACCGGGACGACGACGGAGTTCCCGCCGGAGGACGGGGAGAAGGCGTAGTCGGCCCGGGCCTTCAGGGTGGTGAAGGCGGTGGCTCCCTGCGGGCGGCCGAGGATCTGGAAGGACTGGGTCCGCGGGCCCCACGCCTGGTCGGGGTTGAGCTTCACGACCACCGCGCCGAGGTCGGCGTCCGCGCCGAGCCGCACGGTCAGGTCGGCCGGGAATCCGGCCGACTCCCAGTAGGTGGTGGCGTCGCCGTCGTTGGCGTGGGCGGCGACGTAGTTCTGGGTGGTGGAGGTCGCCTCGATCGGCTTGCCGCGGGCCAGGTCGGTCCCCCCGGCGGGCGGGTCGACGGGGCCTCCGTCGCTCTCGCCGTAGACCTCGACCTCGGACAACTGGGCCGCGTTCCAGCCTGTGTTGGAGTCGACCTGGATCCGGACGTACCGGGCGGTGGCCGAGGCGAGGTCGATGCCCACGGCGTTGGCCGCGGCGGGGTCGAAAGCGCGGGCCTTCGGGGCGGAGAGGGTGGTGAAGGTGGTGCCGTCGGTACTGCCGAGCACGCCGACGGCCTCGGAGCGCACCTCCCAGCCGGTCGGGAGTCTCAGCGCCACCCGGTCGACGCTCACGGCGGCGCCGAGGTCGATCTGCACCCACTGGGGGAACGAGCCCGCCGGGCCTTCCCAGTAGGACTGTTGGCTGCCGTCGGTGACGTTGCGGGCCGGGTAGGCGCCATGGGCGCCGCCGGCCGTCACCGCCCGGCCGAGCGCCAGGTTGGGTTCCGCCGCCGCGGCGTGCGCGGGGGCGGGTAGCAGCCCGATGGCGAGCAGACCGGCGGTCAGCGCGCCGGCCGTGAGCCGCCGGCTCAGGTGTGTGCCTCTCATGGTGACCTTTCCATGATCCGGGCCGCGGCGCGCGCCCTGCCTGCGGAGAGGAGAGCAACAGGGGCGTTCGGCGGGAACCCGGCATGACTCCGACAGTGAAGTGCGACGCATGGCCTGACTTTTGAGTGATTCAGTCAATCTTTTGCGTCGCTGAGGGGACAGGTTTCTACCGGGTCACGACTTTGTCAACGGTCGGGGAACTACCGGACGCAAAAAGACACCGGCACCGGGGCGCCTCGGGGGCGTCCTCGGTGCCGGTGCCGGCGGGGAGGGAGGGGTGGTGGAGCGGCGGGGCTCAGCCGGTGGGCGGCTGCGCGGTCGACCCCCGGACGACGAGCTCGGGCTCGAAGAGCAGCTCGCCGGGGTGGGTCTGGGTGCCCTGGATCTGGGCGCAGAGCAGCTCGACGACGGCGCGGCCCATGGCCTCGATGGGCTGGCGGACGGTCGACAGCGGCGGCTCGGTGCAGTTCATGAAGGCCGAGTCGTCGAAGCCGACGACCGACACGTCCGCGGGGACCGAGAGTCCCCGCCGGCGGGCCGCCCGGATGGCACCGAGGGCGAGCGGGTCGCTGGCGCACACGATCCCGGTGACCCCGCGGTCGAGGAGACGGGTGGCGGCGGCCTGTCCGCCTTCGAGGGAGAAGATCGACCGCTCGACGAACTCGTCGGCCAGCTCCTTGCCGGCGGCCGCGGCGACACCGCGGGCCGCTTCGAGCTTGCGGCGCGAGGGGATGTGGTCGCCGGGCCCGAGGACGAGCCCGATCCGCTCGTGGCCGAGGGAGGCGAGGTGGCGCCATGCCTGCTCGACGGCGACGGCGTCGTCGCAGGAGACGCAGGGGAAGTTCAGCCCCTCGATCGCCGCGTTGATGAGGACGACCGGGATGTTCCGCTCCGCCAGCTGGTGGTAGTGGTCGTGCGGCGCGGCGGCCTGGGCGAAGAGACCTCCGGCGAAGACCACGCCGGAGACCTGCTGCTGGAGGAGGAGGTCCACGTAGTCGGCCTCGGAGACGCCGCCCTTGGTCTGCGTGCAGAGCACGGGCGTCAGCCCCTGCTGGGCGAGCGCACCACCGATGACCTCGGCGAACGCGGGGAAGATCGGGTTCTGGAGCTCCGGAAGGACCAGGCCGACGAGGCGCGCGCGCTCACCGCGCAGCTGCGTGGGCCGCTCGTAGCCGAGGACGTCCAGGGCGGTGAGCACGGACTGCCGTGTCGCTTCGGAGACCCCGGGCTTGCCATTGAGGACACGGCTGACCGTCGCCTCGCTGACCCCCACCTTCTTCGCCACTTGAGCAAGTCGTCGCGTCATGACCGCAAGACTAGCGCAAGTGGCGCAAGCCAGTTGCGGCTACCCGCAATCGACCGCGCCCGGCAGCGCCCGGTTCGCGCCCGTCGCCCGGCCGTGCCGGCACCCTCCTCGCGCGGGCATGCCGAAGGCCGCCCCCGACTGCGTTCGGGGGCGGCTCTCAGGTGGTCGGGCGGCTCCGCGGTCAGCCGGAGGTCGCCTCCCGGTGGGCCCGGACGATGTCCGCGTAGCGGCGCCCGCTCGTCTTCACGGTGCGCCGCTGCGTCGCGTAGTCGACGTGGACGAGGCCGAAGCGCTTGTCGTAGCCGTAGGCCCATTCGAAGTTGTCGAGCAGGGACCATGCGTAGTAGCCGGCGAGCGGGGCTCCCTTGCGCACGGCGGCGGCGCAGGCGGCGAGGTGCTGTTCCAGGTAGCGGGCGCGCTCGGGGTCGTGGACCTGGCCGTCGGGGCCGACCGTGTCGGGGAAGGCCGAGCCGTTCTCGGTCACGTACAGCTTCCGTACGCCGTAGTCCTCGGTGAGCCGCAGCAGGAACGCCTCCAGGCCGCCCGCGTCGATCTGCCAGTCCATGCCGGTGCGCGGCACGTCGGGCAGCCGGACCTCGGTGGCGTACGGGACGGGGCCGGCGGGGTCGTCGGCGACGGTGGCGGGGAAGTAGTAGTTGAGGCCGTGCCAGTCGAGCGGGGTGGCGATGGTCTCCAGGTCCCCCGGGCGCTCGGGGAGTTCGACCCCGTACAGCTCGCGCATGTCGGCGGGGAAGCCGCGGCCGTATACCGGGTCGAGCCACCAGCGGTTGGTGTGGCCGTCCATGCGGGCCGCGGCGGCGATGTCCTCGGGCCGGGTGGAGGCGGGCGCGATGGTGGAGTGGTTGGTGACGAGGCCGATCTGCGCGCCGGGGGCGGCGGCGCGGACGGCCTGTGTGGTGAGGCCGTGGGCGAGCAGGAGGTGGTACGAGGCGCGGACCGCGGCCGTCAGGTCGGTGAGACCCGGGGCCATGCGGCCCTCAAGGTGGCCGATCCAGCCGGAGCAGAGGGGTTCGTTGAGGGTGGCCCACTGGGTGACGCGGTCGCCGAGGCGTTCGGCGACGACGGTGGCATAGGCCGCGAGGTGTTCGGCCGTCTCGCGGACGGTCCAGCCGCCGCGGTCCTGGAGGGCCTGCGGCAGGTCCCAGTGGTAGAGGGTGACGGAGGGCGTGATGCCAGCGTCGAGGAGTCCGTCGACGAGCCGGTCGTAGAAGTCGAGTCCGGCCGCGTTGACGGGGCCGTCGCCGCCGGGGACCACGCGGGGCCAGGCGACGGACAGCCGGTAGGCGTCGGTCCCGAGCTCCTTCATCAGGGCGACGTCCTCGGGCCAGCGGTGGTAGTGGTCGCAGGCCGTGTCGCCGTGGTCGCCGTTGTCGACGGCGCCCGGCGTACGGGAGAAGGTGTCCCAGATGGAGGGGGCGCGGCCGTCCTCGGCGACGGCGCCCTCGATCTGGTACGCGGACGTGGCCGTGCCCCAGACGAAGGAGGGCGGGAAGGCGGCGAGGTCGAGCGGTTCAGACACGGGAGTCCTTTCAGGGGCGGTGGCGCCGGTGGGGGGCGTCACTTGACCGCGCCCGCGGTGAGGCCGGTGACGAGGTAGCGCTGGAGGAGGAGGAAGCCGGCGACGACGGGGACGCTGACCACGAGGGACGCGGCCATCACCTGGTTCCAGTAGACGTCGTTCTGGGTGGCGTATCCCTGGAGGCCGACGGCGAGGGTGCGGGTGGTGTCGCTGGTCATGACGGAGGCGAAGAGGACCTCGCCCCAGGCGGTCATGAAGGCGTAGACGGCGACGGCGACGATGCCGGGGATCGCGGCGGGGACGATGACCCGGAAGAGGGCTCCGAGGGGTCCGCAGCCGTCGACCTTGGCGGCTTCGTCGAGGTCGCGCGGGACCGCGTCGAAGTAGCCGATGAGCATCCAGACGGAGAACGGCAGCGAGAAGGTCAGATACGTGAGGATCAGACCGCCGCGCGAGCCGAAGAGGGCGATGCCGGTGGCGTTGCCGATGTTGACGTAGATGAGGAACAGCGGCAGCAGGAAGAGGATGCCGGGGAACATCTGCGTGGACAGGACGGTGACCGTGAAGACGCGTTTGCCGCGGAAGTCGTACCGGCTGACGGCGTAGGCGGCGAAGATCGCGATGGTGACGGAGCAGACCGTCGCGACTCCGGCCACGACCACCGAGTTCACGAAGTAGTCGGCGAGCGGGACGGTCTCCCAGATGTCGGCGTACGGGCGCAGGGTGAGCCCGGAGGGGATCCACTGGAACTTGCCCGAGACGTCCTCGAGCGGTTTGAGCGAGCTGGACACCATCACGTACACCGGCAGCAGGACGAAGCCGGTGATCAGGGTGAGGAAGATCCGGCGGCTCCAGAGGAAGGAGCGGGGCGCGGCCATCGGCGAGCGGGGCCGGCCGCGGCGGGCCGTCGGGGTGCGCGGGGGCGCGGTGCGGCTGCTAGGCATCGGTGGCCTTCCTTCCCCGGGAGGTGAGCAGCAGGTAGCCGCCGGTGACGACCAGGAGGAAGAGCAGGAGCAGCACGGACATCGCCGAGCCGGTGCCGAAGTTCCAGGTCTGGAACGAGGACTGGTAGATGTGCAGGGAGATCAGGTCCGCGGACTCGGGGGCCGCCTTGCCGAAGAGGACGAAGGGGGTGTTGAAGTCGTTGAACGTCCAGAGGAAGAGGACGAGGACCAGGACCTGGTTGACCGGGCGCAGGGACGGGAGGGTGATGCGGCGGATCTGCTGCCAGATGCCCGCTCCGTCGAGGGCCGCGGCCTCGTAGATCTCCTTGGGGATGTTCTGGAGCCCGGCCATCATGATGAGGAAGGCGAAGGGCCAGCCCTTCCAGACGGAGACGACGAGCAGGGTCACGAAGGCGTTGTCGCCGATGAGCCAGAACGCGGGGCTGTCGCCGATGCCGAGCTGGTCGTGCAGGACGTGGTTCACGAGGCCGTTGTCCCGCTGGAACATGAACGCCCAGGTGATGACCGCCGCGTAGACCGGCAGGGCGTACGGGACGAGGAAGAGCGCGCGCAGGAAGCCCCGGCCCCGGAAGGTCTCCTGCATGAAGATCGCGGTCGCGGTGCCGAGCAGCCAGCACAGGCCGACCGAGCAGAGGGTGAAGAGGCAGGTGGTGAGGAACGAGGCGAGCAGGGCCTCGCCGACGGGGGCGTCGAAGTCGACCGAGACGGCGTAGTTGTCCAGCCCGGCCCAGGGCGCGCTGGTCCAGTCCCGGATGAAGAACTGGGTGAGTTCCCGGAAGCTGATCACGATGCCGATGAACATCGGCACGAGGTGGACCAGGAGTTCGAGGATCAGGGCCGGCAGGAGCAGGAGGTACGGCAGGCTCAGGGCCCGGAGCCGCCCGGGGCGGCGCCTGCGCGGCGCCGTCCCGGGGGTGTTCCGCTGTTCGCTCCGTCCGCCGGTCTTCTCGATGGCGGTGGTGGTCATGGTGGCGTCCGGACTCACTTCTTGGGCATCTGCTGCTGGGCCTTTTCGAGCTTGGCCCGGACGGAATCCGTGGTGACGGCGCGGCCGGCGGCGGCGTCGGCGAACAGCTCCTTGACCGCGGTGCCGACGACGGTCTCGAACTGCGACTCCTCCGGGACCTGTGGGAGGGCGGCGGCGCTGGTGGCGAGCGTGTCGCGCAGGACGGCGAGGGCGGGGCTGTTGAACGCGGGGTCCTGCTGGGCGCTCTTCACGGGCGGGATGGAGCCGTAGGCGGTGTTGAGGATCTTCTGCTCCTCGTCGCCGGTCATGAAGTTCACGAACTTCATGGCGCCGTCGATGTTCTTGGTGTTCTTGAAGACGGCCATGTTGATGCCGGCGACCATGGAGTTGGTGGCCTTGCCCTGGCCCGGAGCGCCGGACGGGACGGGCGCGGGGGCGACACCCCACTCGTCGTCGTTCATGCCCTGGGCCTTGAACGTGGCGGAGGCGGTCTGCCAGAGGACCATGGCGGTCTTGTTCTTGGCGAAGTCGCTGAGCGACTGGTTCTGGGCGTACTCGGCGTTGCCGGGGGCGACGATCTTGGCGGCGGCCATGAGGTCGACGTACTGCTTGACGGCGGCGACGGCTCCGTCCGAGGTGAAGTCGGCCTTGCCGTCGGGGGTGAAGAAGTCGGCGCCGTGCTGCTTGCCGAGGACGAAGACCTGGTGGATGTTGTTCGAGAGGTTGGAGCCCTCGACGCCTATGCCGGACGTGCCGTCCTTGGTGATCTTCTTGCCGGTGGCGATCAGCTCGTCCCAGGTGGCCGGGGGCTTCTCGACGCCGGCGTCCTTGAACATCTTCTTGTTGTAGTAGAGCGCGTACGCCATGGAGTACAGCGGCACGGCCGCCGGGTCCTGGCCCTGGACACCGGTGGAGCCGAGGGCGGAGGCGACGAAGCGGTCCTTTCCGCCGATCTGGTCGAAGTGCTTCGCGTCCCAGGGCAGCAGGGCGCCGCTGGACTGGAGGGAGGCGCTCCAGGTGTTGCCGATGTTGAGGACGTCGGGGCCCTGACCGGAGGTGGTGGCGGTGAGGATGCGGTTGAGGAGGTCCGACCAGGGGACGACCTCCAGCTTCACCTTGATGCCGGTCTCCTTCTCGAACTTGTCGAGTTCGGGCTGGAGGACCTTCTTGTCGACCTCCAGGCTGGCGCCCTGGTTGGAGGCCCAGTAGGTGAGGATCTTGGGCTGGGAGTTGGAGGCCCCGTCCGTGGAGCCGCCTCCGCAGGCGGCCGCCGAGAGGACGAGGGAGAGGGTGACGGCACCGACGGCGGCGGCTCTGATTCTGCGCATGATCCCAGGGGCCTTTCGTGGGGTCGTGGAAGTCGGGGAGGAGGGAGCGCAACGCCCCGCGTTCAACCTCCGAAGCCCTCTCCCGACTTAATTTAGGATGTGAGTTAAACCTCAAGCGAAGGTGGCGTCAAGAGGTCCGCCAGGGGTATGTTTCGAATCCGAACCAAGGGAATGGGGTGCTCGGTGAGCGTACGCAGCGGCCGGACCGTGCGTGACCTGCGGCGGGAGAACCGCTCCGCGGTACTGCAACGGTTGTATTTCGACGGGCCGATGAGCCGCTTCTCGCTGGGCCCCGCGACCGGACTGAGCTCGGGCTCGATCAGCAACGTCGTCGCCGAACTCGTCGCGGACGGCCTGGTGGAGGAGGCCGGCAGCGTCGACTCGGCCGGCGGCCGCCCGCGCACCCTCCTCCGTGTCCGCCAGGCGAGCGCCTACATGATCGGGGTGGACGTCGGCGAGACCCGCGTCCGCGTCGAGCTCTTCGACATGGCGCTCACCGAACTCGCGCGCGTGGAGCGGCCGCTGGACCCCGAGGGGCCCCGCCGCGTCGACCGGTACGAGGTCGGTGTCGTCGTCGGCCACGTCCGCGACGGCGTCGAGGAGGTCGTCCGGCAGGCCGGCATCGACCCCGAGCGCCTGCTCGGCGTGGGCGTCGGCGTCCCCGGCATCGTCGTGCGCGGCCCCGAGGGCACCGCCGTCGTGCACGGCCAGACCATCGGCTGGGACGCCGTCCCGCTGGAGCAGCTGCTGCGCGCCGCCGTCCCCCTGCCCGAATCCGTGCCGTACGTCATCGACAACGGCGCCAAGACCCTCGGCCAGGCGGAGATGTGGTTCGGCGCGGGCCGGGGCGTGCGCAACGCCGTGGTCGTGCTCTTCGGCTCGGGCGTCGGCGCCTCGGTCGTCTCGGACGACCTGCGGCCCGGCCGGGCGGTGGAGTGGGGCCATCTGACGGTACGGGTCCGCGGCCGGCGGTGCCGCTGCGGCGCCCGGGGCTGCCTGGAGGCGTACGCGGGCGCCGAGGCACTCCTCGAACGCTGGCGCGAGGCCGGCGGGCGGCCCCCGGCCGGCGCGGACGAGGAGACGGCCCTGACCTCCATGCTCGCCGCGGCCTACCCCGCCGATCCGGACAGCGACCCGGACGCCACGGCGCTCGCCGTCCTGGAGGAGACCGCCGAGTACCTCGGCGCCGGCTTCGCCGACCTCATCAACCTCTTCCAGCCCGAACGCATCCTCGTCGGCGGCTGGGCCGGCCTCCAGCTCGGCGCCCGCTTCCTGGAGACGGTCAAGGGCTACGCGCAGGAGTACGCCCTGACCTTCCCCGCCTCCCGCGTCCGCATCGCCCTCGGCACCCTCGGCCCGGACGCCGTCACCGTCGGCGCCGCGATCCTCCCCCTCGCGGACTTCTTCGCGCGCGGCGGCCGCCTCGCGCCGCCGGAGACCGAGGAAGCGGCACCGGCCTGGCAGGAGACGCTCCGCGAGCGGGCCGCGCACTAGCGACATGTCCGGGACTCGGCGGCAGCGCGCGACGGCCCGGCCCGTGAAGGGGGCTGAGCGGTGCGCACCCCTCCCCGCGGCCTACTGGTCGAGTCCGGGCAGGGCGTCCGGGGCCGGGCAGATCCTGGCGCCCTGGTGGTCGAAGACGTAGAGCTGCGCGAGGTCGACGAGGAGCGGGACCTGCGCGCCGGCCCGGACGCGGACGTGGGGCCCGGTCCGCAGGACGAGGTCGCTGCGGGCCGCCGTGCGGCGTTCGTGGGCGGCGTACGGGTCGCCGGACGGGACCGGGTCGGCGCCGGGGACCGCCGCCCTCGGGCCCCCGGCCATCGCCGGCCGGCCCCTGCCGAAGGCCGCCGCGCGCGCCCGGAGCCGGCCGATGCCCCGCTTGCGCCGTCCGCCCGCACGCCGGCCCGCGGACCGGGGCCGCGACGCCTCCAGCTCGGCCACGACGGCGGGCCGCGAACCGGTGTCGAGGTGCACGAGCACCTCGTGGCCCTGGTACTCGACGTGCTCGACGATCCCGACCAGCGACGCCTCGCCGGGCCGCGCCTGGCTCGGCGGCGCGATCCGTACCGCCTCGGAGCGCAGTCCGACGATGATCGGGCGCCCCTGCTGGATCCGCAGGAGCTGGTGGTCGACGCTCAACGGCAGCGGCAACACCAGGCGTTGACGTCCGAGCTCCAGACTCATCGGTCCGTCCAGCGGGGCGTGGACGACCGCGTCGAGGAGGTTGATGCGCGGTGTGCCGACGAACGCGGCGACGAAGACGTTGGCGGGCCGTGCGTACAACTCCTGGGGTGGACTGACCTGTTGCAGGACACCGTCGCGCATGACCGCGACCCGGTCGCCCAGCGACATCGCCTCGGACTGATCATGCGTCACATAGACGGTGGTGACGCCCAGTTCTTCGGTGAGCCGGGCGATCTCGGCCCGCAGATGGCCGCGCAGCTTGGCGTCGAGGCTGGACAGCGGCTCGTCGAGGAGGAAGACCGACGGGCGGCGGGAGATCGCCCGGCCCATCGCCACCCGCTGGCGCTCGCCGCCGGACAGCTGCCCGGGCAGCCGGTCGAGCAGGTCCTCGATGGCGAGCATCCGCGCGGTCGCCTCGACCTGCGGGTCGTGGTCCGCCGACGGCTCCCTCAGCTTCAGGGGGAAGCCGATGTTCTCCCGCGAGGTCATGGACGGGTAGAGGGCGAAGTTCTGGAACACCATGGCGATGTCCCGCTCGCGGGGCGGCACGTCGTTCGCGTGCTCCCCGTCGAGGAACAGGTCGCCGTCGGTGATGTCCTCCAGGCCGGCGATCATCCGCAGGACCGTGGACTTGCCGCATCCGGAGGGGCCGAGCAGCACCAGGAACTCGCCCGGTTCGACGGTGAGGGAGACCCTCCGCACCACGTGGGAACCGCCGTATTTCTTGCTCACATCTCGCAGCACGATGGCGCGACTCATGGAAATCCGCCCGGAGTAGAAGGATCACAGGGGGGTGTGTGGCCGAAAGTAGCCCATTGCGAAGCGCTGCGGAACAGTTTCGTACGTATGGAAAAAGAGGAATTCACCGGCGGGCGAACTCCGTCGGCGCGGCGCCCCGACGGTCGTCGCGCGGTCCGGTCAGGCCGATTCCCGGACGACGAGTTCGGGGTCGAACACCAGGCGCGTCGGGCCCGGCAATCCCTGGACCTGCCCCACGAGCAGCTCCGCCATCGCTGCGGCCATCCTCTCGACGGGCTGGCGCACGGTGGTCAGCGGCGGCCGGCAGGTCACGGCGACGCTGGAGTCGTCGAAGCCGACCACCGCCACGTCCCCGGGCACGCTCAGGCCCCGCTCGCTCAGCACCTCGCACGCCCCCTGCGCCATCAGGTCGTTGGCCGCGAAGACGCCGTCCACCCCCGGGTGCTCCGCCAGGATCCGGCGCATCGCCGCCGCGCCGCTGTCGACCGTGAAGCCGCCCTCCACCACCGGCGGCGGGGTCCGGCCGGCGGCCGCCAGGGCGTCGCGGAACCCGGCGAGGCGGTCCTCGCCGGCCGGGAGGTCCCGGGGGGCGCGGATCGTCGCGAGGTGACGGCATCCCCTGGCCAGCAGGTGCGCGGCGGCCAGCCGGCCGCCCTCGCGGTGGTCCATGTCCACGTAGCTCACCGCCGGTCCCTCCGGCGGCCGTGCGAACAGTACGAGCGGGATGCCGGCGGCGCAGAGCAGTCCGGGCAGCGGGTCGTCGGCCTGGATGGACACGACGAGGGCCCCGTCCGCGCTGCCCCGGCGCAGGTGGTCCACCACCTGCCGCCTGGCCGCCCCGGACTCCGCGAACATCAGCACGGGATGCGCCGCGCGCCCCCGCAGGTACGTCACGGCTCCGCTGACCACACGCCCGAAGAAGGGGTCGGCGAAGACCCTGGCGGCGAACGCGTCCCCCGCGCCGGAGATGACGAGCGCCACCGTCTCGGTGCGCGCGTCGGGCTGCGGACCGCGGCCGGTGACCAGGGTCCTGGCGGCGCTGTTCGGGGTGTATCCGGTGCGCTCGATGGCCTGCCGCACCACGTCCTGGATCGCCGGGTCGACGTTGCGCACCCCGTTGACGACACGCGAGACCGTCGCCCTGGAGACGCCCGCCTCCCGCGCCACGTCCTCCAGCGTCGGTCCCCGCCTGATCACTCCCGTACTCTAACGTGCCGTTTTCCGGGACCCGGTGGGCGGGCCACGGGAACTGCCGTCGGGCCGCCCGGGCCCCGGCCCGGTATTCACGGAAGGGATTTCTCCGTTCCCGCGCACGGAATTCTCCGGGCACGGGAGCGGTGAATTCGGTATACGGAGGGCGGCAAGCGGTCGGGCCATTTCCTCCGGTCGACCGGAATGCGGTACGCGTCGTCCGATCAGGGATTCGCCGAAGTCGCGCGACGCGGGGCCGGGTCAGGCGCCCGCGGTGTCCTCCGCCTCCCAGCGCAGCAGGTCGCCCGGCTGGCACTGGAGCACCTCGCAGAGCGCGGCGAGCGTCGCGAAGCGCACCGCCTTGGCCCGGCCGTTCTTGAGCACCGCCAGGTTGGCGGGCGTGATCCCGACGCGGTCGGCGAGCTCGCCCACGGACATCTTCCGCCGGGCCAGCATCACGTCGATGTCGACGGCGATCGGCATCAGATGACCTCGTCCAGCTCGGCCTGCATCTGCGTGGCCTCGACGTCGCGCGCGACGGCCTGGGCGAGCAGCATCCGCAGCACGAGCACGATGAGCGCGACCCCCAGGATGGCCAGGCCGATCCCGCCCATGATGACGGTGACGCCCGGGTCCTCCCGCTGGCCCGGCGCGTTGACGGCCGTGACCGCGAACCACAGCAGGGCGGCCGCCACGATCGAGCCGATCACGAAGTCCACGTACCGGAAGGCGGTGTGGGAGAACACGGTGCCGCGTCGCACCATCGTGACGAGCCGCCAGACGGACACCAGGGCGACCTGGGCCGACACCATGCCGAGCATGGTGATCACGCGCAGCGGGGTCAGCGGGAGCGACCCGTCCTCCGGGTCGGTGGCCAACGCCCACACCATCGACACCTGGATGAACACGGTGCCGACGAGCACCACGGCGAGGACGGCGCGCAAGGCACGCACTGCCAGCTTCCCCATGACGTAATCCTTCCATCGATTGACGATGGGAATCTATCGATTTTCGATAGACGAGGCAAGAGCCGAGACGCAGTGCGGGCGCCGCGGCCCTGGCCGCCCGCGCCTCACGGTCCTGACGGTCCTCACGCATCCCGGCCCTCCGGAACCGGCCCCACCGTCACGTCCGTCTCGTGCTCCACCGCGCCCGCGGAGCGGCCCACCAGCAGCCGGTACGTCCCCGGTTCGACCCGCCACGCGCCGTCCTCGGGCGACCAGTGCCGCAGCGCCCGCGGCCCGACGACGACCTCGGCGACCGCGCTCCCGCCCGCCTCGGCGTGGACCGCGGTGTGACCGGCGTACCAGCGCACGGGGCGCTCCACCGCGGAGTCGGGCCGCGCGAGGTAGACCTGGACGACCTCGCGTCCCGGGCGCGTCCCGGTGTTGCGTACCGGCACGCGTACGGTGAAGGCGGAGCCCGCGTCGATCCGCGCGGGCGCGGCCGCCTCCCCGTACTCCCAGGTCGTGTAGCCGAGGCCGTGGCCGAACCAGTACGCCGGCCGCGTCCCCGCGCGCAGCCAGGCGCGGTGGCCGATGTGCGGCCCCTCCTCGTAGTCGAGCCGGCCGTCCACGGGACGCGTGCGGGTGACGGGCGCCTCGGCGAGCCTGGCGGCCCAGGTCGTGGGGAGTCTGCCGCCCGGCTCGCGACGGCCGAAGAGCACGTCGGCGAGGCCCGCACCGGCCTCCTGGCCGGGGAACCAGCCCAGGAGCACCGCCGCGACCTCGTCGCGCCAGGGCAGCTCGACCGGTCCGCCGCTGTTGACGACGGCGACGGTACGGGGGTTGGCGGCGGCGACCGCGCGGACCAGGTCGTTCTGCGCGTCGTCCAGGGACAGCTCCGTACGGTCGTATCCCTCCGTCTCGTCGTGCTCGGTCGTGCCGACGACGACGATCACCGCGTCCGCCGCGCGGGCCGCCGCCACGGCCTCGGCGAGCGCCTGGTCCGGGTCGCGCCGAGGGGGCGCGGCGGCGACGATCGTCGCCCTGCCCGCACCGGGCACCAGCTCGCGGCGGGCGACGAGATGGACGTGGCGCCCGCGCTCCACATGGGCCTGTGCGGTGTGCAGGGGCGGGGTCACGTGCACGATCGCCGGGTCGTCGGTCTCGCACGGATGGGTGCCGTCCAGGATCACCCGTCCGTCGACCTCGATCGTCATCCGGCCGAATCCGCCGACCCCGAAGGTCCACGCGCCGGTCGTCTCGGGCCGGAGCAGGGCCCGGATCTCCACGGTGTGCGTGCCCGGCGCGAGGTCCGGTTCGAGGAGGCGCCCCGACAGGCGCCGCTCGGCGCGCAGTTCGTTTCCTTCGGCGTCCAGGCAGCGGAGCAGGACCCCCGGCTCGCCGGAACGCGGCTCGGTGGACCGGCGGGTGTCGAGCGGCTCCGGCGGGGCGTCCGTCGACGGACCCGCGGTGTACGTCACGCGGCCGCGGCCGCGCAGGCAGGCGCGGATGCCGGCGAGCGGCGTGACGACCGCGGACGGGAAGACGCCGGCGCTTCCGCCGCCCTGGACGCGGGGCGAGGCGGCGTGCTCGCCGATGACGGCGACCGTGCCCACGCCTGCGGGGTCGAGGGGCAGGACGCCGTCGTTGCGGAGCAGTACCGCTCCGGCGGCGACCGCCTCACGCAGCAGCCGTCGGGCCCCCTCGCCCGGGAGCGGCGGGCGGCGGCGAGGGGCGTCGCCGAGCGCGCCGACCCGGGCGGCGAGGCGGAGCAGCCGCCGGACCTTCTCGTCGACGGCGCTCTCGGGCACGCGGCCGTCGCGCACCGCCTCGGCCAGGTCCGTCGCCCAGGGGCTCGCCGGGCCGGGCATCGCGAGGTCGAGCGCCGCGCGGGCGGGTTCCTCGGCGGTGCGCACGGCGGCCCAGTCGGAGACCGCGACGCCGTCGAAGCCCCACTCCCCCTTCAGGGGTTCGGCGAGGAGCGGATGGGCGGTCATCGTCGTGCCGCCGACGCTGTTGTAGCCGGCCATGACCACCCACACCCCGGCGTCGACGGCGGCTTCGAAGGGGGCCAGATACACCTCGCGGAGCGTCCGTTCGGAGATCCTTACGTCGACGCGGAGGCGGTCGGTCTCGGAGTCGTTGGCGACGAAGTGCTTGGCGGTCGCGGCGACGCCGTGTTCCTGGATGCCGCGGATCAGCGCCGCTCCGGTGCGGGCGGTCAGCTCGGGGTCCTCGGAGAAGCACTCGAAGTGCCGGCCGCCGAGGGGGGTGCGGTGCAGGTTGAGGGTCGGTGCCAGGACGACGTCGACGCCCTTGCGGAGCGCCTCGGCGGCGAGCAGGCCGCCGAGCCGGCGCAGCAGCGGTTCGTCCCAGGTCGCGCCGAGGGCGGAGGCCGACGGCAGCAGGGAGGAGGTGCGGCGCTCGTCCCAGGTCTCTCCCCGTATCCCCGCGGGTCCGTCGGAGCAGACGATCTCCCGCAGTCCGATCGCCGCGTCGGCGGCCGTCCGCCAGGTCGTGGCGCCGGTGAGGAGCCGGACCTTCCGTTCCAGGTCGAGCTTCTCGACCAGCGGGTCGAGCGGGTCGTCGGGCAGGTCGTCGGGCAGGGTGCCCCGTTCGTCGGTCATCTCTCCCTTGTCGGTTCTCTCGTCGGGTCACCGGGGGCACCGGACGCCCCGGGGTGAGCGGGGCGTCCGGTGCCGTCACGGGGTGCGGGTCGGTCAGGGCAGGCGGTACTGCGCGTTCAGGGCCGCGCCGCGCTCGGGGTGGGTCTCGTCGTAGCCCCGGGCGTTGCACTGGAGGCCGCCCACGATGCAGTGGTCGACCATGGCCTTGAGGGTGCGTTCCTCCCACGCGTTGAAGAAGTCGTAGTGGAAGGAGTAGCCGCGGCCGCTGGCCAGGCGGACCTGGCTCATGTCGCCGTTGACCGGGAAGGCCATCTTGAACTCGATCATCGGCAGGGCGACCGGGTGGGAGGCCGGGCACATGTTGTCGTTGGTGCCGGGCTTGACGACCGGATACGCCATGTGGCTCTGGTGGTCGGGCGTGTCCAGGTACAGGCCGTTCCAGCAGCTGGGCGCCTGCATGCGCAGGTTGAGCTGTACGTCGGGTCGGCTCGGGCAGCTCGTCGGGAAGTCGACGTTGAAGAAGCTGTCACCGCATTCCCAGCCCTCGACGAAGCCCTTGTGCTCGCGGAACTGCTGGGCGGACTGCATCGGGTTGCCGACGACGAACCGGAGGCCCTTCGGGAAGGGCCGCACGCTCGTGTAGTCGGTGACACCGGTCTTGTAGTAGATGACCTGGGGGCCGACGGGAAGGATCTTCCGGTCCCCGTCGAACAGCGAGGGCATCCAGTAGGCGGACGCGTCGGCGGGCGCCTTGCAGGCGGTGGCGCCGCCGTAGAGGGTGTCGGTGACGCTGTGCGCGTTCGTGGAGGTGTTGCCCATGAACGTGTGGTCGTGCGACCGGCCCGGCTGGCCGGGATAGACGATGGGGTCGTCGGGGGCCGTGTGCGTGACGGCGCAGTTGGCCTGGAACTCGTGGAAGTACCGCGGCGGCGGGGTCGCCGTCGACGGTGTCACGCCGGTGACCTGCGGTACCGCGGGGATGTAGCCGTCGCCGTCCGCGTCGTCGCCCGACGCCTGGAGCGACGCGGCCATCCGGTGCCCGGCGTGCGCCGCGGCGGCGGGCGGCGGGGCGTCCGCCGCGGGGTCCGTGGCGGAGGCGAGGGTGCCGACGCCGAGGAGGGTGGCGACGAGCGCGGTGCCGAGGAGCAGTGCGGGGAGCCTCTTGGGACTCGCTCTCATGGGGATCTCCTGCCCGTGGGGGGGGGTCGGTGATGTGGTGAGGTGCGGTCGTGCGGTGCGGTGCGTGATGCGGTGGGGCGTGGCGCGGTGCGTGGTGCGGTGGGGTGGGGTGGGGCATGGTGCGGTGCGGCCGGTGGTGCGGGGTGCGGTGCCGCGTGGTGCGGTCGGTGGTGGTCGGTCGCGGTCAGCTGTAGACACCGAACTCGTGGAGCGAGTAGCCCCATCCGGTGCCCCGGGCCGTCAGCTGGAGTCGCACGTGGCGGCCGGTGGTGGCGAGCGCGATGGTGTCGACGTCCCCGTCACCGGTGGCCGTGGTGTGGACGGTGCGCCAGGTGGACCCGTCGTCGGAGACCTGGACCTCGTAGGACCTGGCGTACGCCGGGTCCCAGACCAGCTGCACGGTGCGGATGCTCTTCACGGCTCCGAGGTCGACCTGGATCCACTGGGGGTCGCTCCAGTCGCTGGCCCAGCGGGTGTCGACACGGCCGTCGGTGGCGCGGGCCGGCGGGCAGGGGCAGTCGCCGTAGCCGGTCTGGTAGGAGGAGGCGGTGGCGGGCCGGTCGAGGGCGAGGTTGGTACCGGCGACCGGAGGCGCCACGACGCGGACGGACTTGGTCTCGATACCGGCGTTGCCGTGGCCGTCCTCGGCCTGGACGTACACCTTCCACACGCCGAGCTTCTCGGGGGCGGTGACCGCGAAGGTGCCGTCGCCGTTGGCGCGCCACCGTGCCTCGACGAGCCGCTTGTCCCCGTTGGCGTAGTTCCCGCTCAGGAAGATCCTGGGCGTGACCGGGTCACCGTCGGGGTCGCGGATGTCGGCGCGGACGGTGAACTCGCGCCCGGCCGGGGCGGCGGTGGCCGGTGAGACGGTCATGCCGCTGATCACCGGCGGGGTGTTGTCGCCCGCCACGGAGCCGCTGTACGCCTTCTTCACGGCGTAGTACGAGAGTCGCTTCAGACCGTCGGGCAGCAGGTTGAACCAGACGCCGCCGAAGTCGTGTTCGGTGCCGTAGTGGAACATGGTGGCGCCGAGGGCGACACCGCGGTGGCCGGTGACGCAGTTCCAGGCGGCGGTGTAGCCCGCGGCCTTCTGCTCGTCGGTCGGCTCGTCGGGGACTCCGTTGGCGTCGTCCGGGACCTCCCATTCGCCGGCGGGGCCCGTCTCGGTGATGAGGTAGGGCTTGGTGTAGCCGCCGTCGATCCAGTCCTGGCGCACCTTGCAGAGGTTGCCGTAGGAGTTCATGGAGTAGAGGTCGAGGTCGGGCGCGTTGCGCTTGTAGTAGGGCCAGGCTCCGGTCCAGGCGTCGGTCGAGGTCACGGGGTGGTCGGGGTCGATGGTGTGGATCCTGCGGGCCACGTCGTTGACGAAGCCGGTGTAGGCGTTGCGCTGGTTCTCGAGCGCGGTTCCGCTGTAGCAGTTCTGGAGCCCGAGGACCGATTCGTTGCCGACGTTCCACATGAGGGTCGCGGGGTGGCTCTTGTACGCCTCCACCCACCTGGCGAACTCGTCGAGCATCGTGGACTTGTAGGCGGTGTCGGTGACGTAGTCGACGCAGCCGCCGGCGCCGGGCCCGCCGCCGGGCTGGAGCCAGAAGCCGTTGACGACCTTGACGCCCTGGGCCGCGGCGGCGTCGAGGAACGGCTTGGTGGAGCCGTCGGTGCCCCAGGTGCGGACGGTGTTGACGCCCATGGACCTGACGTCGGGCAGGTACTTCGGGGCGTCCGCGATCGAGGGGCCCCAGGTCAGGCCCTTGACGGTGTACGGATGGCCGCCCACGGTCAGCTGCCAGTCGCCCTGGGTCCCGGTGACGCGGACGGCGCCGCTCGGGGGCGGCGGGGTGGTGCCTCCGGGCTCCCCGTACACCTGGAACTCCCAGAGCGAGTAGCCGTATCCGGTGGCGCGCGTCACGCCGTGCATCCGGACGTAGCGGGCGGTGCCGGAGACGGCGACGGTCTCCGTGCCGCCGGCGCCGCTCGCCGTGCTGTACGCGGTGGTCCAGGTGGTGCCGTCGGTGGACACCTCGATGCGGTACGCCTTGGCGTACGCGGACTCCCAGCGCAGCACGACCTGGCTGAGCGCGACGGGCGCGCCGAGGTCCACCCGCAGCCACTGGTCGTCGGAGGCGACGCTCGACCAGCGGGTCCCGGTGTTGCCGTCCACGGCGTCGGCGGCGGGGGTGCCGTAGTGCTCCTGGCTGGAGGCGGTGACCGGCTTGCCCTGGGAGAGCAAGGTGGGGGCGGCCTGCGCCTGTTGGGCCGGCAGGACGGCCAGCAGCATCGAGGCCACCACGGTGGCCACGGGTATGCCGACTGAGGGCATGGGGGATTCTCCTTGTGCGGCGGGGGGAGTTCGGGAGAGCGCTCTCCCGCACCTTGCCCGCGCTCTCCGAGTGCCGTCAATAACCGCAACCGACTTTTCTTTTGGCTTGACTTAAGAGCTTGAGTTCGCGATGCGAGGCCGTACGGCCGCCGACTCCGTTCACCGATTCCGCAACTGCCGCATCGAATGACGTCACATATTCGCCAGCATCACGCAACTTCCGTACTACCCTCAGGACCCATGCCCCTGCCCTCCCCACGCCTCCGGCCGCTGCGCGCGAGCGCGCTGACCCGTTCCCGGCCGATGAGCCCCCGCCTGATAGGGCTCGTCACCCCCGATCTGCAGAACGCCATCTTTCCCGCGATCACCGAGGCCGTCGGTTCCGAGCTGACGCGGCGCGGCTTCACCCCCGTCCTGTGCACCCAGTCGCGGGGCGGCGGCTCCGAGCCGTCCTTCGTCGAGTTCCTCCTCCGGCAGCGGTTCTCGGGAATCGTGTTCGCCGGCGGGCACTACGCCTTCGCGGACGCGCCGCACGACCACTACCGGCAACTGGCCCGGCTGAGCGTGCCGGTGACCCTCTTCAACGCCGGCGTCGCCCATCTCCCCTTCCCGCGCGTGGTCTGCGACGACGCGGCGGCCACCGATCTGGGCTGGCGGCACCTCGCGTCCCTCGGCCACACGCGGATCGGACTCGTCCTCGGCCCGCACAGCCATCTGCCGTCCGAGCGGAAGGCCGCCCGCGCCCGCGAACTCGGGGTGGACCCCGCCCTCGTCGTCCGTACGTCCTTCTCCCTGGAGGCCGGCCAGGCCGTGGCGGGAGCGCTGCTGCGGGCCGGGGTCACCGGACTGCTGTGCGCGAGTGACCCGCTGGCGCTCGGCGTCATCAGGGCCGCCCGGCGGCGCGGTCTCGACGTGCCCGGTGACGTGTCGGTCGTGGGCTACGACGACTCCGCCCTGATGCCGTGCACCAGCCCGCCGCTCACGACGATCCGGCAGCCGGTCGAGGCGATGGCGGCGGCCGCCGTGGATCTGCTCTGCGCCCAGATGGACACCCCGGCGGCCTCGGCGGACGAGACCCTGCTCGACCCGGAACTCATCGTGCGCGGCTCGACCGGAAGGCCCCGGACTGCGCCGGATCGCCGCTGACCGGCCCGTGCCCTCGCGTCCCACGAGGGCGGCCGGGCACGACGAAGCCCTGTGCCCGCCGCCCTGGGAGGAGGGGCGGCGGGCACAGGGCCGAACGGCCGGAGCCGGCCTCGCGGTCAGGCCCGCAGCCACACCGCCGTGTCCGGCGGAAGCAGACCGTCCGCGGTGAGCGGGCCGCTCGCGAGGAGCAGTCGCTCGTACGGGGGCAGGGCCGTGGGTCCGTCGGCGAGGCTGACGACGCAGACCAGGCCGTCCGGTCGCGCGAAGGCGAGGACACCCTCCTCGGCCGGCAGCCAGGTCAGCGGACCGTCGCCGAAGCCGGCCTCGGCGCCGCGCAGCAGGAGGGCTTCCCGGTAGAGCGCGAGCATCGACTCCGGGTCGGTGCCCTGCCGGTCGACCGCGTAGTCGGACCAGCCGTCGGGCTGGGGCAGCCAGGGCTCGGCCGCCGCGCCGAAGCCCGCGTGGGGGGCGTCGGCGGTCCAGGGCAGGGGGACCCGGCAGCCGTCGCGGCCCGGGTCCGTGCCGCCGGAGCGGAAGTGCATGGGGTCCTGGATGCGGTCGCGCGGGATGTCGGCCTCGGGGAGCCCCAGTTCCTCGCCCTGGTAGAGGTAGACGGAGCCGGGCAGGGCGAGGGTGAGCAGGGCGGCGGCGCGGGCACGCCGGGTGCCGAGCACGAGATCGGTGGGGGTGTCGAAGGTCTTCGTCGCGAAGTCGAAGGCGGTGTCGGTGCGCCCGTACCGGGTCACCGTGCGGGTGACGTCGTGGTTGCAGAGGACCCAGGTCGCCGGGGCGCCGACGGGAGCGTGCTCGGCGAGGGTGTCGTCGATGGTGCGGCGCAGCCGTTCCGGGTCCCAGGGGCAGGCCAGGAAGTTGAAGTTGAAGGCGGTGTGGAGTTCGTCGGGGCGCAGGTAGCGGGCGAAGCGCTCGGAGTCCGGCAGCCAGACCTCGCCGACGAAGACGGCGCCGTACTCGTCGGCTATCGCGCGCCAGGAGCGGTAGATGTCGTGCAGTTCGTCCTGGTCGATGTACGGGTGGGGGTCGACGCCCTCGACGAAGTCGGCGAGCGCGGGGTCCTTGGCGAGGAGGGCGGCCGAGTCGATCCGTACGCCCGCCACTCCTCGTTCGAACCAGAAGCGGAGGATGTCCTCGTGCTCCTTGCGTACCGCGGGGTGGGCCCAGTTGAGGTCCGGCTGCTCGGGGGTGAAGAGGTGGAGGTACCACTCGCCGTCCGCGACGCGGGTCCAGGTCTGTCCGGAGAACTGGGAGGGCCAGGTGTTGGGCGGGAGTTCGCCGTTCTCGCCGCGGCCGGGGCGGAAGTGGAACAGTGCGCGTTCGGGGCTGCCGGGGCCGGCGTCGAGGGCGGCGCGGAACCAGGCGTGCTGGTCGGAGACGTGGTTGGGGACGATGTCGACGATGACGCGGAGGCCGAGTTCCGCGGCTTCCGCGATCAGCTTCTCGGCCTCGGCGAGGGTGCCGAAGGACGGGTCGATGGCGCGGTAGTCGGCGACGTCGTAGCCGCCGTCCACCAGCGGGGAGAGGTACCAGGGGGTGAACCAGACGGCGTCGACACCGAGTTCGGCGAGGTGGCGCAGTCTCGCCCGGACACCCGCGAGGTCCCCGGTGCCGTCGCCGTCGCCGTCGGCGAAGCTGCGGGGATACACCTGGTAGATGACGGCGTCGCGCCACCAGTCGTCGGTGCGGGGCGAGTGAGGAGCTGCCACGTGACGGTCCTTTCGGGCAGGTCGGGGTCTTCGCCGCCGGCCCGGTAGCTGCGGGGCGTCGGACGGGCCGGCGGCGAAGGCTTGGTGGTGAGGGCCGAGGGGGTGTCTTCTCGGTCGGCAAGGCACCCCCCGAGGAGTACGGAGCGGGGGCCGGGGCCCGCCGGCTCAGCCCTTGAGGCCGCCCGCGGTGAGCCCGCTCATGATGTTGCGCTGGAACACCAGGAAGATGAGCAGGGTCGGCACGGAGGCGATGGTGAGGGCGGCGATGAGCACGTTCACCGGGACGCCGTTGGAGAGCGAGTAGATCCCCACGTTCAGCGTCTGCTTGGAGGGGTCGGGCAGGGTCAGCATCGGCCAGAGGAAGTCCTTCCACACGCCGACGACCGCGAAGATCGAGACCACGCCCAGGATGGGCCGGGAGATCGGCAGCACGATGGACCGCAGGACGCGCAGCGGGCTCGCGCCGTCCATCGCCGCGGCGTCGAGCAGTTCCTTCGGAATCGAGTCGAAGAACCGCTTGAGCAGGAAGATGTTGAAGGCGTTGGTGACCGCGGGCAGCCAGATCGCCCAGGGCGTGTTCAGCAGGTTCCGCTCCACGACCGGCACGTCGAGCACGGTCAGGTACTGCGGGACGACCAGGACGGTGGCCGGGATCATCAGCGTGACGAGCATCCCGCCGAGGATGGCCTTGCCGAGGACCGGGCGCAGCCTGGAGAGCGAGTAGGCCGCGGCGACGTCCAGGACCAGCTGGAAGGCGAGGGCGCCGAAGGCGTAGTAGAGGGTGTTGAAGAGGAGGGTGGAGAGGTCCATGACCTCCCACGCGCGGGTGTAGTTCTCGGGGGCGAAGGATTCGGGCACCAGGGTCGGCGGTGTACGGACGACCTCCTGGGTGTCCTTGAACCCGCTGGACACCATCCAGTAGAGGGGTCCGAGGAAGATCAGGGTGAAGCCGCCGACGACGAGGGCGAAGGTCGTCCGGTAGAGGGCCTTGGCGCGGGGCCTGGCGAGCTGCGTGGGCGAGATGAGTGTGCGTGTGGACATGCTGGTCCTCCCCTGTCCTACTCGTCCTCGGCGCGGCTGAGCTTCACGTACACGGCCGAGAATCCGGCGAGGAGTACGAGCAGGAGCAGGCCGAGCGCCGCCGCGGCACCGTAGTTGTTGAAGTTGAAGGCGTACTGGTAGATGAGGTGGACGACCGTGGTGGTCGATCCCTCGGGGCCGGCGCCGCCGGTGAGCAGGAAGGGTTCGACGAAGACCTGCATGGTCGCGATGACCTGCATGAGCATCATCAGCGAGAGGATGAGGCGCGTCTGCGGGATGGTGACGTGCCAGATCTTGCGGAACAGTCCGGCGCCGTCGAGCTCGGCCGCCTCGTACAGCTCGCCGGGGATGCCCTGGAGCGCGGCGAGGTAGATGAGGGTCGCGCCGCCCATGTTCATCCAGGTCGAGGCGATGACGACGGAGAGCATGGAGAGGTCGGGGTCCTGGAGCCACTGCTGTTCGGGCAGGTGGAGGAAGCGCAGCAGCTCGTTGAGGAGACCGTAGCCGGGGTCGTACAGGTACTTGAAGAGGAGGACCGAGGCGACCGGCGGCAGCATCACGGGCAGGTAGACGAGCAGCCGGAGGTATCCCTGTGCGTGGTGGAACTCGTTGATGACGACGGCCACGGCGAACGGGACGGCGAATCCGAGGACCAGGGCGAGGACGGTGAAGAGGAGGGTGTTGCGCCACGCCTGCCAGAAGGCCGGGTCGTTGAGGACGGTGGTGAGGTTGTCCAGTCCGACCCAGGTGGTCTGTCCGCTCTCGGTCTTCTGGAAGGCCAGGAGGAACTCCCGGACCATCGGGTACCAGGAGAACACGGCGAAGCAGAGGACGGCGCCGATGAGGAAGCCGTGGGCCGTCAGATTGCGCTTCAGGCTCCTGGTGAACCGGCCACCGGGTGGTACGGGTCCCGCCGCGCGTGGCGGGGAGTGACGGGGGGTTCCCGTCGTGCTCTGGGTCAGGCTGGGCGCCGACATCGTCGCTCCTTGGTGCTGGTCTGCCGGAATGCGGTGCCCCGGCAGGGGCGGGGCGGCTGTCCGGCCCCGCCCCCGCCAGGAGGGGGTCACTGGTTGGCGAGGACCTGGTTGACCTGCGTCTCGGCGGTGGCGAGCAGCTTGTCGATGTCGGCGTCCTTGTTGGTGAGGATGCCGGACATCACGTTGTCCAGGACCTTGTAGACCTCCTGCGCCTTCGGCGGCTCGGCCTTGCCGGCGACCGGGTTGTCCATGAAGGTCTTGAAGTTGGCGACGGGCATGGTCGCGTTCGTCACGCGGGCGGCGTCGTCCTTGGTCTTGGAGTCGCCCAGCCAGAAGTTGGGCTGCGGGACACCGACGGGGAGGCTGTCGGACTTGGTGCGGGCCCAGTCGAACTGGCCCTTGCCGACAGTGAGGTTCTTGAAGTTGAGCCAGGCGATCGCGGCCTTCACCTTGTCGCCGGAGATGCCCTTCTTGACCATGTAGTTGTTGCCGCCGGCAAGGGTGTTCTTCGCACCGGGGATCGGGCCCATGCCGAAGTTCTCGTACTTCGCGCCGAGTTGCTGCACCATGTACGCGATGTCGTCGGGGGCGGCGAGGAACATGCCGAGCTTGTCGGTGGCTATCTGCTTCTGCAGGTCGCCCCACTGGAGGAGCTGGGTCTTGCCCATGCTGTCGTCCTCCCAGCGCATGGCGTGGAGGTTCTTCGCCACCTGCTTGCCGAGGTCGTTGTTGAACGCCGCCTTCTTCCCGCTCGCGTCGACGACCTCGCCGCCGACGCTGTACATCTGGGCGGTGAAGTGCCAGCCGCCGGTGTTGCCCGCGCTGTACTCGCCGAAGCCCGCGATGCCGTTGCCGAGGCCGGCGATCTTCCTGGCGGCGGCGCGGACCTCGTCCCAGGTGCGCGGCGGGGCGTCGGGGTCGAGACCGGCGTCCTTGAAGAGCTTGCGGTTGACGAGGAGGCCCATGGTGTAGTTGCTGGTGGGCAGGCCGTACAGCTTGCCGTCCTGCTTGAGCGAGCCGAGGACGTTCGGGTCGATGTCCTTCAGGAGCGGGACGGTCTTGTCGCTGACGTAGGCGCTGATGTCCGCGGCCCCGTCGTTGTCGAGCACCTGGGGCCGGTCCGTGAAGTACGTGTAGAAGACGTCGGGCTGCGACTTGGCCTTGAGCATCGCGGTGAAACGCGGCGGCTCCAGACACTGGCCCGGGGTGGAGCGGCCCTCGATGGTGACGTTCGGGTACGTCTTGTTGAACTCGGCGACGTCCTCCTTCCACTCCTTCAGCTCGGCGGCCTTCGCGGCCGGCGGCATGCAGTCGATGGTGAGCGTCACCTTGGTCTTCGGGTCCAGCGGGGCGGCGGGGTCGGAGGAGCCGCCTCCCTCGGAACCGCCGCCGCCGTTGTCGCTGCTGCTCGTGCCGCAGGCGGCGAGCGCGGTCAGCGTGAGCGCGGAGACGAGAGCGACCGCGCTGGCGCGACGGGTACGGCGGAACCGGGCACTTCTCATGGGTGGTCCCCTTCGGGCAAGTACGTGGAGGTGGCCCCACCGCCGGTGCGTTGTGGGGCGCGGCACACTCAACCACCCTCAACAAGTGAACGCAAGATATCGCGCTGATTTCGTAATTGCCTGACAGTCGAGAGCACGGGAGAGTCGAGACCCCGCCACGGAGGGGGCGACCCGGGCGCCGGAACCGCCCTCCAACGCCCCTACGGCGGGCTTCTCTTGCCCCAGCAGGCACCCTTCCGCCCGACGTGCGCGCGCACGGCAAAAGGTGGGCACCCCTTCCGGGCACCCACCTCGACGACAGCAGCTCTTTCGATTGTTTGCGTTGATCAATCAGTAATTTGCAAGAATCACTCCCGGAGCTGCACGTACGCCACCGGGCGAGCGACCCGCTCCGCACCCTCCCCGAACGCACGGAAGCGCTCCGTTCGGCCGGGGGAGGGCCGAACGGAGCGCTCGTGGAGTGCGGCGCCGGGGGTCAGCGGCGGCACTCGGGGGGTGTGGCGTCAGGGCTCAACGGGAGGCGAGGAGCTGCAGGGTGTCGATGACGCGGTTGGAAAAGCCCCACTCGTTGTCGTACCAGGCGACCACCTTGATGTGCCGGCCTTCGACGCGGGTGAGCGCGGAGTCGAAGATCGACGAGGCCGGGTTGCCGGTGATGTCGGCGGAGACGAGCGGGTCGTCCGAGTACTCCAGGACACCGGCGAGGGGGCCCTCGGCGGCGGCGCGGTACGCCTCCAGGACCTCGTCGCGGGTCACGTCGCGGGCGACGGTGGTGTTGAGCTCGACGATCGAGCCGACCGGGACCGGCACGCGGATCGAGTCGCCCGACAGCTTGCCGTCGAGGTTCGGGAGCACGAGGCCGATGGCCTTGGCCGCGCCCGTCGTGGTCGGCACGATGTTGACGCCGGCGGCGCGGGCGCGTCGCGGGTCGCGGTGCGGACCGTCCAGGAGGTTCTGCTCCTGCGTGTACGCGTGGACGGTCGTCATGAAACCGTGCTCGATACCGGCGAGGTCGTCGAGGACCGCGGCCAGCGGCGCGAGCGCGTTGGTCGTGCACGACGCGTTCGAGACGATGGTGTGGACGGCCGGGTCGTACGCGTCGGTGTTGACACCGTAGGCGAGGGTGACGTCGGCACCGTCCGCGGGCGCGCTGACGAGCACGCGCTTGGCGCCCGCCTCGATGTGCGCGCCGGCGGCCTTGGCGGAGGTGAAGCGGCCGGTCGCCTCCAGGACGATCTCGACGCCGAGCTCGGCCCAGGGAAGGTCCGCCGGCTCGCGCTCGGCCAGCACCTTGATGCGGCGGCCGTCGACGACCAGGGTGTCCCCGTCGACGCTCACCGGACGACCGAGGCGACCCGAGGTCGTGTCGAAGGCGAGGAGTCGCGCGAGGGCGGCGGGCTCGGTGAGGTCGTTCACGGCGACGACTTCGAGGTCGCTCTCGCGCTCGAGGAGCGCACGCAGCACGTTGCGTCCGATGCGGCCGAATCCGTTGATGGCGATGCGAGTCATGACAATGTCCCTTCGGTCCTTCGCGTTCGCCACCATGTTCGTCCCGTACGGACCGCGCGGACAGCGGCGTGATCGCCATGGTCCGCAAGTATCGCGCCAAGGGGTGCCGAAGGATCCCGCCCGCCTCGCCGTTCCACCGGTACTCGCCCCGCCACGCGCCCCGCTGCTCGCCGCGCTACCCGCCCCGCTACTCGCCCCTGGCGAAGGTCCGCCGGTACTCGCTCGGCGTCGTGCCGAGGATCCGCTGGAAGTGGAGCCGCAGGTTCGCCCCGGTGCCGAGCCCCGTGTCGGCGGCGATCTGCTCGACGCCCCGCTCGGAACGCTCCAGCAGCTCACGAGCCATGTCGATACGGGCCCGCATGACCCACTGCATGGGCGTGTACCCGGTGTCCTCGGCGAACCGGCGGGAGAACGTCCGCGCCGAAACCGCCGCGTGCCGGGCCAGGATCTCCAGCGTCAGCGGCTCACCGAGCCGGTGCAGCGCCCATTCCCGGGTCGCGGCGAACCTCTCGCCCAGCGGCTCGGGGACGCTCCGCGGCACGTACTGGGCCTGTCCACCGCTGCGGTAGGGGGCCGCGACGAGCCGGCGGGCCGCGTGGTTCGACGCGGCCACGCCGAACTCCGCGCGCAGGATGTGCAGACACAGGTCGATGCCCGAGGCCGCGCCGGCGGACGTCAGGACGCTGCCTTCGTCGACGAAGAGGACGTTCTCGTCGACCCGGACCAGCGGGCGCTGCGCCGCGAGCGCCCGCGTGTAATGCCAGTGGGTCGTGGCGCGCTTGCCGTCGAGCAGACCCGTGGCGGCCAGCGCGAAGGCGCCCGTCGAGATGGCGGCGAGCCGCGCCCCGCGCTCGTGGGCGGCGATCAGCGCCTCGACGACGGCCGCCGGCGGGTCCTCCCGGTCGGGGAACCGGTATCCCGGGACGAAGACGATGTCGGCCCACGCGAGCGCGTCCAGTCCGTGCGCGACCTGGTACGCCAGGCCGTCTCCCCCGGCCACCAGGCCGGGTTCCGCGCCGCACACCCGCACCTCGCACGGCATGCTCGCGCGCGTCGTGAACACCTGCGCGGGAATCCCCACGTCAAGCGGCTTCGCGCCCTCCAGTACGAGAACGGCGACACGGAGCAGACGAGAGGCAGCCACGGACAGAAGACTACGCACCCGCCCCCGGGGCACGGCCCTGCCGCGGTGCCATGGAGGTCACGGCACCCCGGCAGGAGCGGCTGACCGGCCGGTCTACAGGTAGGGGCGGGTGATCAGTTCGATCGCGTGGCCGGCCGGGTCCTTGAAGTAGACGCCCCGGCCGCCGTGCTCGGTGTTGGTCTCGCCGGGCCGCTGCATCTGAGGGTCGGCCCAGTGCTCGACGCCGTCGTCGCACAGGCGCCGGTACGCCCGGTCGAAGAGCTCGTCGTCGAGCAGGAACGCGTAGTGCTGCATCTGGATGTCCACCGGCGGCTCGGCGAACTGGATCAGGACGCCGTCGGTGAGCTGGACGTTGACGAACGGTCCCCAGGACGGTGCCTCGGGCAGTTCCAGGAGGTCGCGGAAGAACCGCGCCGATGCGTGGCGGTCCTTGGCGGCGATGATGGTGTGGTTGAACGTGACGGTCATACGGGTGGCCTCGCTGTGGTTCGACACGGAAAAGGACTCGAAGTGCCGGAGCACTGGGGGGTCCGCGTGCCGAACCGAGGGGGTGCCTGGTGTGCACCCCGGGGGCGATCAGCCCTCCACCGGATAGCCCGTCTGTGTATGGCGAGTCGCCGGTCCGGTGTTCATACGGATGACGCTACTTGATCGGATCCGCGTACGGCAAGGGCGGCCGGCGGGTCGCCCGCCGCCCCAGTAGCCGTACCCCGTACGTCACTTCAGCGCGTCGAGCACACGCTCCGCGCGCGTCCGGATCTCGGCCGCCTCCGGTCCTTCGAGGGAGCCGAGCTCGGTGACGAACGCGGCCATGCGGGCGATGCCGTCCGCTGGCCGGTCCAGTTCCTGCTCCGCCCATGCCGCGTAGGCCAGGCACTGGAAGCGTTCGCCGAGCGCGTCACCGCCGAACCCGGCGTAGAGCCCGGCCGCCCGGTCCAGGAAGGTGACCATCTCCGCCCGGATGGTCCGGGCCCGCCTCGAGGGCTCCCCTTCGCTCCCGTCCCCGTCCCCGTCCCCGTCCCCGTCCAGTTCGTCCAGGTCGTCCTGGAGGAGCCGGGCGAGCTGCTGCCAGGTCTGCGCCTGCTCGTACCGGCGGGCGGGCTCGTCGGAACCGTCGACGACGGACATGGCCTGTTCCATCAGGGCACGCGCGCGGGCCCTGCCGCCCTCGGCCGTCTCGTCCTCCGCTGCCAGCCAGGCCAGCGACCGCAGCAGCCGCGCCTCCGCCGCCGGGTTGCCGCCGGCCTTCCGCCACAGCTCCAGCGCGCGCTCGTAGGCGGCTGCGGCCTCGCCGGTGAGCCGCCCGGCCGCGAGGGCCTCCCCCGCCGAGTGGGCGAGGCCGGCCTCGAACGCGGGCTCGTCCCAGCCCTTGGCGGTCTCGGCGGCCAGCAGGTACTGCTCGGCCGCCGCCCGCGGGTCGTGGAGCTCGCGCAGGAATCCGCCGAGCAGTTCCCTGGCCTGCACGGCCTCCCCCTCGCCGTGCTCCAGGAGGTCCGGCAGCGCCGACTGGAGGACCTCGGCCGCCTCGGCGGTCCGCCCGGCCGACGCGTACGCCCGGGAGAGGAGGAGCCTCGCCCTGGCGCCCGCCGTCGCCGCGAGTCCGGCCTGGTCGAGCCAGTGCGTCGCGTCGAGGGCGTGCAGCGCCGCCTCCTGGGCGGCTTCGCCGCCCCGGCGCAGGAGGATGTCCGCGAGGGTCAGCCGTACGCCCGCCTGCTCGCTGCCGTCGGTGAGTTCGGCGGCGTGGCCGAGCGCGGTCCGGGCGGCGGACTCGGCGGCGTCGAGGTCGCCTCGCGCGGCGAGGACGCTCGCCCGCAGGGCCAGCGGTTCCACCGCGTCCCAGGGCTGCCCGGCGGCGAGCAGGCGCCCCGCCGCCGAGGCGAGCAGGGGTCCCGCCCGGTCGAGGTCGTTCTCCCCCAGGACCAGCCTGGCCAGGGCGACTTCGCTGTCGGCGACGAGGTCGGCGATGCTGTCCGGCCCGCCGGCGCGGGCCGCTTCGGTGTCTCCGTGCTGCCCGACGATCTCCTCGAGCCCGGCCGTCAGGCGGGCGATCGCCGACGGCGGTGCGGTCTCGTCCGCGGCGCGCTCGCTCAGGTGCGTCTCGATGCGGAGCGTGGCCAGTTCGGCGCCCAGGACGCGCCGGGTGCGCTCGGGGTCGGCCTCGTCCAGCGCGCGGGCCGTGTGGGCGGCGGCGGCCAGCAGGGCGCGCACCTCCTCGGGTGCGGCGCCGCTCTGGGCCGCGCATCCGGCGATCGCGAGCTCGGCGTGGGCCGCGCGGCTGTGCTGCCCTGCGGAGCGGTAGGACGCGGCCGCCTCGGCGTACAGGGAGCCGGCCGTCGGGTCGTCGGCGCGTGCCGCGGTGACCGCCCGGTGGGCGAGCAGGTCCGCGGTCAGCACGGGGTCCGTGAGGTCGGCCGCGGTCGCGTCGGCACCGCCGGTCTCGACCAGCCGGGCCAGCCGGACCCAGAGGGCGTCGGCGGACGGATGCGCGTGGTGCCGGGCCGCGCGGGCGCGGTCGACGAGCGCGGCGAAGTCGGGCTCGTCGATCTCCGGTCCGCCACCGTGGGCGGCGCCGTGGGCGGGTCCGCCGCCGTCGCTCCCGGTGCGCGGGGCGGGGACGGCGGCGGGCGGCAGTTCCGCGCTGCGGACGCCCAGGGGAAGGGTACGGGTCACGGGCTGCCGTGCGATCCGGTCGACCAGTCGCTGGGAGACGAGGCTCGTCCCGTTGCGGGCGTCGAAGCGGGCGGCGATGTCCGTGGCGTCGGCGTACAGCAGCTCGTACAGCTCCTTCACCGTGCGCTGGGTGCCTCCGTGGGAGACGGCGGGGCGGTCGCCGTGGCCCAGGTCGGTGAGCCGGCGCAGCAGGACGAGTACGCCTCCGGAGAACTCCATCTGCGATTCGACGTCGGCGAGCGGGCCGAGGTGGGCGGCGTGGTCGGCGAGGATCTCCAGGCCGCGCGACTCGTTGCCGGTCAGGGCGCAGAACTCGATGTGCTCGCCGACCGAGCGGAGCAGGCTCTCCTTGCCGCGGACCATGCGGTAGCCGCGGAGGTGGTGGGAGCGGGCCTCGTCGGTGCGGCCGAGGCGGGCCAGCGGGAGCAGGGCGTGGGCGAGTACCCGGTGGGGCTCCTCCATGCAGGACTGGCCGCCGGAGAGCACGGGCTCCCAGACCTCGACGGCGCGGGCGTCCTCGCCCTTGCGGGCCCAGTACCAGCCCTGGGTGTTGATCTCGCAGGCGTGGCAGTCGCTCATCGCGTCCCGGTCGGCCGCCGCCCAGCCGTCGATGGCACGCTCCGTCCGGGCCTCGTCCCCGATGGCGTCGGCGAGGTGGAACTCGGCCTGGCGCACCGCCCGTTCGCTGTAGCCGGCGAGCCGGTAGCGGCGCTCCATGTCGGTCAGCCAGCCGTCCACCGCGGCGAGCGGGATCTCGGGGGACTCGACGATCCGGCCGGCCACCCACTTGAAGCGCCAGAAGAGCCGGTGGACCTCGTGCGGGGCGAAGGAGCCCGGGTCGCGGTCGTACTCCTGGAGCAGCCGGGCGAAGGGCACGACCATCTTGGTGCGTTCGGCGCTGTACTCGTACGCCTCGATCATGCAGACGAGCGCGGCGCGGAAGAGCGCGCGGTCGCCGGTGGCCTCGGCGGCCGCGCCGAGCGTCTCCGCGTGGACGTTGCGCGCGGCTCCGTGGGGGGCGCGGGAGTTCTCGGCGAGGCCGCGGCGGACGTCCTCGGGGGTCATGGTGGTCATGCGCGGTTCTCCTCGGCGTCGGCGGCGGTGGTGGGGTGGGTCGCCCATTCCAGGAGCCCGAGGAAGGCCCGGTTGAGCAGGGTGGAGTCGGCGGGGCGCAGGGGTCGCTGGGACATCAGGAGGGCCTGGCCGTACAGCGATTCGACGGCGGTGCCGGTGAGCTCGGTGTCGGGCAGTCCGGCGATCCGGCGGATCAGGGGGTTGTTGTGGTTCAGGACGAGCCGGGCCCGGGGCGCCGAGCCGCGGAGGGAGCCGAGGATGTCGCTCCAGAGCGAGTCGGCGTTCTCCTGGGCGGTGGCCCGGTCGCGTTCCTGGCGTGCCTGGCGGTCGTCGAGGAACAGCGCGGGCACGCCGACCGGCTGGAAGGCGCGCAGCACCACGTCGCAGTTGTGCGGGTCGAGACGGGTGCGGGCGGTGGCGAGGAAGGAGGCGAGGGCCAGTTCGGCGGTGGTCGGCACCGGGTCGAGCCGGTCGGTGACGGCGCCGGCGTCGAGCTCGGTGACCTTGACGCCGGGCCGGACGGTGGGCAGCAGGGCGAGCAGTTCGGCGTCGTAGGTGTATCCGGCGTTGACGACGCCGAGGCCGTGGGCGGCGGCGATCGGGGCGATCTGCCGGAACTCCTCGACGGTCCGGGTGAAGTGGATCTCGGCGTGGGCGGCGGCGAACTCCTCCAGGCCGACGTCTCCGTCGCTGGTCTCGAAGGGCAGCCAGGGCAGCATGAGCTCGAAGAGCTCCGCGTCGTGGCGTGCGAGGGACTTCACGCCGAGGTGGTGGACGCGCAGGAACGCGGCGAGGCGCTGGGGGTCGCCCGCGGCGAGTTCGGCCAGCCACTGCCGGATGCGGGCGCCGAGCGCGTCGCGGACGGCGGCGAGGGTCTCGTCGTCGTACAGGTTCTCGCGGGAGGCGGTGGGCCGCAGCGTGTCCGTGTCGACGACGGCCCGCACGAAGAAGGCCCACTCGGGCAGCAGGTTGCTCGCGTGGTCGGTGAGCAGCATGCCCTTGAGGTACGTGCGGTGGCCGGCCCGGTGTGCGGGGCTGGTCGGCTCCGGGAGCACGTACGCCACTCCCCGTACTCCGGCGACGGGGAGGTCGAGGTCGATGGTGTCGAGCGGGGTGAACCCGAAGACCTGTGCGCAGTGACCGGCGAGCGCGACCCGGCGGGAGGCCGGGGTGGGGTGGGGCCGGTCCCAGACGGCGGGGCGGTCGGTGACCGGGCGCTCGACGGCGTCCGGGCCCGCGAAGGTGATGTCGTACGGGAGGAGGGAGCCGAAGTCACGGGCGAGCTCCTCGACGCGCGAGGGCTCCAGCCATTCCCCGACGCCGGGGCGCGCCTCCAGGTACACGGTGGTTCCGGGCTCGGGGCGGGCCTCGTCGGGCAGGGTCCGGACCGTGTACGAGCCGTCGTCGGAGGCGAGCCACTCCACGGGGGCGGCCCCCGGGGTGCGTGCGGACCGGGTGACCACCCTGATCCGTCGTGCCACCACGAAGCAGGCCAGCAGGCCGATGCCGAACTGGCCGAGGAACTCGCGCCGGGCGGACTCGAGGCCGTGTTCCCCGCCGCGCTTGGAGCTGCGGCCGATGGTGGCGAGCAGGGTGTGGACCTCGTCGGCGGTCAGGCCGATGCCGCTGTCCTCGATCGACACGGTGCCGTCGGCGGCGTGGAGCCGGATGCGGATCGTCGCGGCCGGGTCGAGGGCCTGGCGGGCGGTGACGGCGTCCACGGCGTTCTGCAGGAGCTCGCGGACGTACACCCGGGGGCTGGAGTAGAGGTGATGGGACAGCAGGTCGACGAGACCGCGCAGGTCGACCTGGAAACTGCTGGTGTCCGGTGCCTTCTCGTCGGCCGGAGTGGCGGAAGTCATGGTGCATCACCTCGTGTGCGCAGGGTGGGACAGGCGACCTCGAGGACCCCCCCTCATAGATCGCGAACGGAACACAGCCTAGGGGTGACCGCTGACAACTGCCCCTGAGATATGCACCGGCCTCCTGCTCAGGCGTTCGTCGCCGTCCGGGCCGCGCGCAGCGCCGTGTGGACCGACCAGACGACGGAGACCAGGGGGACGGCGACCACGGCGCCGACGATGCCGGCCGCGATCGACCCGGCGACGACCGAGATGGCCACGACGAGGGGGTGGAGCCGTACGGCCCAGCTCATCACGAGCGGGTGGAGCAGATGGCCTTCGATCTGGCCGATGACCACGATCAGGGCGACCACGAGGGCCGCGACCAGCGGCCCCTGCGAGGCGAGGGCCACCACGGCCGCGACGGCGAGCGCGAGGGGCGAGCCGATCAGGGGGACGAACGCGGCCACGAACTCCAGCAGGGCCAGTGGCACGGCGAGCGGGACCCCGAGGAGCCACAGCGCCACGCCGACGAGCACCGCGTTCGTGGCGGCCACCAGCACGATCCCGTGGGTGTAGCCGGTGAAGGTACGCCAGGCCGCGCGCCCCGCGATGCCCACGCGGCCGCGCACGGACCGCGGCAGCTGCTCCTGGAACCAGGCCCACTGCCGGTCCCCCGAGTGCACGAAGAACACCGCGCAGAACAGCGCGAGGGCGAGCGTGGTGAGGACGGCCACGACGTGACCGGCCCCGCTCAGCGCCGTGCTGACCAGAGCCGACCGGTGGGTGGACAGGTACTCGCCGATCCGTGCCTGGAGGTCGGAGAGCGCCCCCGGGTTCAGCCGGAACGGCGGCTGCTCCAGCCAGTCCTCGATCCGGCCGATCCCCACCCGGAACTCCCGGACGAGTGTCGTCCGCTCGCCGGCCACGGCCTCGCCCACCAGCGCGAGCACGCCGAGCACCAGCGCGATGCTGCCGAGCAGGGTGAGGGCGACCGCGGGCGGGCGGGGCAGGCCCCGGGCGACGATGTCGGCGACGGGGCGCAGCAGTGCGGTGATCACGAGGCCGAGGAAGACGGCCACGCCGATCTCGTGGAACCGCCCGAGGACCGCGAACAGGCTGTAGACGAGCAGGCCGACGACGAGCACGCGCCACGCGTGGGCGGCGGCCGTGCGAAGGAGGGGGGTCACCGTCGGGGGTGCGCCTGGCTGCATGGCGTACGACGTACCACCCGCCGTCCGCGGCCCCACGCCGTCCGGCCGACATTCGCCCGACCTGGGTGCGGCATTCGCCCGACCGGGGTCCGGTGGCCGTGGCCCCGGGCTCCCGGCCGGGCCGGCCGTCAGGCCGTGGTGCCGGGGATCTGCTGGGCCTTGGTGTTGCGGTCCCAGCCCGACCACAGGCCGGTGTCGGTGCAGTAGGTGCAGCCGGGACCGAAGAACATCCCGCGGGCGTTCTCGTCGCCCAGCAGCCAGAAGCGCAGCCAGGCGGTGGTCGGGGCGCGGAAGTTCCCGCCGTCTCCGATGGAGCTCAGGTGGCCGGCGCCGCGGATCTCGCCGTACACGGAGGGGACGTGGTCGGAGTCCCGGTGGAATGCCTTCACCAGGGCCGGCCACACGGTCAGGTCGTTCTGGCCGGCGAGGTAGAAGACGGGTTCGTCCATGAGGTCGGGGTCGGCCAGGGGTCCCGGCTGGATGGGGATCGCGGTGTCGACCCGCGGGTCGATCGCGGCGTTGACGGCCGCCGCGCCGCCCTGCGAGTGGCCCGCGGAGGCGATGTGTTCGAGGTCGACCTTCTGGTAGAAGCGGCTGCCGCTGTCGGCGTTCCGGTGCTCCAGGACGTCGATCCCGGCGCGCATGCTGAGGGCGAAGTTGGAGGTGGGGGTGTTGGCGGCGGCGACGATGAAGCCCTGGCTGGCCCAGTGCCTCAGCAGCGAGCTGTAGATGCCGGGGACGGCGCCGGTGCCGTTGCCCCAGATGACGACCGGGTGCCGTTCGCCGTTCCGCCCCATGTCGCGCGGGTAGTAGAAGGTGTGCACGACCTCGATGTCGACGTCCACCGCGTAGGGGCCCGGCGAGCCCCAGTCGGTGCCGACCGACGGAATCGTGCCCGTCGTCGTCTCCTCCGCCGCGCCGGCGGTGCCCGGTGCGGCGTAGACGGCCGTCACGACGGCGAGCAGCAGACCGCCCAGTGCGCGGCCCCATTTCCCTGACATAGGAACTCCTTTACGGATCCGGCACGTTGCGCGTCCTCGCAAGCGTGACCAGCGCCATGATCGAGCTCCCTGCCGCGTCTGTCTGTCCGCAGGAGCCCAGACCTGCCGGTGGGGGCTTGGGCGTCTGCCCAACCGTCCGCGGGACCGGGCCGCGGGGGCCCGGTCCGGAACTGGGACGTCCGGAACCCGTCGCCCGTGTCAGGAACCGTTCTCCGGCGTTGGCACTCATGATCCATACCGAACGAACGCTCCGAAGAAGCAGAGGAATCACCGTGCCCCTGTCGTCACATCGACGTCTGGCCGTCAGCACCACCCTGGTCGCCGCGCTCGCCGCGGGCCTCGCCCCGGCCGGCAACGCGTTCGCCGTGTCGCCCGCGCCGGCCGCTCCCGTCCGCACCGCGACCGCCGCCGTCCCCGCCCCCGACATGGAGGGCGTGGTCGCCGCGCTGGACTCGGCGATGGCCAACGGCGCGCCGGGGGCGATGGCCCGCTTCACCGGTCCCGGCGGGGTCCAGAGCCGTACCGTCGGCGTGCGGGACCGCGTCTCCGGCGCGTCCATGGACATCCACGCGCGCTTCCGGATCGGCAGCGTGAGCAAGACGTTCTCGACCGTCGTCCTCCTCCAGCTGGCGCAGGAGGGGAAGGTGGAACTCGACACGTCCGTCAACCACTACCTGCCGGGCCTGCTGCCCGACGACCGCATCACGGTCCGTCATCTGCTCACCCACCGCAGCGGTCTCGCGGACTACACCAACGCGATGTTCGCCGACACCGTGCCGGGCTTCGAGGCGGTACGGAACCGGGTGTTCGGCTTCCAGGAGCTCGTCGACCTGTCCCTGAGCGAGCCCCGCACCACCGAGCCGGGCGTGTCGTACAAGTACTCGAACGCCAACTTCGTGGTGGTCGGCATGCTCATCGAGAAGGTCACGGGACGTCCGGTGGCCGACGCGTACAAGCAGCGCATCTTCAAGCCCCTGAAGCTGCGGAACACCTCGTACGTCCACCCCGACACCCGTATCAAGGGTCTGCACGTGCGCGGCTACCTGCACCCCGACGCGGCCGGCGACCCGCTGGTCGACTCCACGGAGCAGACCGTGTCCTGGGCCCAGTCCGCGGGGGCCGTCATCTCCGACCCCGCCGACCTGAACACCTTCACGAGCGCGCTGATGCGCGGCCGGCTGCTCTCCCCGGAGATGCTGGAGGCGATGACGACGGTCACCCCGACGGACACCACCAACACCCGGTTCTACGGTCTGGGCCTGCGCCGCTACGACCTGTCCTGCGGCACCCAGGTGTTCGGCCACACCGGTACGGTGCAGGGCTTCTACACGTACACCTTCTCGACCCGTGACGGCCGGCGCAGCCTCTCGGCCATGGCCAACACCTCGAACCACGGGGCCGCGAACACCGCGCTCGGCGGCACGCTGGAGGCCGCGTTCTGCGGGAAGAAGCCCGCCCCCGCGGCGTCCGCGCGCTCCGCCGCCCCGGCCACGGCCGACCTCACGTCCCGCCCGGCCGAGCGGGACCTGCCCGAGCGCCACTGAGGCGCCATCGCGCCGGCGGCACCCGGGCGACCGGGGCCTGTGGTCAGCCCTCGTACTCGGTGAGGTCGATGGCGTACACGTGCAGGGGCACGTCGAGGACCGGGTGGGTCATCTGGCGCTCCGAGGTCATCCCGAGCTTGCCGATGACGTTCTCGGACGCCGCGTCGCCGAGGTGCGTGACGGCGACGACCCGGCCGAGCCCGCGGTCCTGGAGTGCGAACTCCAGGACCGCGTGGGCGGCCTCCGAGGCGTACCCCTGCCCCCAGAACTGCCGGCCGAGGCGCCAGCTGATCGCCACCTCCGCGCTCAGCTCCGGCAGCGACTCGGGGACGGAGAGACCGGCGAGTCCGATCAGCTCACCGGACCCGATCAGCTCCACGGCGAAGATGCCGAACCCCTCGTCGTCCCACTCCTCCTCGTACCGCTCGATGTCCTCGGCGGTCCGGTCCAGGTCGCGGACCGACCCGTCGTCGACCCACCGCATGACCTCGCGGTCGGCGTTGACCTCGGACAGCGGGACGAGGTCGTCCTCGCTCCAGCGCCGGAGGATGAGACGCGGCGTACGAATTTCGATCATGCCCCCATCCTGACGCACTCCCCGGCGCTCCGATGCCACGGGCCCGCCCGCCGGATCGCCGGAGTCAGTGGTAGTAGCCCTCGACGACCGCCCGCACCTCGTCGAACAGCGCGGGGCCCTCCTGCGGGACGGGCGGGAGGCCGGTGCCGGGCCTGATGGCGAGGAGCTGCTCGTCGGAGAGCGCGAAGACCACCCGCCCCAGGCCCGCCCGCAGGATCACCGCCTCGCACATCGCGCAGGGCCGGCAGCTGGTGTACAGGGTGGTGGCCGCGGCCGTGGCCGCGTCGAGCTCCCGGGCGGCCCATCTCGCCAGCTTCAGTTCCGGGTGCGCGGTGATGTCGTCGTCGGTGAGCGTCGTGTTGTGCTCCTCTGCCAGTACCGTCCCGTCCGGCCCGGCGAGGAGGGAACCGAAGGGCGGGTCGCCGCCGTCGCGGGCCGCCGCCGCGAGCGCGATGGCCCGGCGGAGGAGGGTGTGGTCGTCGGGCTGGGTCATGTCTGCTCCGTCGGGGTGCTGGGGCGGGCGAGGTGGGCGGCGACCGTGGCGAGTGCCTGCCACGCGTCCTGGGGGTGGTGCGTCTCCTGAGGGTCACCGGCGTACGGGTCGAGGACGACGGTCTCCGCGCCCAGCCGCCGCAGCCGGTCGAGGTCGTCCATGATCTGGTCGAGGGTCCCCTCCCCCGCGAGCCGCTCCGCTCCGTCGACCGGACGCGCGGTGGGCCGCAGGACGATCCGGGGTGCGAAGGCGGGTACGGGGAGGTCGTGCGCGTCCGCGTACTCCCGCAGTCCGGTGGCGGCGGAGGTCAGCCACGGCATGGTGCCGCGCAGCGGATGCCAGGCGTCCCCGAGCCGCACCGCGCGGCGCAGTCCGGCGTCGCTGTTGCCTCCGACCCAGACGGGTACCCCGCGTCGGCCGGGGGCGGCCATGTCGGCCCAGGCCGCGCGCACGGCACGCAGATGGTCGTCGGTGTCGCGGCCCCGGCGTTCGTACGGGACTCCGAGGGCGGCGAACTCCTGCCGGGCCCAGCCGACCCCCACGCCCAGCACCAGCCGACCGCCGCTCAGCAGATCGAGGTTGAGGGCCATGCGGGCGGTGAGCAGCGGATGCCGGTAGGGGGCGACGAGCACGGTGGTCCCGAGCCCGACCCGGGTCGTGATGCCGGCCAGCCACGACAAGGTGGTGAACGGTTCGTAGAAGGGTTCCGGATAGCGCTCCGCGACGTCGGGTGTGACGGCGATGTGGTCCGAGACCATCAGGAGGTCGAAGCCGAGGCCCTCGACGGTCTGGGCCCAGCTCCGCAGGGCTCCGGGGTCCGTCCCGGGGCCGAAGTTGAGGATGTTGACTCCGATCTTCACAAGCGCACAGGCTAGCCAGCCGGGACGGCGGTACTGAAGTGATTCCCGCCTGTTCAGGCGGGGTTCGACCGTGGATTCGCCGGTAATATCGAGTGATGACCGAGAGTCTCGACATCACGGACTGGGCGATCCTGACAGAGCTTCAGCAGGATGGCCGGATCGCCTACACGGAGTTGGCGCGGCGGGTGAACCTGAGCGCGTCGGCGACGAAGGAGCGGGTGCGCCGCCTGGAGGAGTCCGGGGTGGTCACCGGGTACCGCGCCGACGTGGATCTGGAGCGGATCGGGTACGCGGTGCTCGCGATGGTGCGGCTGAAGTACCCGGGGACCCGGCACGAGCCGCTGCGCCGGCTGCTCGCCGAGCGGCCGGAGATCCTGGAGTGCCTGCGTACCACCGGGGACGACTGCTACGTGCTGAAGGTGGCGGCCACGTCGATGGGGCACCTGGAGGAACTCGTGGACGAGCTGGCCCTGTTCGGGAGCACGACCACGAACCTCGTGTTCAGCCGGACGCTGCCGTTCCGCGGCCCGCGCGAGCCCGGGACGCGGATGCCGACGGCCGACTGAGGCACTCCGTCACGCGCCCGCGGGCGCCCCCGTCAGGTCGGCCGGGTCGGTGTTCGCACCGCACAGGACGACGCAGACCTTCTCGCCGGGGGCGGGACGGTAGGGGGCCGGCCCGTCCGGCGCGGCGAGGGCGGCCAGGGCGGTGGCGGCGGCGTGCTCGACGGCGAGGCGGCGGTCGTCCCACAGCGCCCGCCGGGTGCGGGTGATCGCGGCGTCGGTGACGAGGACCGAGCGGACGCCGTCGTCCTGGGCGGCGCGCAGGGCGGTGGCGGAGACGCGGCGGGCGCCGAGGGAGTCGGCGGCGACGGAGTCGACGGTGACGTCGACGGGGTGTCCGGCGCGGAGGGCGGCGTCGAGGGCCCGGCATTTCTCGGGTTCGACCGCGACGGTGCGGATGCCGTGGTGCCGGGCCGCGGTGGCGACGCCGGCGAACAGGCCGCCGCCCCCGACCGCGACGACGACGGTGTCGAGGTCCGGGACCGACCGGAGGATCTCGTCGAGCAGGGTGCCGGCCCCGGCGGCGATGAGCGGATGGTCGTAGGCGTGGGAGGCCAGCGCGCCGGTCTCGGCGGCGAACACCTCGCAGGCGGCGAGGGCTTCGGCGTACTCCGTGCCGACCAGCCGGACGTCGGCGCCGTAGGCGCGGAGCTTGTCGGCCTTCACCTTGGGGGCGGTCGTCGGCAGGAAGACGGTGGCGGGGACGCCCTGCCGGCGGGCGGCCCACGCGCAGGCGAGCCCGGCGTTGCCGCCGGAGGCGATCGTGACACCGGCGACGGGCAGGGTGCCCGCCTCCCGGTGCGCGAGGAGGAAGTTCTGTGCGCCGCGGGCCTTGAACGAGCCCGTGTGCTGCAGGTGCTCAAGAGCGAGGTGGAGCTCGTACGGCTCGGTGCCCGGCTCGGCGGTGGCGACCGTGACGGGCCTGACGTGGCCGCCGATCCGGGCCGCGGCGGTCGTGACGTCGTCGTACGTGAGGGCGTGCGCCCGGTGCTCCCGCAGGGGAGCCGGGACGGGACTGGCGTGCCGACGAACCTCTCCCTCTCCGTCGGGCGCGGAAACCCCGGCCGCCGGGGGCAGGCCCTCGCAGAGGAATCCGGCGAGCGCGGCGACGAACCCGTCGGGGTTGTCCAGCATCAGGTTGTGCCCGGCTCCCGGGACCTCGGCCACCGGGATGCCCAGCGCCGCCGTCTTCTCGGCGTCCGCGTCCGGCAGGCTCAGCTCACCGACCACGAAGAGGCGGGGCGCGGCCAGCCCGGCCAGGAGGTCGCCGGGCGCGGGCACACTTCCCTCGACGAGGGCGACGGCGCTGCGGTGGACGGCCCGCGGGTCGGCGAGCCGCAGCCGGGCCGCGTAGTCGGCGCGGCCCGCGACGGCCAGCATCCGGGCGAACCCCGTCGCCACGAACGTGTCCTCGTCCTGGGCGGCCACCGGGGAGCTGAACGCGCCCCCGCCCGCGTACAGATTGGGCTCCGCCACCACGAGCCGGGCCACCAGGTCCGGACGGGAGGCCGCCAGGAGGATCGCGACGGCGCCGCCCATGGAGTGCCCGACGAGGTCCACCCCCGCCACCCCGAGGTGGTCGAGCACGGCCGCCACGGCCGCCGCCTGGGACTCCATGCGGTAGTCGAAGTCCGCGGGGCGGTCGCTCAGCCCGTGGCCGAGGAGATCCACGAGCAGCGCCCGCCCGCCGCCGAGCGCGGGGTGCGCGGCGATGTGGGTGAAGTCCGAGGCCGCCGTGCATCCCAGGCCGTGCACGAACACCCGGACCGGCACGTCCCCGTCCCCGTCCCCGTACCCCGGCAGCTCGATCCACCGGATGTACGCCTTCGCGTCCGCCAGGAACAACTCCCGCATGCCGCCCACTCCCCTGTCGTCGTCCGCATCCCTGCCGTCGGGACCACCCTACGAGCGGGTACCGACATCGGGGCCGGGGGCTCGTCCCCCGGGCCGGGCAACCGGGGGAGGCGCGGAACGTCGGATAGCGTCGGGGGATGCAGAGCCGGTGCTCCCGGCACCCCTCGGAAAGGACACTCATGCCACTCGAAGGCGAGTACGAGCCCAGCCCGTCGACGTGGGTGCGGAACCAGGTCGAGCTGTACGAGTCCTCCGGCGGGACGAAGGGCACGACCATGCGCGGTCTTCCCGTCGTCCTCGTGACGAACCTCGGCGTGAAGAGCGGCAAGCTCCGGAAGACCCCTCTCATGCGGGTGGAGCACGAGGGGGCGTACGCGCTCGTCGCGTCGAACGGCGGGGCGGTGAAGCACCCCGTCTGGTTCCACAACGTGGTCGCCTCGCCGGACGTCGAGCTGCGTGACGGCACGGACGTCTGGGACATGAAGGCCAGGCTGGTCACCGGCGAGGAGCGCCGGGTGTGGTGGGCCCGGGCCGTCGAGGCGTTCCCCGACTATGCCGACTACCAGCTCAGGACCGAGCGGGAGATCCCTCTCTTCGTGGTCGAGCGGGTCGGCTAGTTCCCGCTGGGTCCGGCCAGTGGTTCCCGCTGGTTCCCGTCGGCGATCGTGCGCGGGACTCCCTGCGGCGCGGCGGCCTGGTGTGGCGTGAGACGGGTCAGGCCGACGCCCGCCAGGACGACGGCCATGCCGGTGACGACCCGTGCCGTCAGCGGTTCGCCGAGGACGAGCGCGCCCAGGGCCACGGACACCACGGGCAGCAGGTAGCCGACGGTGGCGGCGCTGGTCGGGCCCTCCTCGGCGATCATGCGGTAGTTCAGGTGGAAGGTCAGCCCGGTCGCGAAGATCCCGAGGACGACGACGGCGAGGACGCCCGTCCAGGTCACCGTCGGCGCGCCGCCGACGGCCAGGGCGGGCGCGCTGAGACCGGTGGCCGCGAGGAGTTGCGCGGCGGAGAGGGCCAGCGGCGCGCCGCCCCGGCCGGTGAGGTGGCGCGCCATGTAGGCGAAGGCCAGCGCGTACGAGGCGGCGGCGCCGAGCAGCGCGAGCGCACCGAGGCTCATCAGCCCGGATCCGGCGCTCCAGGGCGCGAAGATCAGCAGGACGCCGGCGAAGCCGAGGAGGAGCCCGGCGAGGCGGGTGGGGCGCAGCGGGCGTTCCGTCCCCAGGCCGAGGCCGACGAGGAGGGACCAGAGGGGGGTCGTGGCGTTCATCACGCCCGCCACTCCGCTGTCCACGCTCTGCTCGCCGACCGAGAAGAGCAGGAAGGGCAGCGCGTTGCAGAGGAACGCGGCGACGACCAGGCGCCCCCAGGTGCCCCGGTCGCGGGGAAGCCGTCCGCCGGCTCCGTGGGCGAGCGCGAGGAGGATCGACGCGCCGAGCAGGCAGCGTACGAAGGTGATCCACCCGGGGGTGAGCCCCTCGTTGAGGGAGATCTTGATCCAGAGGAAGCCCGAGCCCCAGAGCAGTGCCAGTACGCCCATGCGCGTCGCGGATGTCATGCCTCCACGGTCCCCGGCACCATTCGACAGGACAAGCGAAGGATCGTACAGCCGGCGTTAAGCTGTGCTACATGCTGGATGTGAGACGCATGCAGGTGCTCCGGGCCGTCGTCACCAGCGGCTCCGTCACCGCCGCCGCCGGGAACCTCGGTTACACGCCGTCCGCCGTGAGTCAGCAGATCTCCGCGCTGGAGAAGGAAGCCGGCATCGAGCTGCTCGAACGGTTCGGCCGCGGTGTGCGGCCGACCGCCGCCGGACGGCTGCTCACCGAGCACGCCACCGTCATCGGCCGCCAGGTCGCGGAGGCCGAGACCGCCCTCGCCGACCTGCGGGCGGGCCGCACCGGCCGGATCGCGGTCCGCTACTTCGCCACCGCGGGCGCCGGCCTCGTCGCACCCGCGCTCGCCCGCTTCCGCGCCGAACACCCCGGCGTCCGCGTCGACCTGAGGATCGCCGACGGCGATCCCGACGAGGAGACGGACCTCGCCCTCGTCGTACGGCCCCGGGGCGGCGGCCCCGACCGGGACGGCCGCCGGCTGGTCCACCTGGCCGACGACCCGTACCGCGCCGTCCTGCCCAGGGGGCACCCGCTCGCGGACCGCCGCACCGCGGTCGACCTGAGCGGGCTCGCCGCCGAACCGTGGGTGGGCAGCGAGCGGCCGGGTCCCTGCCTGGACGCCGTCCTGGCGGCGTGCGCGGCCGCCGGGTTCACCCCGGACATCGCCGTGCAGTGCGAGGAGTACGCCGCCGCCCAGGGCTTCGTCGCAGCCGGTCTCGGCATCACGCTCATCCCGCTCCTGGGCCTCGGCAGCCGTCACCCGAACGTGGTGGTCCGGCGCATCCGCGGCCCGGAGCCGGTCCGTTCGATCCACGCGCTGGTACGGGAGTCCTCACTGTCCCTGCCCGCGGTGCGCGGCCTCCTGGCGGCGCTTCAGGAGGTGGCGGGCGCGTCCGGGACCCCGGCGGCGACCACCCACGACTCTCGTAAACTTTAGTTACCATTTCCCCTGCGGGTGAACTATAGTTGTCAGATGCCTTCCCTTGAGATCACACCCGAAGAACAGGTAGCGCTCGACACGGCGCTCCACGACGCCCTCACCCCCCTCGCGTCGGCCGTCCGCTCCCGAGCCTCGGGGCTCCCCGAGGACCGGATGTGGGCCGCGGATCCGGCCGAGGTGGCGCTGTCCGTGCTGGCCACCTGGAAGGTGGTGGACGCGGCGGTCAAGCGCCTGACGGCGGTCGCGGCGGGAACGGCCGGGTCGTACGGCGCCAGTTACGAGCAGATGGGGGCCGTCTGGGGCATCACCCGGCAGGGCGCCCGCAAGAAGTGGCCGAACGCCGTCACCCGTCCGGCCGCCGCGGCGCCGGGATCGACCGTCGCACTCGAACTGTGCGGCGGGACGGCCGAGCTGACGCGGGAACCCTCGTCCGGCGGCTGGAGGTGGACGGGCGAGGGCGCCGACGGGTCGCACGGCGAGACCGGCCGCGGCCTGACCCACCCGACGAAGGAGGAGGCCGCGGCCCATGCCGGCGCCTTCCTGAAGGAGCACGCCGCCGCCGACCGGTCCTAGAGCACGCCCTCGCCCCCCCCGCCATGCCCCCGTCAGGCCGGGGACAGGACCGTGAGGAGGTGCGCGACCTCGTGGGCCACGGCTGCCCGTGCCGGGGTGAGGTAGTGCCGGGGGTCGACGGCGGTCGGGTGGTCGGCGAGGTGGGCGCGGACGGCCCGGGTGAACGCCTTGTTGAGGTGGGTGGAGACGTTCACCTTGGTCATGCCGGCGGCGATCGCGGAGCCGAGGTCCGCGTCGGACACGCCCGAGGAGCCGTGCAGGACGAGCGGGGTGTCCACGGCGGCCCGCAGCCGGGCGATGAGGTCGAAGTCGAGGACCGCGTCCCGGGTCAGCATCTGGTGGGCGCTGCCGACCGCGACGGCGAGGGCGTCGACGCCGGTGGCCGCGACGAAGGCGCGGGCCTCGTCGGGGTCCGTCCGCACGCCCGGGGTGTGGGCGCCGCCCTTGCCGCCCACCTCGCCGAGTTCGGCCTCGACCCAGACGCCGTGCCGGTGGCAGTACTCCACCACCTCGCGAGTCGCCGCGACGTTCTCCGCGTAGGGGAGCTTCGAGGCGTCGAACATGACGGAACCCAGGCCGAGTCCCACCGCCTCGCGGACGAGGTCGGGGTTCTCGGCGTGGTCGAGATGGACGGCGACCGGGGTCTTGGCGGCGCGGGCGATCGCCAGGGAGGCGAGCGCGACCGGCTCCAGGGCGCCGTGGTAGCGGACGGTGTTCTCGCTGATCTGGAGGACCACGGGCCGGTCGGCGTCGGCGGCGCCGGTCACGATGGCCTGGGCGTGTTCGAGCTGGAGGACGTTGAACGCCCCCACGCCCGTGCCCGCCGCGCGGGCGCGGCGGACGATCTCATCGGTGGGCGTCAGCGGCATGGTCCTTCTCCCGGGTGGTCGAGCGGTTGGCGGCGGTCAGGCATGGACGTCGGCCAGGACCACGGAGCGGGTCAGGTTGCGGGGGGTGTCCGGGTTCAGGCCCTGGGCCTCGGCGACGGCCACCGCGAGGCGCTGGGCGCGGATCAGGTCGGCGAGCGGGTCGAGGTCGCTCTCGGAGAGGGTGCCGCCGACCTTGCGCACGTCGTCCGCGAGTCCGGCCGGCAGGACGCCGAAGCCCCAGGTCACCCGGCCGGGCCTGGTGATGCTGATGGGGCCGTGGCGGTACTCCATGGCCGGGTACGCCTCCGTCCACGCGCCGGCCGCCTCGCGCATCTTCAGGCCGGCCTCGAGGGCGAGCCCGTAGGTCCAGCCGCTGCCGAGGAAGGTGAACTGCTCGGCCGTGAGCACCTCTTCGACGAGGGGGGACGCGAGGGCCTGTTCGGCGTCGCGCGCGGCCTCCTCGACGGTGGCGACGCCGTCGGGCAGCGCCTCCTCGGCCTCCAGGTGGGCGCGGAACAGGGCGAGGGCGGTGGTGGCGAAGCGGGTCTGGACGACCGACTCCTCGTCGGCGAAGTCCAGCACGGCGACGTCGTCGGCGAGGTCCATCACGGGGGTCGTGGGGTCGGCCGTGACCGCGCCCGTGGGGACGGTGCCGCGCAGGCGGGTGAGGACGGCGAGGACCTCGCTCGTGGTGCCGGAGCGGGTGATGGCGACGACCCGGTCGTAGTGGCGGCCGAAGGGGAACTCCGAGGCCGCGAAGGCGTCGGTCTCGCCGTGCCCGCCGGACTCGCGCAGCTCCGCGTAGGCCAGGGCCATGAACCAGGAGGTGCCGCAGCCGATCACCGCGACCCGCTCCCCGCGTCGGGGCAGGGCGGCGACGTGCTGGGGCAGGGTGCGGGCCGCCTGGCGCCAGGTCGCCGGCTGAGAGGCGATCTCCACGGCGGTACGGGTGGTGGTCATGCGAGGCTCCTTGCAAGAAGAGTGCACGATGATGAGTGAAACTGCTCGAAATCAAGGACATTCAAGCAGAAACATGCATCGCCTTTCCAGATCCCGCACCCATCGGCAGATAGAATCGGACGCGCGCACGAGCGGGAGGGAAGGACGCATGTCCAAGCACGAACGGTGGAACACGCTCCTTGAGCTGCTGGCGGCCTCGGGAAAGGTGGAGGTGGAGGACGCGGCGATCGCACTGGACGTCTCCGCCGCCACGATCCGCCGGGACCTCGACGAACTCGCCGAGCAGCAGCTGCTGGTACGGACGCGCGGCGGGGCCGTGGCACACGGCGTCTCGCACGAACTGCCGCTGCGCTACAAGTCGACACGGCACGCGCCGGAGAAGCGGCGGATCGCGGAGGCCGCGGCCGATCTGGTCGCACCCGGCGACGTCGTCGGCCTCAACGGGGGCACCACGACGACCGAGGTGGCACGGGCCCTGGCCCTGCGCTTCGCGAGCGGCCGAGCCGAGGCGTCACCGGCGACGGCGTCCGGGGGCCCCGCGCTGACCGTCGTCACCAACGCCCTCAACATCGCCGGCGAACTCGCGGTGCGGCCCCAGATCAAGATCGTCGCCACCGGCGGGGTGGCCCGCCCCCAGACGTACGAGCTGGTCGGCCCGCTGACCGTCGGGGTGCTCAACGAGGTCGTGCTCGACGTGGTGATCCTGGGGGTCGACGGGGTCGACGCCACCCTCGGCGTGATGGCGCACCAGGAGGACGAGGCGAGCATCAGCCGGCTCTTCGCGGAGCGGGCGAGCCGGGTCGTCGTGGTGACCGACTCCTCGAAGATGAGCCGCCGCGCGTTCGCCCGGATCTGTGGTCTGGACCGGATCGACGTGCTCGTGACGGACACCGGCATCGCGCCGGAGACGGTCGCCCAGCTCACCGAGGCCGGCGTGCAGGTGATCACCGTCTGACTCCATTGGTCCGTGGGCGGACCAATTCGGGCCCCGTTTTTCCTGGCCTCTGTCTGTTAACCCAGTAATTACGGCACAGCCGTATACCTTTAAGCTCCCCTCCCCCATCATGTGTCCGACGTGCCGCTGGGGCACACCGTGACACGAGAGGCGGGGCATGCTTCCCATCAGCCGCAGGGGATTCGTCGGGATCGGCGCGGGGCTCGTGGCGGGTGCGGCGCTGCCGCCGGTGCCGGCGTCCGCCGCCGCGACCGCGGCCACCGGCACGCTCACCGACGTCCGGCACGTGGTGATCCTCATGCAGGAGAACCGCAGCTTCGACCACTACTTCGGCACCCTGCGCGGCGTGCGCGGCTTCGCCGACCGCGCCGCGGGCAACCTCCCGGGCGGCTGGGGCATGTTCAACCAGCCCAACTGGGGCGGCCGCCACTACCCCTGGAAGCTGAGCGACACCCCGCCCGCGGGGGGCGTCGACGGCGAGACCCTCGCGCAGTGCAACGGCGACCTGCCGCACAGCTGGACCTCGCAGCACGCCGCCTGGAACAAGGGACGCCTCGACAACTGGGTGACGGGCGTGGGCAACACCCGGTCGCTCGGCCACCTCGACCGCGGGGACATCCCCTTCCACCACGCGCTCGCCGACCACTACACGATCTGCGACGCGTACTTCTGCTCGACGCTCAGCGCCACCGGCCCCAACCGCACCTTCCTGTGGAGCGGCAAGATCGACGGCTCCAGCAAGGACGGCGGCGACGAGTCGGGGCTGACCTGGGAGACGTACGCCGAGGCACTCCAGCGCGCCGGAGTGAGCTGGAAGGTCTACCAGAACGCCCAGGACAACTACGGCGACAACGGCCTCGCCTACTTCAAGAAGTTCACCGACGCGCGCCCCGGCGACCCGCTGTACGACCGGGGCATGGGCTCGGTCCCCAAGGTGACCGGCTCGACCCCGGACGACATCGCCGCGGCGATCCGCGCCGACGTCCTCGCGGGCACGCTCCCGCAGGTGTCGTGGGTGGTCGCGAACGAGGCGTTCTCGGAGCACCCCTACGCGCCGCCGGGCGACGGCGCGCACTTCGTCGATCTCGTCTACCGGGCGCTGGCCGCCGACGCCGACGTCTTCGACTCGACGGTGCTCTTCCTCAACTACGACGAGAACGACGGCTTCTTCGACCATGTGCCGCCGCCGGTCGCTCCGCCGGGAACGCCGGGCGAGTACCTGGACGGCGTGCCGATCGGCCTGGGCTTCCGCGTCCCCATGCTTGTCATGTCCCCGTGGACCCGGGGCGGCTGGGTGAGTTCCGAGGTCTTCGACCACACCTCCGTGCTGCGCTTCATGGAGACCTGGACGGCCGCCCTCGGCACACCGGCGACCTGCCCCAACATCAGCGCCTGGCGCAGGAAGGTGACAGGAGACCTGACCGGGGTCTTCGACTTCGCCCACCCGGTGTACGGCGTGCCCGCGGGACTCCCCTCCACCGCGAAGGTGATAGGCCAGGCGACGTGCGGGCCGCTGCCGAACCCCGCGCCCCAGAACAACGCCCTTCCCGCGCAGGAGTCCGGCACCCGTCCGGCCCGCGCCGTGCCGTACCAGGCGAACGGCAACCTGGACCGGTTCGAGTTCGGGGCCGCGGGCAAGATCCTTGCCTGGTTCTCGATGACGAACCAGGGAGCGGAGGCCAAGCGCGCGGCGCACTTCTCGATCCACCCGCACCAGTACCGCGACACGGCCGCCTGGCAGTACACGGTCGACCCCGGCGGCACGGCCTCCGACTACTTCAACATCGGCACGGGCTCGGGCTCCGGCAAGTACGACATCTCGATGATGGGCCCCAACCGCTTCCTGCGCCGCTTCATCGGCGACGCCTCCAAGGCGGGCAAGGCCGTCGAGGTGGCGGCCCGCTTCGCGACCGAGCCGGGGACGGGGAAGACGGCCCTGTGGTTCAGGATGACCAACGCCTCGGGCGGGCCCGTCACCTTCACGATCCGCTCGAACGCCTACCGCACGGACGGACCATGGACGTACACGGTGCCCGCGAACTCCAGCCGTGAGGACTTCTTCAACGCGGTGGCGTACCAGGGCGGCTGGTACGACTTCACGATCCTCGCCGACATCGACGGGACCTGGTCACGCCGGTACACCGGGCACATCGAGACCGGGGCGCCCAGCGTCAGCGGCTGACCCGCTCCCCGGTGTGCCGGGCCGCCCCGGCGCGCCCGGCACACCGGGGGCCGTCAGCGGCCGGCCTGCGCGGCCCGTTCGATGGTCGCGTCGAGCAGGGCCACGGCGTCGTCGGCGGTACGGCCCGGAGCCCGGTTCCACGGTCCGATCAGGTCGTGCCACCCCCGCGACCGAAGCTCGGTCATGATCCAGGCCGCCGCCTCGTTCATCGTGTCCCCGCTGCCGTGGCCGAGCCGGTGCGCGGCGAGCAGCGCGCCGCAGACGCACCGGGCCCCGCGGACGTCGCGCAGCCTGTACGGAGCGTTCTGCCAGCCCCACTCCGTCAGTACGAGGCGCGCGTAGCCCAGGTGGACCGACGGGCGCAGGTCGGCGCTGCCGATGCGGCGCCAGACATGCAGCCGGTCCGGCAGGGCGGCTCCGATCCGGCCGGGCAGCCGGCGCTCGGCCGGCAGGGGCGGCGGCAGGGCGTCGAGCGCGTCGGCCACGAGCCGCTCCACCGGCACGGTCAGCAGTTTCCGCCAGCTCTCCGTTCCCGGCGGCGGGCCGGCCGGGGCGAGCGGTTCGTCGGTGGCCCAGTCGGTGACGATCCGCTGCCACGTGGCGCTCTCGTAGAGCGCGGCGGCCTCGCGGTCGACGGCGTCGGGGCTGAGCAGGGAGGTGGCGGGGGTCATCCGGTGGCTCCTCGGTCGGGGTGGCTTCATCTTTCAGGATGAATGTCGGTTTTGCGACTTTTGCCCTTGAGTGCCCGCATAGCGACAGGGGCTTTTCCACCCACTCCCCTATTAACAGATTTACCGTGCATATTCGGACATTGAGACCCTGGTGATGCGACTCACTTTCCGGGCGGTACCGCGACGACCGGAATCCGCGCGGCCCGTGGGGCACAAGGAAGTTAGCCGCACGGGAGAGCCGGTCGATCTTGAATTCCATGAATTAAGTGATCCTTTTGCCGCGACGGCCACTCCGGACCTCTTGTTATCCGTCGCATTACTGGCCTACGGTCACCTCCATTCGAGCGGATCGCCTAATCCTGCCACCGCTTGAAATACCTCCCTTTCACCCGACGGCAGGAGCGGGGGACCCACGAATACGCCGGCCCGGAATCCGGGACGGCTCGGGGTGCAGCCGCGTGCGCGCGGCCGGACATCTCCCGTCCGAACCCGACAGCTCACCCCGCAGGCGCCGGAGAGGAATCCGTCATGCCTGCTCACGGTACGCACCGCCGCCCCCGACGCCGCCCCGTCTCCCAGGGACTCGCCCTGGTCGGCACGGGTGGAGTCGCCCTCGCCCTCCCGCTGATCGCCCCGGCCGTGGCCGGCGCCGCGCCCGTGTCCGGCGCCCCGGAATTCACCACCCGCGCCGTTTCCGCCCCCGCGGCCACCGCAGCGGCACCGACCGTGACCAAGGCTCCGGCCGCCCCTGCGGCCGCCCGCACCTACACGGTCGTCAGCGGCGACTCCCTTTCCCTGATCGCCCACAAGAAGGGAATTCAGGCCGGCTGGAAGGACCTTTACCACGCGAACAAGAGCGCCGTGGGTGACAATCCGTCACTTATTCACCCGGGCCTCGAACTGACACTTCGTCGGGATTCCGCCAAGGTCACCGCCCCCAAGGCGAAGAAGGCCGCCTCGACCGAGCGGGCGAGCCGCTCCGAGCGCCGGGCGCCGGCCCCGTCCGCCGCCACCAACACGGGTGCCTCGGCCGCGCAGGCCGCCCCGGCCGCCGCCCCCGCCGCCCCCGTCCAGGCCGAGCCCGCCGCCGCCACCAACTACGCCGACAACCTCGACGGCTGGATCCGCGAGTCGCTGGCCATCATGGCTCAGCAGGGCATCCCCGGTTCGTACGACGGCATCCACCGCAACGTCATGCGCGAGTCCTCCGGCAACCCCCAGGCCATCAACCTGTGGGACTCCAACGCGGTGGCCGGCACGCCCTCGAAGGGCCTGCTCCAGGTCATCGAGCCGACCTTCCTGGCCTACCACGTGCCCGGCACGTCCATGGACCTCTTCGACCCGGTCGCCAACATCACCGCCGCGTGCAACTACGCGGCCGACCGCTACGGCTCCATCGACAACGTCAACGGCGCCTACTGACCCCGGAAGTGCTCGCTGAACCAGGAGGTGGCCAGCGCCGCCACCTCCTCCAGGGCGCCCTTCTCCTCGAAGAGGTGCGTGGCGCCCTCCACGACGGCCAGCCGGTTCTCGCACCGCAGCAGTGACCGGGCCCGCCGGTTGAGGTCCAGGACCAGCGCGTCCTCGCCGCCCACCACCAGGAGGGTCGGCGCCCGCACGGCGGCCAGCCGGTCGCCCGCGAGGTCCGGCCGGCCGCCCCGCGAGACGACCGCGCTCACCCCGCACCCGGGGTCGGGGGGGGCGCCCGGGGCGGGGGGGGGCCCCCCCCGCCGGGGGGGGGGGGCACGGCGACGTGTCGATGACCTCCCGCCGCTCTCCCGAGCCTCTCTCATCGCGGCGCATCCCGCGAACGGAGGGGCGATTCAGAGGC
>NZ_JBHWAQ010000005.1:232370-338143 GCF_042743475.1 Streptomyces sp. NPDC059534
CTGGGGCCGCGGTGTCGGGTCGTGGGCCTGTGGGGGGGGGCGGGGGGGAGCGGTCGGGGGGGGGGGCCCCCCGCCCGGGGGGGGCCCGCCGCTCCCGTGCTCGCTCCGAAGTAGCCCAGCGGAAGGCCCGCGCTCGCGGACTGCCCGGCCAGCCACTCCGTGGCGAGCGCGAGCCGGTCGGCCAGCAGCGGCGTGTCGAAGACCCGCGCCCGGTCGCCCGCCTCGGACTCGGTGAGTAGATCGAACAGCAGCGTCCCGAGCCCCGCCCGGTTGAGCGCCTGCGCGACCGCCCGGTTCCGCGGGCTGTGCCGGCTGCTGCCGCTGCCGTGGGCGAACAGCACGATGCCGGTCGCGCCGTCGGGCACGGCGAGCCGCCCGGCGGCCGGCGCGACGCCGGCGAGCGGGATCCGTACGTCCGAGTCCCGGACGACGGGCCCCCGCACGGCACGGACCCGGTCGAGGCAGGCGATCACCTCGGCGTCTGCGGTCTGGGTGAAGTCCTGGTAGAACGGTCCGATCGCGAAGAAGACCTCCGGCGCGTGGACGCTGACCGTCTCGTCGGCCTCACCGCCCAGCCGTGCCGTCCAGCCGCGTGGCGCCACCGGCACCGCCAGCACGATCCGGGCCGCGCCCCTGGCCCGCACCACCCGGCAGGCCGCCAGCGCCGTCGCCCCCGTGGCCAGCCCGTCGTCGACGACGACCACCGTGCGCCCTTCGAGCGGCACGGACTCCCTGCTGCCCCGGTAGCGGCGGGCACGCTCGTCGAGCACCGCGTGCTCGTGCTCCTCGACCGCGGCGAGCTCCCGGTCGCCCACACCGGACTCACGGAGCACCCGCTCGTTGAGCACCCGCACGCCGCCCTCGCCCAGCGCGCCCATCGCGAGCTCCGGCTGCTCGGGCACCCCCAGCTTCCGTACGAGACAGATGTCGAGCGGTGCGTCGAGAGCCTCCGCGACCTGCGCGGCGACCGGTACCCCGCCACGCGGCAGACCGAGGACCACGACGTCACGGCCCTTGAGGTGGTCGAGCCGGGCGGCGAGCTGCCTGCCCGCGTCGGTGCGATCGCTGAAGTACATGGTCCGCCGCCCTTCCGCCTGCGCGGCCCGGGGCCGGGGAGGAACGGCGCGCCCCGCCCCCTGCCCCTCCTTCCAGGGTAGACGCGTCAGCGGTGCGGGGTCGGCGGCCGGCCGGTCGGCAGGCGGCGGCCGGTGATCGGCGGTCGGCCGTCAGCGGGACTGGAGGGCGTCGAGCGCGACGGCCTGGGCTATCGCGAGCCGCCGGTCGAGCTCCGGGTCCGCTATGTCCAGCACGTACCGGTCCCGCAGTCCGAAGCGCTTGTCGACGGACATGACGGACCGTCCGGCCGCGGCGAAGTCGAAGTGGTACGGCACGACGAAGGGGAGCAGGTCCGTGAAGGGCAGGAACTCCCAGGCGCGCCGCAGCAGCGCCACCCCCTGGTGCCGCTCCTGCCCCGTGGCTTCCCCCGCCGCGCCCTCCCTGCTCAGGTGCCAGGTGCTGCGCAGCAGGGAGGCGCCGAAGTCCTTCCGGAATCCGCCGAGCCGGGTACCGGAGGCGCCGTGCACGTCGTAGGTCGCGCCGACGTCGAGGACCTGGCGGGCCTTGAAGGTGAACAGGACCTGGCGCCGGGACTCGTCCGTGTAGAAGGTGACGTGCTCCTTGAGCGCCATCCTCTTCTGGTGGGCGAACGCGACGAGTTCCGCCTCCTCGCCGTCGGGACCCGCGGTGTGCACCAGGTAGCGGTTGGCCATGAGCGTGACCTTCTGCCGGACGAGGAAGCGGTGCTGCGTCTGCGCGAGGCCCATCGGGTGTGCTCCTGCTGATCGTGGACGGTCTGCGGAGACCGTCCCGTGGCGTCGTGACCACGATGATCGCGTGACGCGCCGCCGCACCGCTGTCCTCTAAAGTCGTCCGTCCGCTCGACGTTCGGATGATCTTCGGACGGTGTCCGGGACCCCGCGGGCCGTGTGCTCCCGTCAGGCGGCGAGGAATGCCTCGATCGCCTCGGCGAGGGCCTCCGGCGTCTCCTCGGGGGCGTAGTGGCCGGCGTCCTTCAGGACCTCCAGGCGTGCGTTGGGGTACCAGCGCAGCCAGGTGGACTCCATCGCGTCGGTGCCGAGCGCCGGGTCGTGGGCGCCGACGACCAGGAGGACCGGCGTGGGGTTGTCGCGGACGCGCTCGTGGAAGTCGGTGCGGGACCAGGAGTCCAGATAGGCGCGGAAGGCGATGGCGGAGGACCGCCCGACGGAACGGTCGACGAGCGCTCCGAGCCACGCGTCGCCGTACCGGCCGCCGGTGGTGTTGTCGATGATCACCCGCCGGTTGGCCGGTTCCTCGGCGGCGCCCGCGAAGAGCTCCCACGTCTCGCCGTCGAGCGGGAAGCCCGCCGCCGAGACCGGTGAGATGCCGACGATCGAGCGGACGCGGTCGGGGGCGTCGAGCAGCATCAGCTGGGCCGCCTTGCCGCCCATCGAGTGGCCGATGACGGAGAAGGTGTCCCACCCGAGGTCGTCGGCGACGGCGAGGGCGTCGGCGGCGACCTCCTCCATCGTGTACGCGCCCGCGTGGTCGAGCGCCTCGCCGTATCCGCGGCAGTCCACGAAGGCGTAGCTTCCGGTGGCGCCGTCGAGGTGGGCGCGGAGCGGGTCGAAGCTGGTGCGGTCGCCGAACCAGTTGTGCAGCACGACGGCCCGCGCGGGGCCTCCGCCGTGTACGTCGTACGGAAGAAGCCGGTCCGTCATCGTGCCCCCTGGTCGCGAGGTGATGGGCGCCGCGCGCCGGCGGCGGCGGTCGACGACCGAGTGTGACGGTCCGGACGCGTGCGGTCAACATCGCCGACCCGGGCGCGGGCGGGCCGGGATGCGGAGGCTTTCGCGTCGGGGGCATCCTGGCTGTGTGACCTCGCAGGGCACGTCCGGCTCCGGCCCGACGGGCGGCACCGGGCGTCCGTCCGGGTACGGAGCTGCCGACGGGCCTGCTTCGTCCGCGCTGACCTGGACACTCGCCGAATCGGCGCTGCGGGCGGTCGAGGAGGTCGGCGGGTACGCGGGCGGGGTGTACCTGCGCTCAGGAACGCCGGGGCTGCTGAGGCTGGCGGTGCTCGTGGGGCTGCCGGGGCCGTTGTTCCGGCCGTGGTGGCGGATGCATACGAACCGGCCGTTCCCCGTGGCGGAGGCGTACCGCTCGGGGCAGTCCGTCTACCTCCCCGACGTCGAGGAGGCCATGCGGCGGTTCCCCCAGCTGGTGGCGAGTCTGCCGTTCCCCTTCGCCTCGCTGTACGCGCCGGTGGCCGCGGGCCGTGAACGGTTCGGGGTCCTCGTGGTGCTGCGGGCGCCGACGCCGGGGGTGCCGGTGGACGCGCGGGACAGGGGCCGGATGACCCGGGGGGCGCTCAGCCTCGGCGAGGCCCTGTCCGGCCTGGCCCGTGGCGGGACGCCGGTCGAGTGGCCCGACGATCCGGTGTGCGTGCAGCTGTCCGTCGGTTCCGGCCCGCCGGTCCGGTTCGGATCCTTCGACTGGGACCTGGACACGGGCTCGGTCGTGATGGACGACGGACTGCTCGCCATCCTCGGCGCGGAGGTCACCTCGCCCTGCCGGATCGAGGTGCTCACGTCCCTGCTCGAACCGGAGGACGGCTATGCCCTCTGGGCCGCGGCACGCCAGGCCACGGGGGCGGACGGACGGCCCTCGGTGCGCAGGCTCCGGCTGAAGGGGCCGGACGGCGGCCTGCACCTGCTGGAGGTGTCCGCGCGGACACGGCGGAGTACGACGGGAACCGCGCAGGCGCGGGCGGCGCGGGCTGCCGGGTCTTCCGGCGGCGACGGTGACAACCACGACAGCGACAGCGGCGGCACCGAGGTCACCGGCAGCAGTGGGCATCTGACCGGCACGCTCGTCGACCTGGGGACGGGGCTCGTCGGTTCGGACGCGACGGACCGGCTGCCGCGGGCGATCCTGGCGATCGACCGGCTGGGCCGCATCACCTACGTCAACGAGCGCACGGAGCGGCTGCTCGGCCGGCCGCGGGGCGCCCTGGCGGGCCGGCCGCTGTGGGAGGCGCTGCCCTGGTTCGGCCATCCCTTCCACGAGGAGCAGCTCCGGGCCGCTCTGCTCTCCGGCGAACCGGTGCGCTTCCTGGCCCGTCCGGAGCGCGGCCGGTGGATCTCCGTGTCCCTGCATCCGGGGCGGGACGGGGTGACCATGCTGCTGGTCCCGGAGGAGGATCCGGCGGCGGCCGGGATCCGGGCCGGGGGGCGCCGGAAGACGGACGACGGCCTGTCCTCGCCCGGTGACCGGGCGGCGGCGCTCTACCGGCCGGTGGCCCTGGCGATCGCCCTCACCGAGGCGGTGACGGCGCGCCAGGTGTCCGCGGTGGTGACGGAGGAACTGCTGCCGGCCTTCGGCGGGCGGCAGCTGGCGATCTACCTGCTGAGCGACCGGCGGCTGTATCTGGCCTGGGAGACGGGGTTCCCGCCGGGATTCCTCGAACCCTTCGACGGGGTGGCCCTGGACACCCGGATGCCGGGGGTGGAGACGCTGACGACGGGCCGGCCGCTGTTCTTCGAGTCGATGGAGCAGCTGGGCCGGGCCTATCCGGATCTGCCGATGGACGCGCACTCCGGGGCGCGGGCGTTCCTGCCGCTGATCGCCTCGGGGCGGCCGGTGGGTTCCTGCATCCTCGGCTTCGACCGGCCGCGCGGGTTCAGTCCGGAGGAGCGGACCGTCCTCACGGCGCTCGCGGGACTGATCGCGCAGGCCCTGGAGCGGGCGCAGCGGTACGACACGGAGTCGGCGGTCGCGCGCGGGCTCCAGGACGCGCTGCTGCCGCACCGGCTGCCGGTGCGGCACGGTGTGGACACGGTGGGCCGCTACCTGCCGGGCACCCAGGGCATGGATGTCGGGGGCGACTGGTACGACGTGATCGAGACGGACCAGGGGCGGCTCGCCCTGGTCATCGGCGACGTCCAGGGGCACGGTGTGGCGGCGGCGGCCACCATGGGGCAGCTGCGCAGCGCGGTGCGGGCGTTCGCGCTGGGCGGGCACCGGCCGCAGGACGTGATGCGGGGCACCAACCGGCTGCTGATCGACCTGGATCCCGGGCAGTTCGCGAGCTGTTGCTACGTACTCCTCGATCCGGAGACCGGTGAGGCGCGGGCGGTACGGGCCGGGCATCCGCAGCCGCTGCTGCTGCGGCCGGACGGCGTGACGGAGCAGGTGGAGCTGGCGGGCGGGGTGGTCCTCGGGGTCGACGACCGTGCCTCGTACCCGGTGACGCGGCTCAAACTCGATCCCGGTGCGGTGCTCGCGCTGTTCACGGACGGACTGGTGGAGCGGCCGGGCACGGACATCGACGAGGGGATCGAGCACTTGCGGCAGGCTCTGGCGGCGACCGGTTCGCTGCCGCTGCCGGAGGCGGCCGACCGGCTGATCCGGGAGGCCCGGCAGGCCACGGCCCGGCCCGACGACATCGCGCTGCTGCTCGCGGCCCGCTGGCCGGACGGCGGCTGAGCGGGCCTCCGCGCCACCCGGTCGGACTACTGGCGCTGGTCGCCGGTCGGTCGCGCGGGGAGGCTGGAGGGGTGCCGTGCCGTGAGGGCCGGACACGTCTGGGCGGCAGCCCGAGGAGGACGCGTGCAGCAGGACAAGCAGCCCGAGTACGGCCCGGTGGTCTTCCGTGACCGTTCGGCCGGGTACGCCTTTCTGACCCGGTCCACCGCGACGAGCAACCGGACCATCGAGTGGGACGACGGGAAGACGTACCCGGTGATCGACGTCGAGATCTCCTCCGAGAGCCATCCGTTCTACACGGGCACGGCGCGGACCGTGGACTCCGAGGGCCGGATCGCCAAGTTCGAGCGCCGTTTCGGCGAGGAGAGCTGAGGTCCGGCGGAACCGGTTCGTGAAACTGGCCAGAAGGTGGCCAGTTCGCCTTCCAGGATGAGGTCACGAAGACGGCGGAGCGCACCCGCTCCGCCGCTGACTCCCTGGAGGGGAACTGCTGTGATCGTGGTGACCGGAGCAACGGGCAATGTCGGACGACCGCTGGTGGAGCTGCTGGCCGCGGCCGGTGAGGACGTCACGGCGGTGAGCCGCCGGCCGGCCGGGGAGCTGCCCGCGGGGGTGGCGCACCGGCAGGGCGACCTGGCCGATGTCGACGGCCTGAAGGAACTGTTCGAAGGCGCCGAGGCCGTCTATCTGCTCGTGGCGGGCCTCGGGGACGACCTGCGGCCGGACGAGATCGTCGCGGCGGCGGTGGCCGTCGGAGTGCGGCGGATCGTGCTGCAGTCCTCGCAGTTGGTGGGGACACGGACCGATTCCGTGTCGCACGCGATCCTGCGGGCGTTCGAGTCGGCCGTACGGGAGTCGGGTCTCGACTGGACGGTCCTGCGCCCCGGAGGCTTCGCCTCCAACGCGTTCCTCTGGGCCGAGCAGGTGCGCTCCGCCCGTGCGGTCGCGGCCCCGTTCGCGGAGGTGGCGCTGCCGGTGGTGGACCCGCTGGACATCGCCGAGGTGGCGGCCGCCGCGCTGCGGGACCCTGCGCACGCGGGGCGTACGTACGTGCTGACCGGACCGGTCGCGGTGTCGCCGCGGGAGCAGGTGGGTGCTCTCGCCGCCGCGCTGGACGCTCCGGTGGGGTTCGTGCCGCTGACGGCGGACGAGGCCCGGGCGCAGCTGGTGCGGTTCCTGCCGGAGGACGCCGTCGACGGGATGCTGTCGGTGATGGGGGACCCCAGCGCCGCGGAGCAGCGGGTGAGCGCCGACGTGGAGCGGGTGCTCGGCAGGTCCCCCCGGCCCTTCTCGGCCTGGGCGGAGCGGAACGCGCCCGCCTTCGCCTGAGGCGCTCGGGGGGCGGGATCGCCGCACCGGGAGTGGTACCGGAGGACACGGCGGGGGCGGGGGCTCACGTCCGTCGGACGGCGCTCCCCGCCCCGGCCGGGTGGGTGAGCGAGGGCGCTCGGCGCCCTCCGCTCAGACCGGGAAGGCGATCATGCCTTCACGATGCCGGACTCGGCGACCTTGACGGTGGCGCTGGGGGCGCCGGAGCGGGAGCCGAGGCCCTCGATCTTCTTGACCAGGTCCTGGCCCTCGACGACCTCGCCGAAGACGACGTGCTTGCCGTCGAGCCAGTCGGTGACGACCGTGGTGATGAAGAACTGCGAGCCGTTGGTGTTGCGGCCGGCGTTCGCCATCGAGAGCAGGTACGGGCGGTCGTGCTTCAGCGTGAAGTTCTCGTCCGCGAACTTCTCGCCGTAGATGCTCTTGCCGCCGGTGCCGTTGCCGCGGGTGAAGTCACCGCCCTGGAGCATGAACTGCGGGATGACGCGGTGGAACGGGGAGCCGGCGTAGCCGAAGCCGTGCACGCCGGTGGCGAGCTCGCGGAAGTTCGTCGCCGTCTTCGGGACGACGTCGTCGAACAGCTTGAAGACGATCCGTCCCGCGGGCTCGTCGTTGATGGTGATGTCGAAGTAAACGTTGTCGCTCATGGGGACATCCTGTCATTACCTGCGCACTGCGCGCGCACGGGCCGCCTCCTCCCGGGTCACGGCACGCGAGTGCCCCGCGGCCCGTGGGGGCGCGGGGCACCTGTCGCGGCGCGGAGGCCGCGGAGCAGCGAGGGGATCAGAGGAGCCCGCCGGGGGCCTGGCCCTGAAGGGCGCCCTCGGCGCCCTGGACGGTCTCGTGGAGGACGGGGGCGACCTGGTCCTCCTGGAGGAGGCCGGTGGCGCCGCCGAGCGGGCTCTCTGCCGCGCTCGCCTGCGGCGGCGGGCTGACGAGAGCGGTGACGACGCCTGCGGCGAGGGAGGCGATGGCGAGCATGCTGCGCTTCTTCATGCTCGGGTCAACTGCTGAGAGGCCGAGGGGTTACGGCCGGGCCGCCGTCGGATCCAGAAGAGCAGCAGGAGCGAGGCGGCGGCGGCGAGGGCGCACCAGGTCGAGACGAACTCGGTCCGCCACAGGACCGCGCAGACGATCGCCCCCGCTCCGGTGACGATCCCGAGGAGCCGGAGGACGCGGTCGCGGGCCAGGAGCAGGGCGCCGACGGTGGCGACGAGGTAGCCGGCGAGGATCAGGGGCGGGAAGGGCAGGTCGACGGTGTAGCCGAGGGTGTGGCCGCGGACCTCGGCGGAGACGGGCCGGGTGGTGAGGCGGTACGCGAGGAGGGCCGCGGTCACCGCGCCGGCGGCGAGCGGTGCGCGCAGCCTCGGCCGGTCGGCGGGGCGGGCGGCCGCCATGACGCCGGACGGCACCCAGAGGGCCAGGAGGGGCAGGGCGATCACGGCCCAGGCGAGGGTGGCGGGTCCGGTTCCGCCGTCGGCGTGCCAGACGGCGGCCTCGACGATCTGATGGGCGCCCAGGAGCAGGGGCAGTGCGGCGAGCGGCGCGTCCGCGGGGCGGCGTACGGAGGCGAGGCAGGCCACCCCCACGGCGCAGATCCCGAGGCCCGCCCAGAGGTCGGCCGTCGCACTCCAGCACATAGCGCACTTTTACCCCATATCTGGCGGAACCGTACGCTAGTGGTGGATGTCTCTCCCAGTGACACCACTGTCCCCGAACAGCAGAAACAGGGGGACGTCATGCAGCACCGTCACACCCTCGCGGCCGTCGCCGCGGGAATTCTCCTGACCGCCGGAATCGGCGCCACGATCCCGGCCGGCGCCTCGAACGCCCCGGCCCGCACCTCCACGACGCCGACCACGTCCCTGGTCGTCAACGCCCGCTGGGGCGGCCACGCGACCTTCGACCGCCTCGTGATCGACGTACGGGGCGCCATGCCCCCCGTCACCGTGCGGCAGGTCAACGCCCTGCACTACGACGGCTCGGGAGCCAGGGTCCCGCTCCCGGGAAAGTACTTCCTGGCGATCACGCTCTCCCCCGCCGCCGCCCACGACGACGCCGGACGGTCCGTCTACCAGGGCCCCCGGCTGCTGAAGATCCACCTGCCCGCCCTCAAGGGGGTCGCCCTGACCGGCGACTTCGAGGGCGTGGTCTCCATCGGAGCCGCCTTCGACACCAAGCCCGCCTACAAGACGTTCACGCTCCACTCCCCGGAGCGCTTCGTGATCGACATCGCCCACCCGGTCGGCTGCCGGGCCTGAGGCGACGCCACGGCGGGACCGCCCCCGGAGGGCGGTCCCGCCCTCGTGCCCGGGCCGGGTCAGCCGGTGGAGACCAGGCCCGCCTCGTACGCGATGATCACCAGCTGCACGCGGTCGCGGGCGTCCAGTTTGGCGAGCAGGCGGGTGACGTAGGTCTTCGCGGTGGCGACGCTGATGTGGAGTTCGGCGGCGACCTCGGTGTTGGACAGACCCCGCCCGACGAGGGTGAGGACCTCGCGCTCGCGGTCGGTGATGCCGTCGGCGCCGCGGCGCGGCGCGGGTGCGGCCCGCGGGCGGTCGGTGAACTCCTTGATGAGGCGCCGGGTGACGCTGGGCGCGATGAGGGCGTCGCCGGAGGCGACGACGCGGACGGCGGCCAGGATGTCGTCGAGGGCCATGTCCTTGACGAGGAATCCGGACGCGCCCGCGTGGAGCGCTCCGTACACGTGGTCGTCGTCGTCGAAGGTCGTGAGGACGACGACCCGGGCGCCGGTGGTGCCGGCGGTGATGAGCCGGGTGGCCTCGATGCCGTCGGTGCCGGGCATGCGCAGGTCCATGACGACGACGTCGGCGCCGGTCTCCTCGACGAGGCGGACGGCTTCGGCGCCGTTCGCGGCCTCGCCGGCGACGACGAGGTCGGGGGTGTCGGTCATGACCATCCGCAGCGCGGTGCGCACCAGGGGCTGGTCGTCGGCGAGGACGACCCGGACGGGCCGCTCGGCGGTGGTCTCGCTCATCGGGTGGTGGCTCCTGGGAGGACGACGGGGAGGGGCAGACGGGCGTCGACGCGGAAGCCGCCGCCGGGACGGGGGCCGGCGGAGAACTCGCCGTGCAGCAGGCCGACACGTTCGCGCATGCCGGCGAGGCCGTAGCCGGAACCGGGGCCGGGGCGCTCCCGGTGCGGGCCGGGGGCCGCGGCCCGGTTCCCTCCGCGGGGCGCTCCGAGGTCCTGGACCGTCACCACGACGGCGTCGGGGTCGCGCTGGTCGACGGTCACTTCGCAGGCGTCGGCGGCCGAGTGGCGGACGACGTTCGTGACGGACTCCTGGACGATGCGGAAGGCGGAGAGGTCGATGTCCTGCGGCAGCGGGCGCGGCGGCCCGATCCGGCGGACGGCGACGCGAACGCCGACGGCTCCGGTGGCCTCGGCGAGCCGGTCGAGCGCGGCGAGACCAGGCATCTCGGGAAGGCCCGACTCGTCGGAGGCCGTCGTGCCGTCGGCCTTCGACTCGGCCGCGCGCAGCGCGCCGAGCATCCGGCGCAGTCCGGCCAGGGTCTCCCGGCCGGCCGTCTCGATCTCGGTGAGCGCCTGCCGGGCCTGCTCGGGCTGGGTGTCGATGACCCGGCGGGCGGCCCCGGCCTGGAGGGCGACGATCCCGATGCTGTGGGCGACCGTGTCGTGCATCTCGCGGGCGATCCGCAGGCGTTCGGCGGTGACGGCCTGTTCGGCGACCTGGGCGCGGGACTGTTCGGCGTACTCCCGGGCCTGCCCTTCCGAGCGGCCGAGGAGCCAGGCGACGAGGGCGGTCAGGGCCACGGCCAGCCCGCTCGTGGTGCCGGCGCTCCAGCCGGCGAGCAGCCGGACGGCCAAGTACACGGCGAGGAGACCGATCGCCAGGACGAGTGCCCGCCACGCCTCGCGGCGGGGACGGCGGGCGGCGATGGCGTAGAGGGCGACGTCGACCGCGAGGTACTGGGCGAAGGGGATGGCGATGACACCGAGGGGGGTCGAGGCGATGACCGAGGCGACGAGGAGACAGCAGAGGCCGACGATCGGACGGCGGGTGAGAAGGGTGCTGCCGCGCAGGGTGAGGAGCGTGGCGACGGCCAGCATGCAGAGGCCGTCCCAGCGCAGGATCACGAAGCCGGGGAGGACGTCCGGCCCCTCCTGGCCGGGCACGCGGATCCGGAGGAGGGCGGTGAAGGCGATGCCCGCGCCCCAGGCGACGACGGCCCACCCGCCGGGCGTGCCCCTCTTGAAGAACGGTGCTGACAGGGTGGCGGACATGCGCTGATCGTAAACGGCGGTCCCGACGCGGGGCATCGGACCAGGGGTGTACGACCTGGGGTGACAGGGTCCGCCGCCGATTGTCCGTGCTGGTCCGATGCCCGGAGCGGGCCCCGGGCGGCACGGTGGTGCCCATGATCGAAGTCAGGAAACTCACCAAGCGCTACGGCGCCACGACCGCCGTCGACGCGCTCACCTTCACCGTCCGGCCGGGCCGGGTCACCGGCTTCCTCGGCCCCAACGGCTCGGGCAAGAGCACCACTTTGCGGATGATCCTGGGCCTGCACACGCCGACGAGCGGCTCGGTGACGGTCGACGGCCGGCCGTTCAGGGACCGGCCGCGCGGCCTGCGGCACGTCGGCGCGCTCCTCGACGCCGGGGACGTGCACGGCGGGCGGACCGCCCGGGCGCATCTGGCGGTCCTGGCGCGCGCCAACCGCATCCCGCTCTCCCGGGTCGACGAGGTCCTGGAGGAGGTCGGGCTCGCGGCGGCGGCCCGGCGCCGGATCGGCGGCTACTCGCTGGGGATGCGGCAGCGGCTCGGCATCGCCGGCGCACTCCTCGGCGACCCTCCGGTGCTGCTGTTCGACGAGCCGCTGAACGGCCTCGACCCGGAGGGCGTGAAGTGGGTGCGGGGGCTGTTCCGGCGCCTGGCCGAGGAGGGCCGGACGGTGTTCGTGTCGAGTCATCTGATGACCGAGATGGAGCACACGGCGGACGAGCTGGTGGTCATCGGGCGGGGCGCGCTGATCGCGGCGGAGAGCCTGACGGAGTTCGCCGCACGGGGCAGGCGCCTGAGCGTGACCGTCGGCACGCCCGACCGGGCGGGGCTGACGGCGCTGCTGCTCGGGGAGGGGGCCGAGGTCGAGGAGGTGGCGGGTCTGCTCACGGTGACCGGGCTCTCCGCGGCACGGATCGGTGCGCTGGCCCTGGAGCACCGGGTGCTGCTCGACCAGCTGACCACCCGTACGGCCTCCCTTGAGGAGGCGTTCATGGAACTGACCGCCGACAGCGTCGAGTACCTGGCAGGAGAGCCCCGATGACGACCCTCGATCTTCCCGCGGCCTCCGTCGCGGAACCCCGTGCCCGCTTCCGCGACCTGGTGGCGTCGGAGTGGCTGAAACTGTGGTCGCTGCGCTCGACGGGCTGGTCACTGCTGCTCGGCGCGCTCGCCGTGGTCGGCTTCAACTTCGGCACCGCCTGGGACCACTACCGCTACTGGCTCCAGTACGACGCGGGGAGCCGGGCCGAGTTCGTGGCGAACGACATGGCGCTGTGGGACGCGTTCACGTACAACGCGTCGATGGTGCTGATCCTCTGCTCGGCCGCGATGGGGGCGGTGGCGGTGGTCGGCGAGTACGGCAGCGGGCTGATCCGTACGACCTTCACGGCGGTGCCAGCGCGCTCCGCGCTGATGGCGGCGAAGGTGCTGGTCGTCGCGGTGGTGCAGGGCTTGTTCGGGGCGGTGGTCGCGGGCGGTTCGTTCTGGTCGACACAGGCGATGCTGTCGACCCGGGGCATCGGGCTGCCGATCGGCCATCCGGGAGCGCTGCGCATCGTCGTGGCCTCGGCGCTGCTCGCTCCGGTGTGCGCGCTGGCCGGGATGGCGCTCGGCGCGCTGCTGCGGCGGAGCGCGCTCTCGATCGTCGGCACGGTGATCCTGCTCCTGCTGCTGCCCGCGGTGCTCTCCGACCGGCGCCACCTGTCCGCGGTGCTCGCCCACGCGACGCCGCTGCACGCCTGGCAGCGGCTGGCGGACGCGGGGCCGCCCGCCCAGGAGCTGTTCCCGTGGTCGCCGGGCGGCGCTTGGCTGGTGTACGCGCTGTGGGCGCTGGGCGCGGCGGCGGTGACGGTCCTCGCGGTGCGGCACCGGGACCAGTAGGGGTCAGCTGGGGCGCTTCAGACGGCGGCTGACGAGGTGTTCGTGGACGAGGCGCCCGGCGAGGGCGCCTCCGTACACGACGAAGCCGACGCCGACGAGCCAGGACTGGAGCACCAGGACCGTGCCGAACTGGCCGTACGTCACGGCGTTCGAGGCGATCAGCGGCGAGAAGACGAGCTGGGAGAAGACCCGCAGCCCCAGGAGGCCGAGCGCGGTGAGGGCGGCGCCGGGGGCGAGGGCACGCCAGCGGATGCGGCCGCAGAGCAGGAAGCGCTGGGACCACCAGAAGAAGAGGAAGGTGCCGAGGAGATCGCCGAGGGCGACGACGACGGTGACGCCGGCCGAGGCCCTCTCGGGCGCGGGGAAGGCGACGAAGAGCAGCAGGGCCGCGACGAGGACGGCGAGCCAGACGACGTGCCTCCACATGGTGTGCCAGCGGGCCGTGGGAAGGTCCCAGACCCTCTCGTAGCCGGTCTGTACGGCGGACCCGAAGGTGACGCCGAAGGCGGCGAGGGCGGCGAGACCGAAGGCGGTGGTGCGCTGGAGGGCCTGGCCCGGCTGGCCGAAGAGCCGCTCCACCTCCTCCTCCGAGACCTCGGAGACGCCGAGGCCCTGGATGAGCCAGCGGGCGAAGCCCTGTCCGCTGGCGAGGTCGGCCGCGGCGACCACGATCAGGAGGGGGACGAGCGTGAGCAGGCTGAGTGCCGCGAAGCCCATGGCGCGGTGCATGAGTTCCATGGCGCGGCCGCGGTTCCACGCGAGCCCGACGGGCGAGGCGAGGACACGGGCGTGGAGCCGCTGGAACCAGTGGCCGTTCTCGGTGGGGGCACCGTCGTGCGGCGGACCGGAAGGGAAGGGCATGCCTCGTCAGGTACCCGGACGGACGGCGGGCCATCGCGGGGTTACGGCCGAACGGGTGTCGGGCGCCGCTCAGGGGGTGAGGGGGCGGGCTCCCGGGCCGGGGCGGACGGTGACGTCGCGGGCCGCGAGGGTCGCGTGCTCGTCGCCCTCGCACTGGACGACGACGCGGACCGGCGCGCCGCAGTCGGTGTGCCGGATGTCGAGGACCGGGCCCTCGGGCTCCGGGGCGTGGCGGTCGCCCCACTGTTTGAGGGCGAGGAGGACGGGCCAGAGGTCGACGCCCTTCCGGGTGAGCCGGTACTCGTACCGGGTCCGGGCACCGGGTTCGCGGTAGGGCTCGGCGCGCAGGACGCCGGCCGTGACGAGCTTGCGGAGGCGGTCGGCGAGGACCGCCTCGGAGAGCCCGAGGTGCCGGCGGAACTCGTCGTACCGGCGGACGCCGTTGAACGCGTCCCGCAGGATGAGCAGGGTCCACTTCTCGCCGACCAGGTCCAGCGTGCGGCCGACCGGGCAGTTCTGCGTGTCCGTCTCCAGCCACTTCATCGTCACACTCTAGCCACCTGACTGCTTCGTTGACAGTCAGCTGCCGCGAAAGCTAGCTTCGCCGTACAGAGTCAGCTGGGCGAACAGGGTGGAGAGTGGTCATGGGTCGGTCGCGCACGGTCGAGTGGCAGGACCCGGGGGTCTCCGCGCGGGCCGCGGGAACGATGGCGGGGCTCGACTTCCTGCGGGAGATGGTGGCGGGACGGCTGCCCGGACCCCCGATCGCCGCCCTCCTCGGCTTCACCCTGGAGGAGGTCGAGGACGGCCGGGCCGTGTTCGCCTTCGAACCGGGCGAGGAGCACTACAACCCGATCGGCAGCGTGCACGGCGGGGTGTACGCCACGCTGCTCGACTCGGCCGCCGGCTGCGCGGTGCACTCGACCCTGCCGCAGGGCACCGCGTACACCTCGCTCGACCTGTCGACCCGCTTCCTGCGGCCGCTCACCGCCGCCACCGGCAAGGTCCGGGCGATCGGCACGGTGCTGTCACGGGGCCGCCGCACGGCGCTCGCGGAGGCGGGCCTTTACGACTCCGAGGACCGGCTGCTCGGCCACGCGACGAGCACGTGCATGATCTTCCCCGTACCGGACGGAAGCGGAGCCACGCGCGCGTAGTGGGGTGTCCTGCCCTCAGCGTGTCCCGGGGACCGGACGGGTGCGGGTGCAGCCGTCCGGGGCGACGTCGGGGACGCCGTTGGCCTGGAGTGCCGCGCTCACCAGGGTGGCGAGCAGGTCGATGTCCGAACCCATGTCCAGACGGACCGTGACCCACCCCGATCCGGCACGCAGGCGCACCGCGCTCGACCCGAGGAGGGCGGGTCGCAGCTTGGCCACCATGGCGCGGGTGAGGTGGACGTCGGCCTCGTGTTCACCGTGGAAGTGGACGATTTCCTCCGTCGCGGTGCCCAGTCCGAGCTCGGCGCCGCAATGGGCGCGGCCGGGGGTCAGCGAGGGCCAGCTCATCAGACGTTCACTGGCATGCCTGGCCGTGTTCATACGAGGAGCGTGCCGGGCCCCGGGGCCGTGCACAAGCGTCCTGCCGGAAGAATCCCGCCCAGGCGTGAAACAGGTCGCCGACGAGGGTGGTGTGACCGTGTGTCACGGCGTTTCGTGGGGAGGGAGTGACCCTGTGTCACGATGCGGGGCGTGCGCGGATGCGGGCCGCCAGGACGGCCACGTCGTCCTCCGCCGCGTGCGCGCCGAGCCGCCGGAGCACCTCGTCGACGACCTCCTTGGGTCCGGATGCGGCGGGCAGCCGGAGGGCGGCGAGGCGGGCGAGCGAGACGTCGATGTCCTCGCCGCGTCGTTCGACGAGGCCGTCGGTGAAGATCAGCAGGGTCTCGGCCGGGGTGAGCGGGCGCGTGGTGGGTTCGTAGCCGCCGACGCCGGTGCCGAGCGGAGGGCCCACCGGAAGGTCGACGAGCTCCGCGGAGCCGTCCGCGGCGAAGACGACGGGCGGCAGGTGGCCCGCGCTGGCGAAGGTCGCGGTGCCGCGCGCCGGGTCGACCCGGACCAGGAGGCAGGTCGCGGGACGGCGGGCCTCGTCCTCGGCCACCACCGAGTCGAGGTGCCGCAGCACCCGGTGCGGCGGCAGATCGGTCGCGGCGACCTCGCGGAGCGCCGTGCGATACGCGTTCATGTCGACGGCCGCGGCCAGGCCGTGGCCCATCACGTCGCCGACGACGAGGAGGCTGCGGCCGAAGTGGAGGCGTACGGTCTCGAACCAGTCGCCGCCCACCAGGGTGCGGGACCCGGCGGGGAGGTAGCCGCCGGCTATCTCCAGGTTGGGGTGCGGCCGGCCCGGTTCGGCGACGAGGGCCCGCTGGAGGTGCAGGGCCGTGTCCTCGGTGGCGGCGAGCCTGCGTGCGTGGCCGAGGTGCCGGGCCGCGAGGCGCGCGGCGTGCCGGAGCACCGCCACGTCGCTCTCGGAGAAGGGGCCACCGGCGGCCCGGGTGACGGTCACCGTCCCGAGCGGCTCCTCGTCGTCGACGGCGAGGGGTACGGCGAGGCTGGAGGCGGCAGGCGCGGCGCGGCGGGGAGCGCGGTGCTGCTCCGGGGGGCCGGAAGCGGCATGCGGCTCCGTAGGGCCGGAAGCGACGGGAGGCGCGGCGAGACCAGGAGCGACGTGAGGCGCGGCGAGGCCGGGAGCGTCCGTCGCGGCGCCGTCCGGGGCAGGGCAGGGTCCTGGCGCCGGTCCCGCGGAGGCGGCGCGCCGCAGCGGGCCGGCCCGGTCGGCGAGGAGGTCGACCGTGGCGGAGACGCCGTCCAGATGACGGGCGAGGAAGGCCGTGAGCTCACGGCAGGTGGTCGTCCCGTCGAGCGTCGTGCCGATCTCACCGATCGCCCGCTCCAGTGCCCGCACCGTGGTCAGGAGGGGCTCGTCCCGTTCCGCCACGACACCTCCACCGGCCGCGCGGTCCTCCGGGTGGCGTACCCGGTCTCCCCATTGCACCAGTGGGCGGCGTCCCGCGCGCGGCGCGGACCTCGTGCGGAACGGTTGTGCGGTGGTGCCCGATCTGATCAAGTACGACTGATGCTACCGGCCAGTACGCGATTTCGCTCCCCGGGGGGACAGCCATGACCACCGCCACGACGACCGGATTCTTCACCTCTGTGGACGATGTCGCCGAACGGCTCGCCACGACCGGCTACCTGGCGTCGCCCGCCGTCGCCACCACCGTCTTCCTCGCCGACCGGCTGGGCAAGCCGCTGCTCGTCGAGGGCCCGGCCGGAGTCGGCAAGACCGAGCTCGCCAAGGCCGTGACGGCGGTGACGGGGGCGCGGCTGGTGCGGCTGCAGTGCTACGAGGGCGTCGACGAGTCCCGCGCCCTCTACGAGTGGAACCACGCCAAGCAGCTGCTGCGGATCACCGCCGGCCGCGGCGAGTCCTGGGACGAGACGCGGACGGACATCTTCGGCGAGGAGTTCCTGCTCCCCCGGCCGCTGCTCACCGCGATCCGGTCCGAGGAGCCGACGGTGCTCCTGATCGACGAGACCGACAAGGCCGACGTCGAGGTGGAGGGCCTCCTGCTGGAGGTGCTCGGCGACTTCCAGGTGACCGTGCCGGAGCTCGGCACGATCACGGCGACGCGACGGCCGTTCACCGTGCTGACCTCGAACGCGAGCCGCGAACTGTCCGAGGCGCTCCGCCGGCGCTGCCTCTTCCTCCACATCGGTTTCCCCGAGGAGGAGCTGGAGCGCCGGATCGTCACGCTCAAGGTGCCCGGGCTCGACGCCGCGCTCGCCGCGTCCGTGGTGCGGGTCGTCGGCGCGCTGCGGGCGATGGACCTGCGGAAGGTGCCGTCCGTGTCGGAGACCATCGACTGGGCCCGCACGCTGCTCGCGCTCGGCGCGGACCGGCTGGACGAGCGGGTCGTACGGGAGACCCTGGGCGTCCTCCTGAAGCACCAGGACGACATCGTCAAGGCGGCGGCCAAGCTCGACCTGGACGCGGTGTGAGCACGGCGTCCCCGGCCGGCGGGGCGGCGGAGCGCCTGACCGGCCTCGTGGCGGCGCTGCGCGCGCACGGGTTCGGCATCGGGACGGGCGAGACGGTCGACGCCGGGCAGGCGCTGGAAGCGGTCGGGTTCACCGACCGGGAGCGCGCCCGGGAGGCGCTGGCGGCGACGTTGCTCCACGGCGTGCCGCAGCGAGCGGTCTTCGACCGGGTCTTCGACCTGTACTTCCCGCTCGGCGGAGGCCCGCCCGGGGCTCCGGAGGAGCACGGGGGCGGCCCGGCGGAACTCGCTGCGCTGCGGGACCGGATCGCCGAGGCCCTGGCCGCCGGTGACGCCGCGGCCCTCGACGCGCTCGCCGCCGAGGCGGTGGGCGGCTTCGGCGGATACGGCTCCGGCCCGGAGACGGACGGCTGGTCCTCGTACCAGACCCTCTCCCGGGTACGCCCGGAGACGCTGCTCGCCCGGGTTCGGGACCGGCGCCGGGCGGATGCCGGGGCAGCGGAACCCGAGTTCGCCGACCGGCTGCTCGACGACGAGATCCGGCGCCTGATCGAGGCGTTCCGGGAGCGGGTGCGGACCGAGGCGCGGCGGCGGGTCGCCGAACGACAGGGCCGTGACCTGGTCGCGCGGCGGGCGGTCGCCGGGACGGCGGACCGGGTGGACTTCCTGCTGGCCGGACGGGCGCAGCTGGACGAGCTGCGGCGTACGGTCCGGCCGCTCGCGCGGAAGCTGGCCACCCGGCTCGCGGCCCGGCGGCGCAGAGCGGCCCGCGGGGAGATCGACCTCCGGCGGACGCTGCGCCGCTCACTGTCGACCGGCGGTGTGCCGGTACGGCCCGTGCTGCGGCGGCGCCGACCCCGGCGCCCCGAATTGGTCCTGCTCTGCGACGTGTCGGGGTCGGTCGCGGGCTTCGCCCAGTTCACGATGTTGCTGGTGCGGGCCCTGCACGACCAGTTCAGCCGGGTGCGGGTCTTCGGCTTCGTCAACCGGGTGGACGAGGTGACGGACCTGATCGCCCGGGGCCCGGAGGACCCCACCGCGCTCGGCGACCTGATCCTCGCGGAGGCCCGGCTGACCGGCTGGCACGGCCAGAGCGACTACGGCACCTCGCTCGGCGAGTTCGCCGAGCGGTACGCGGAGGCCGTCGGCCCGCGCACGGTCGTCTTCGTCCTCGGCGACGCCCGCACCAACGGCGCCGACCCGAACCTCGCGGCACTGCGCCTCGTCGCGGACCGCGCCCGCCGGGTCCACTGGCTCAACCCCGAGCAGCCCTCCCTCTGGGGCACGGGCGACTCGGTGGCCCCCGCCTACGCCGCCGTCGTCGAGATGCGCCCCTGCCGCAACGCCCACCAGCTGGGCGCGCTGATCGGCCGCCTGCTGCCGGTCTGACGGCGGGGACGCGCGCGTGGCGACGGAAGGGGGCGGCACGCGCGCGTGGCGTCGGAAGCAGCGGTACGCGCACGTGGCGAGCGACGGAATCGCCAGTACGCGCGCGTGGCGGCGAAGGGGGCGGTACGCGCGCGTGGGCTGCTGGACAGCCGGGTACCGCCCGCGGGCTGACAGTGCCGGGCGCCCCGGTGACCCCCGCCGAGCCCCGCGCCCGTGCCCGACGGCCCGGTTGTCGCGGGCGTGGCACGATCGGAGCATGGCTACCGGATCCGACCGTCCCGGGACGGACTATCCCCGCGGTGTCGGCGCACCCGCCACGCGCGCGCTGGAGGCGGCCGGATACACCCGGCTGGATCAGCTCGCCGGCGTGCCCGCCGCCGAGTTGGCGGCGCTGCACGGCGTGGGGCCGAAGGCGCTGCGGGTCCTCGGCGAGGCGCTGGCGGAGCGCGGGATGTCGCTGGGGTGAGTCCGCCCGGTTGTACGACGGGCGTACCCGCGAACTAGCGTGGCCTCCATGGAACTCTTGGGAGAGATCACCGCCGGCCGTCCCCTGCTCGTCGTCGCGGTCAAGGAGGAGGCGCAGTTCCTCGACACGGACCTGCCCGTGCTGCTGACCGGCATGGGCAAGGTGAACGCGGCGACCGCCCTCGCGACCGTGCTGGGCCGGGGGCCGCTGCCCTCCGGGATCGTGAACCTGGGCACGGCCGGGGCGCTGCGGCCGGGCTGGACCGGGACCCACGTGGTCGGCACCGTGGTCCAGCACGACCTGGACGGCGAGCTGCTCGCCACGCTGACCGGCGAGACGTACGGGGCGCCGCTGACGCTGCCGGACGGCGGTGAGGTGGTGCTGGCCACCGGGGACGCGTTCATCTCGGACGAGGCCGCCCGCGCCCGGCTCGCGGAGCGGGCGGCGCTGGTCGACATGGAGGGGTACGCGCTGGCCACGGCCGCCGGAATCGCCGGGGTGCCGCTGCGCATCGTGAAGCACGTCAGCGACGAGGCCGGCGACGGCGCCGCCCGCAGCTGGCGCGAGTCGGTCGCCGAGTGCGCCCGGGCGCTGGCGGACTGGGCCGAGGCGAACACCCCGTACCGCTCCTGAGAGCAGGCAACCTCCCCCGTACCCCTCCGCCCGGCGGGTCAGGGCTGCTGGAAGTGGACCTCCGGGTTCTGGGCCGAGGGGCCGTCGAGGAGCGGACGCGGGAGCCCGCGCAGGTGCCGGTCGAAGAAGGCGGCGACGTACGTCCGGGTGACGGCGACGGCCCGGTCGGTGGGCAGCGCGGGCTGCGGCAGGCCGAAGTGACGTGAGATCACGGGGCCGTCGGAGAAGGTGAAGTGCTCGGATCCGGCCACCGTGATCCAGCGCTTCCATCCGTCGAGCGCGGTCCACGCCCGGTCCCAGGTGGTGTCGACGCCCCCGGGCAGGTGCATGTCGTCGTGGGTGCCCAGCATCATGAACGGGCGGCCCCGCAGGCCCTCGGCCGGAAGCTCCTCCCAGAACGAGCCGTCCATGTTGATCCCGGCGTCGATACGCGGATCGGCCACCATGGCGGTGGCCGCGCTCGCCCCGCCGATGGAGTGACCCGCCATGCCGATCCGGCTCGGGTCGATCACGTCGGCGTACCGCCACGCGGGCCGGTCGCCGGTCAGCCGGTCCAGGACGAACCGCATGTCCGCGGCTCGGGTCGACGTGACGACGCTGCCGTGCACCCCGCCCTCGTCCAGGGCCGTGCAGGCGACGCAGGTGAGGGTACGGCCGCCGGGCAGGCTGATCCCGTACGACTCGTAGGCGTGGTCGACGGAGGCGACGACGTAGCCGCGGGAGGCGAGGTCCTCGGCGAGGTGGGTGAGCGTCCATCGGGAGACGCTGAAGCCCGGCGAGAGCAGCACCAGGGGGCGTCGCCCCGGCGCGGGCCGGGCGTCGGTCCTGCTGTGGGTGCGCGTCCGGGCGAGCACGTCGCCGGAGACACCCGGCCCGAGCTGTTCGGCGAGCAGCCGCGCCTCCTCGCGGGTGGCGTACGGGGCGGGCCGGCCGCCACCCGGGCGCGTGGCCGGGTAGTGGAGCGTGACCATGAGCGCCCGCCCGTCGGCGGTGGGCACCCAGGGATCGGTGCGGGACCGGTCCACCAGCGGCAGGATCGTGCTGCCGACGGCGTACGGCCCGGTGGGCGCCGGGAGGGCGGCGGCCCGTGCCGCCGGCACGGCCGCGGTGGCCGTCGGGTGGGGAGTGGTCGCCGTGGCGACTCCGGCGGCGGGTAAGGCGAGCGAGCAGGCGAGGACGGCGGCCGTGGCCGCCCGGGTGATTCGCGTCATGGGGGCACGCTAGGCGGCGGGGAGACGCCCACGCGTCCGTCCACGGTCCCCCTTCGGGTCAGCCCGGAGTCTGACGCGGTTTCCGGCCCGGAGCCCGCACCGATTCCCGGCCCCGCCGTCCGGCGGTGTCCTCCGACTCCCCGTCTCCCGGGGCGTTCTGACGCCTCGCCGACCGGCCTGGTCTTGACAGTCCGGAAGGCGTCCTGCCTATGGTGAGGAGGAGTCCCCGTCCTCGCCCGGACGGGTCCACCACCGGGGGGAGGCGCACGTGATCGCGACGGTCGCCGTGCCTTACGCCCCCTCCGGTGCCCGGCTGGTCTGCCGCCGGCACGTCGACTTCTGCCGTACCTCCTCGGCCATCTGTCCTTCCTGTCGCGCCTGACCCCGTTCCGCGTGGGTCCGCGCGTCCCGTGACGTCTCGTCGCCCGGCCCCGGCCGGCCGTGCTCCGCACCGCCGCCGTGCCGTCGCGCGCTCCCCGACCTCCGGAAGGACTCCCATGCCCCGCCCTGCCCTGCACCTGGCCGTCGAGATCGACGGCGACGGTGCCCATCCGGCCGCGTGGCGCCGTGCCGCGCACTCCCCCGGCGAACTGCTCGGCCCCCGGCGGCTCGCCCGGGTCACGGCCGTCGCCGAGAACGCCGGGTTCACCCTGATCACGCTGGACGACTCGATTCTGCCGCCGGGTTCCGGCGCCGGCCCGGTGGGCCGGATCGGCGCGGTGGAGCGGGCCGCTTTCGCGGCCGCCTCGACGAGCGTCCTCGGCGTGGCGCCGGTGCTCGCGACGACGTACGCGGAGCCGTTCCACGTCTCCTCGCAGCTCGCCTCGCTCGACCACGTGTCGGCCGGCCGCGCCGGCTGGGTGGTGGGGGTCGAGGACGACCCGCTGGCCGCCCGCGCCTGGGGCCGGCCCGTGGTCGAGGGCGCCGACGCCCTGGCCCGTGAGGCCCACGACGGTCTGCGGGTCGTGCGGGACCTGTGGGACTCGTGGGAGGACGACGCGGTCATCCGGTCCGTCGCCACGAGCCGCTATCTGGACCGGTCGCGGCTCCACCCCGTCGACTTCAGGGGCGAGACGTACACCGTGCGGGGCCCGTCGATCGTGCCGCGCCCGCCGCAGGGGCGCCCCGTGGTCCTGGCCCGCCGGGGCCTCGTCCCCGCCGAGCTGACCGACGTGGCCCTGGTCGGCGGCGCCACCGCGGCCGAGACGGGCGCCGCGGCGGCCTCCTCAGGCGCACCCCTGGCCTTCGCCGAGGTCGAGGTGGCGCTGGACACCCCGCGCGAGACGGCCGGGGAACGGATCGCCGACCTGGAGCGGTCCGCCCCGTGGGACCGGCGGCCCGACCGGCTGCGGTACTCCGGCCCGGCCGCCGGCCTGGTGACGCTCCTCGCCGAGCTGGCCGGCCACGTCGACGGCGTACGGCTCCACCCGCTCGTCCTCGACGAGGACCTGGCGGTGCTCTCCCGGCTCGTCCTGCCCGAGCTGTTCGTCCGGCGGCTCGCGGCCCGGCCGCTGCCGGGCACCACCCTGCGCGCCTCCCTGGGCCTTCCCCGGCCCCTCAGCCGCTTCACGACCGACGGTGCCGCCGCCCTCGTCCCGGAGGAGACCCGATGACCCGCACCGACCACGACGACGTCCCCCGCCCCGACGCCCGCCTGCACTTCGGGGTGTTCTTCCAGGGCGTCAACCACTGGACGATCTGGTCGGACCCGTCCAGCGGTTCCCAGATCGATCCGGCGTCCTTCCTGCGGGTGGCGCGGACCGCCGAACGCGGACTGTTCGACGCCTTCTTCCTCGGGGACGGCCTGCGGCTCCGCGAGTCCGGGGGCGGCATCCACGAACTCGACGTGGCGGGCCGCCCGGACTCGATCACCCAGCTGGCGGCGCTCGCCGCGGCGACCGACCGGATCGGGCTCGTCTCCACCTCCAACACCACCTTCAACGAGCCGGGCGACCTGGCCCGGCGGCTCGCCGGGCTCGACCTGCTCTCCGGCGGCCGGGCCGGCTGGAACGTGGTGACCACCCACAACGCCTGGACCGGGGAGAACTTCCGGCGCGGCGGCTTCCTCGACCACGCCGACCGCTACCGGCGCGCCGAGGAGTTCCTCTCCGTCGCGCGCGCCGTGTGGAACGGCTGGGCGGACGACGCCGTGGCCGGGTCGGCGGACGCCCGCTCCTGGTCGGTGCCGGACGCGGTGGGACGCGTCCGCACCCGGGGAGCGCATTTCGACGTGGACCTCGCGCCGACGCTGCCGAGGAGCGCCCAGGGCCACCTGGTGATCTTCCAGGCGGGCGATTCCGGGGAGGGCCGGGACTTCGCGGCGCGCCACGCGGACGTGGTCTTCTCCGCGCACGGGACGGACTTCGACGACGCCCTCGCCTTCGCCGAGGACATCCGCGGCCGGCTGCGGGCGGCGGGCCGGCCCGAGGACGCGCTGCGCATCCTGCCGGGTACGGAGATCGTCATCGGGGCGACCGAGAAGGAGGCCGAGGAGAAGGCCCGCTGGGTGCGGCTGGAGCAGGTGACGCCCGCGGTGGCCCTCGGCATCGCGAGCCGTCTGTGGGGCTTCGACCTGTCGGGGCGGGACGCCGACGGGCCGCTGCCCGCCGAGGATCCGGTGGTCGCCCACGACAAGGGGACGTTCGGCACCCGCTGGGTGGACGACCCCCGGACCGTGGTGGCCGAGTGGCGGGCGAAGGCCGATGCCAACGGCTGGTCGCTGCGCGAGACCGTCATCGAGCTGGGTCCGCAGCACGGGCACGTCGGCACCCCGGCCGGGCTGGCCGACACGTTCGCCCGGTTCGCCCGCCACGGCGCCGTCGACGGCTTCAACATCTCGCCGTACCTGGTGCCGGACGGCCTCGACGACATCGTCGACCTTCTCGTGCCCGAGCTCCAGGAGCGCGGCGTGTACCGGACCGCCTACACGGGGACGACGCTGCGGGAGCACCTGGAGCTCGCGCCGGCGGTGTGACACGACGGGGGCGCGTGCCTATCAGGACGCGCCCCCTCGCGTGCGACCACTCCGTGCCGACCGGCGCTCAGCCCAGCGGCAGTTCCAGGAAGGACGGTTCGTCCTCCGGTGAGCCGACGGCGGTCTGCGTCCAGGTGACGGAGGCGTCGCCGTACAGCGGGTCCTTGCTGTCGACGACCAGCATCAGGCGGTGACCGGCCGGGATGTCGTACGCCGCCGCCTGGAGCTCCCAGGTCACGGTGGTGTCCTGCTCGGGCGTCAGCCCGTACACGTTGAGCGGCTCGTGCGTGACGATCCGGGCCGTGTCGTCGTCGGAGACGTCCAGGAGGTGGGCGACGAGGGTCGCGGAGGCGGCGGTGGAGCGGACCGTGAGGCGCAGGCGCGGGATGCCGCGGACACGCCGGCCGGCCCGTCCCCGGCCCTCGGGGTCGTACAACGGCCCGGTGGTCCACGCCACGGCGTGCCGGCGGTCGATCTTGCGGGTGTCGTAGGTCTTGGGGGTGCCGGCCCACTCGGCCTGACCGGTCTTCATCAGCGCGTCCATGACGGTCGCCTCGGTGTCCACGCCCGCGAGGAACGCGCGCCGCCAGCCGGTGTGCCCGGCCTCCTCCCCGGTCGCGGGAAGGAGTCCCCCGTCGGTGCCGCCCGCGCCGTCGCCGGTGAGGCCGAAGGTCTCGACGCCGGTGGTCACTCGGCTCCAGTCGGCCCGGTGCTCGCGGACGGCGGGTTCGACGATCCGGTGCTCGCCGGTCGGTTCGCCGCTCGCGGGGTCCAGGACCGGCTGCGTGACGTAGGTGAACATCACCTGCCCGCAGATCTGCTCCCACTCCTCCACGCCGTTGCGCTCGCCCTTCAGGTGGTGGTCGAGCCAGGCGTACGCCTCCTCCATGGGGAGGTCGGGCCCGCCGGGCGCGGTGCCGGTCAGCCCGGCGGCCTCGGGGGCGGTGTGGTCGCCGATCCAGAGGTTGAGGCGTTTGGGCACCTCCAGGGCGTCGAAGGTCTTCAGGACCTGGTTCACGGCGAACAGGCCCTCGTGCCAGGTGTGGGAGAGGAAGGTGGGCGTGTCGTTCTCGTTGGTGAGATGGACGTAGGACTCCGGGGAGCGCAGCCTGCCCCACTCGACGACGGCGTCCAGGTTCCGGTCGGCCAGGAAGTCGGCGAGGACGGTCCGGTCGGCCGGGGCGAACTTCTCCTCCACCGGCCCGCCGGTCAGCGCGAGGAGCGCCTTCACCGCCGCGAGGTGCCGGGTGCCGTGGTCGTAGAGGCTGGTGGCGAGGTTGCCCCAGGTGCTCAGGGCGACGACCGCGGAGACCCGGTCGTCGTGGGCGGCGACGAGCTGGCTGATGCCGGATCCGTAGGACGCGCCGAGGAAGCCCACGACTCCCGGGGCCAGGTGGTCGACGGCGAAGTCGATGACGGACGAGCCGTCGGCCCAGTCGTGGGGTCCGGCGACGTCCACGAACCCCTCCGAGGTGGAGGGCAGTCCGGGGATGCCGAGACCGCGGGGCGTGTAGGCGAGCACGTGGTAGCCCCTGCGGGCGAGCGAGAGGTACGACCAGAGGAACAGCGGCCAGCCGAACGGCGTCCAGCCGGCCGGGACGACGACCAGCGGGTGCGGGCCGGGGCCGCGCTGGCGGAGGCTGAAGGCGGAGAGCCGGATGCCGTCGAAGGACTCGATCCGGTGGTACGCGGGCAGCGCCAGCCCCCGTACCTCCTCCACGGACGCGGCGAGCGCGGCCGGGAGCGACGCCTCGGGACCGTCGGCTGCCCCGTCCCCGCCCCTCAGGACGGCCGTGGTCAGGGTGTGGGCGAGGCGGACGGTGTCGGGGTCGACGGTGCCGTCGGCGGCCCAGAGGCCGCGGCCCGTGATGCGGTCGGCCTCGGCGGCGGTCACGCCTGTCGCGGCGCCCGGAAAGCCGGGGAATTCCTCGGACGGTCCAGCGGTGAAGGGGTTGTCCTGGGGCACGTGCACCCGTTCCTCTCGACTGGGCTGCTGACTGTCCGCGCTACGGACGGGTGCAAGCCTCACTCATCGGGCACGGAGCGACCAGAGCGCACGAACGGCGCACGTGTCGTGCAATCGGGTGACAGCGACACAAGCCGCCCCGGACTCGATGTTTGGGCGCCCTGGGGGTGGGTCAGGGTGTGTCGGGCGGACAGGACACGAGCAGGGCGGCGACGTCGTCGTCGAGGTCGCCGGAGCCGTAGGCGACGAGGTCGCTGTGGAGGAGCTCCGGGACGTCGGCGGGCGAGGCGCGGACCCAGCCGCGCAGCCGGAGCTCCAGCGGGTAGAAGGTGCCGGTCCGGTCCCGGGCCTCGCTGACGCCGTCGGTGTAGAGCAGCAGCCGGTCGCCGGGACCGAAGGGGATCTCCTCGATCCGGTGGTGGTTCTCGGCGAGGCCCGCGAGGTTGACGGGCAGTGAGGGGTCGGCGAAGGGGACCGGGGCGACGTCGCCGCCGTGCTGGAGCAGGGGTGCGGGGTGGCCGCAGCTGAGGATGCGGGCGACGTTCCGGTCGTCGGGGAGTTCCACCAGGACGACGGTGGCGAAGCGTTCGGCGGCGTCCGACTCGGGGTCCCAGCCGCTGTAGCGGGCGAGTCCTTCGTCGAGCCGGTCGGCGAGGGCGGCCAGGTCCGGGACGTCGTCGACGGTGGCGCGGAAGGAGCTGAGGAGCACGGAGGCGGTCTCCACGGCGCCCAGGCCCTTGCCCTGGACGTCGCCGAGCATGATCCGCACGGCGCCCGGCACCCGTACGGCCTCGTAGAAGTCGCCGCCGATCCTGGCCTTGGCGGCGGCCGCGAGGTACAGGAGGTGCAGTTCGAACCGGCCGAGCCGGTCGGGGAGCGGGCGCAGCACGACCCGCTGGACGACCTCCGCGACGGCGGTGACCTCGCTCAGGTCCCGTTCGTAGCGGGTGCGCACCTGGCTGACCCAGGCCGAGGCCGCGGTGACGACGGCGAGCACGACCTCGCTGGCGAGGAGTTCGGGGACGGTCTCGTCCCGGCCGAGGGTGAGCAGGCCGCGCACCACCATGGCGAGGAGCCCGATGCCGATCGTCCCGCGCACGCTCCAGGTGACGGCGGCGAGCGCGGGCGCGGCGACGAGCAGGCGTTCGAAGCGCTCCTTGTCGGGGGTGAAGATGTCGGCTAGAGCCGTCATGGCCAGGATCAGGAAGGGCAGGGCGCGACCGAGGTTGAACTGGGTGCGCGCCGCTCCGGGGAGACGCCGGTGACCAGCAGCGGGCATCTCATGATCGTACGCAGCCCCGTCGTCATGACCGGGCTGGCGCCGGCCCCGGGCGTGTCCCCGTGCGCCCCTTCGGCGGTGCTCCTTCGCGGTCCCGGGCGCCGGGCAGGGCGAGAGCGGCCGGGAGGGCGAGGGCGGCGATCGCGGCCAGGGCCGGCAGGGCGACTCCTCGGTCCGGTACGAATCCGCCCTGCGGGACCAGGGCGAGCAACAGGGTCGCGGTGGCGACGCCGAGCGCCGGTCCGATGTTCATCGCCGTCTGCTGGAGCCCGCCGGCGACTCCGGCGTGGGCCTCGGGCGCGCGGTGCACGACGACGGAGGTCGCGGTCACCATCAGCGTGACGAACCCCGCCCCGAGGAGGGCGGAGCCGGCGCCGACGGGTACGGCTCCGGCCGTCGCGTCGAGCCGGGAGAACAGCAGGACGCCGAGCGTGAGGAGGGCCGCGCCCACGGTCGCCGTGCGCCGGGGGCCGAACCGTCGCTGGAGCGGTGGGCAGAGCGGGGCGCCGAGCACCATGAACACGGCGAGGGGCAGGACGCGCAGTGCGCAGTCGAGGGCGTCGAGCCGCTGTACGTCCTGGAGGAAGTACGTCGCCACGAACAGCGTGCCGAAGAGGGCGGCCGAGGCGGCGAGGAGGACGGCCAGCCCCGCGACGACGGGCCTGCCGCGCAGGAGCCCGGGCGGCAGGAGGGGCCGCGCGGTCCGCCGTTCGTGCCGTGCGAAGAGGATCCCGGCCGCGCCGCTCGCCGCGCACGCGAGGAGAGCGGTCCCCGTCCCGCCGGGCCGGGCCGCCTCGACGAGTCCGTGGACGAGCAGGCCCAGGGCCGCGGCGAGCAGGAGGGCGCCCCCCGGGTCGAGCGGGGCCCGGTCCCGGTGCGGGTCCCGCTCAGGGCGGGGGCCCGGTTCGCGGGTCGTGAGGGCGAGAAGGCCGATCGCGAGGGTCGGGGGTACGCCGAGGAGGAAGACGGAGCGCCAGCCGTACGCGGAGACCAGCGCGCCGCCGACGAGCGGGCCGGCGGCCGCGGCGAGGCCGATGGCGGCGGTGCGCACGGCGATCGGGGTCGCGAGCCGCTCCGGCGGGTAGGCGGTGCGCAGCATGCCGAGGGTGGCCGGCTGGAGGAGCGCGCCGCACACGCCCTGGAGGACGCGGAGCAGGATCACCGTGCCGATTCCGGGGGCGAGGGCCATGGCGGCGGAGGTGGCGGCGAAGCCGAGGGCGCCCATGGCGAAGATCCGGCGGTGGCCGTGGCGGTCGCCGAGGCGGCCCGCGAGGACGAGGAGGCTCGCCACGGCCACGAGATAGCCGGTGCTGGTCCATTGGACCTGGCCGACGTCGGCGCGCAGATCGTGCTGGAGGTCGGGCTGGGCGACGGTGAGGACGGTCCCGTCGAGGGCGACGACGGCGGCGCCGACGACACTGCAGGCGAGGACGGGGGTGCGCCGCCGGGTCACGGCGCCGGCTCCGCGGGTCCGAGGTGGGCGTCGAGGGCGGCCACGAGGAGGGGGGCCGGGTCGTCGCCGCCGGTGGCGAGCCGGAGGCTGCCCCAGTGCCAGAGCTGGGCGATGCCGTGGAGGTTGGCCCAGAGCGCGCCCGCGACGACGGCGGGGTCGGCGTCGGGCCGGACGCGGGCGACGAGCCCGGTGAGGTGGGCGAAGAGCGGCAGGCTCGTCTCGCGCAGCCCGAGCCGACCGCTCTCCAGGAGGTCGTGCCGGAACATCAGCTCGTACATGCCGCGCCGGGTGGCGGCGTAGTCGAGGTAGAGGCGGGCGAGCAGGGTGATCCGTTCGCGCGGCCCGGCGGTCTCCCGGTCCTCGGCGGTGACGCGGGCGGCGAGTTCGGCGAAGCCCTGGCGGGCGATGGCCGACAGGAGGTCGAGGTGGGTCGGGAAGTGGCGTCGGGGCGCCCCGTGGGAGACGCCGGCCCGGCGGGCGATCTCGCGCAGGGAGAGGGCCTGGGCGCCTTCGGTGTTCACCAGTTCGACGCCCACCCGGACGAGTCGCCCGCGGAGCCCGGCGTCGGTCTCCGTGTCCCCGCCCGTGCCGGGCGTGGCTCCGGCGGCCCGGGGGTCTTCGTGTCGCTCTGTCTCGGCGTGCATGGACCGTGTCTACCAAGATCGAGTAGACACTGTCTACTCATGCAGGTAGACGGCGTCTACTCACCCCCGCGCCCCCGTCGGTTACACTGAGGGACAGCGAAGGGGAGTAGCCCTGCGAACCGGTCGTCGACACACTGGAACCCCCGGGTTCCCGGTGACCGGGTCCGCGCACGACGCGGACGGGCGAGACCTTCGGCCAGGCAACAACCGTGTCCGCGTTCCCGTGGGCGCGGTCCGTCATGCCGGGCCGAGTGGTCCTCCCGTCGCCCACCGAGGCGCTGTGCGAAGTCCATGGGCCCGGACCGAGCAGAGAGCCCCGGTATGCACCTCGACCCCTTGGCGATCCTCACCGCCTTCGGGCTGATCTTCCTCGCCGAACTTCCCGACAAGACGATGTTCGCGTCCCTCGCCATGGGCACGCGCATGCGTCCGCTGTACGTGTGGATCGGCACCTCCACCGCCTTCCTGGCGCACGTCGCCATCGCCGTGGGAGCCGGCAGCCTGCTCGGGCTGCTCCCCGGCTGGTCCGTGAAGCTGGTCTCGGCCCTGATGTTCGGCTTCGGCGCCTTCATGCTGCTGCGCGGCGGGGGCGACGACGACGAGGCGGACGCGGGCGGCCGTACGGTCACCGGCTTCTGGCCCGTCTTCTCGACCGCCTTCATGGCCGTCTTCATCAGCGAGTGGGGCGACCTGACGCAGATCACCACCGCCAACCTCGCCGCCACCAACGGCACCTGGTCGACGGCGATCGGCTCGCTCGCCGCCCTGATGAGCGTCTCCGCCCTGGCCCTGGTGGCGGGCCGGTTCATCGCCAAGCGCGTGCCGCTCAAGACCGTGCAGCGCGTCGGCGGCGTGTGCATGGCCGGGCTCGCGATCTGGTCCCTGACGGAGGTCTTCACCGGCTGACCCCGGCGGCCGCCGCGCCCGGAGTGCGGTCACCCCGCACTCGCGCGGACACCCGCATCCCCGCATCCGACGCCGCACACCCCCGCAACCGCGGGGGTGTGCGGCGTTTGGTTCCGATGCCCGTCGGTCGACCGTAGACGCGGAACGGGTGTCAGGGCCCGGTCAGGACGACGAGGCGCTGGGTCGCGCGGGTCATCGCGACGTAGCGGTCGACCGCTCCTTCGATGCCGTCGCCGAACCGGTCCGGGTCGACGAGGACGACCAGGTCGAACTCCAGGCCCTTCGACAGCGACGGGGTCAGCGAGCGGACGCGGGGCGTCTCCCGGAACGTCGGATCGCCGATGACACAGGCGATGCCCTCCGCGTGCTCGGCCAGCCAGGTGTCGAGGACCGAGTGGAGCTCGGAGACCGGTCCGTGGACGACGGGGATGCCGCTGCCGCGCACCGAGGTCGGCACGTTGGCGTCCGGGAGCTCGGCCCGGATGACCGGCTCGGCCTCCGCCATGACCTCTTCCGGCGTGCGGTAGTTGATGCTCAGGGAGGTGATGTCGATCCGGTCGAAGCCGTTCCGCTCCAGCCGTTCCGTCCACGACTCCGTGAACCCGTGGCGGGCCTGGGCGCGGTCGCCGACGATGGTGAAGCTGCGGGACGGGCAGCGCAGGAGCAGCATCTGCCATTCGGCGTCGGTCAGTTCCTGGGCCTCGTCCACGACGATGTGCGCGAACGGGCCGGCCAGGGGTTCCGGGTCGGCGACGGGCAGGGCCGCGTCGTCGATCAGGCTGTCCTTCAGGTCCTGGCCGCGCAGCATCGTCACCGCGCCCTCGCCGTCGTCGTCGGCGGCGAGCACGTTGTCGATGACGTCGGCCATGCGGGCGCGCTCGGCGTCGACCGACGCCTGGTGGCGCCGCTTGCGCGCCGACGCCTCCGGGTCGCCGAGCCGCAGGCGGGCCGCGTCCAGGAGCGGCAGGTCGGACACCGTCCATGCCTCGGGGTCGGCGCGCCGGAGCGTGCGGACCTCGTCGGGGCCGAGCCAGGGGGCGCACAGCCGCAGGTAGGCGGGGACGGCCCACAGGTCGCCGACGACGTCGGCCGCTTCGAGCAGCGGCCAGGCGCGGTTGAGGGTGCCGATGAGCTCCCGGTCGAGCAGCAGCGACTTCCGGAACAGCTCGGGTGACACGTCCCCGTCGTTCTTGTCCGTGAGGATCGTCAGCACCTCCTCCAGAATCTGGTCGCGCGCCTCGTTGTGGGGAGTTCCCGGCTCGACCGCCCGGAACGCCTCGGCCCAGTCGTCGGCGCTCAGCCGGACGTCCGACCAGGAGGTCGTGACCGTCATGCCCTCGGTGGGGGGCGTCTCGTAGAACCGCACGGCCGTCTCGATCGCCCCGACCATGGCCGCGCTCGCCTTCAGGCGGGCCGCCTCCGGGTCGGACTCGACACCGGCCTTGGCCCCCTCGGCGACGAGGTCCCGCACGGTGCAGGTCTGGACGCCCTCCTCGCCGAGGCTGGGGAGGACGTCGGCGACGTAGTTCAGGTACGGCTGGTGGGGGCCGACGAACAGCACGCCGCCGCGGCGGTGGCCGAGGCGCGGGTCGGAGTACAGGAGGTAGGCGGAGCGGTGGAGGGCGACGACGGTCTTGCCCGTACCGGGACCGCCGTCGACGACGAGCGCGCCGCGCGATCCGGCCCGGATGATGCCGTCCTGGTCGGACTGGATGGTGGAGAGGACGTCGCGCATGCGGGCCGACCGGTTGCCGCCGAGGGTGGCGATGAACGCGGACTGGTCGTCGAGCGCCGCGTGCCGGTCGAGTCCGTCGGCGGTGAAGACCTCGTCCCAGTAGTCACTGATCCGGCCGCGGGTCCAGCGGTACCTGCGGCGGCTCTCCAGGCCCATCGGGTGGGCGTGGGTCGCCGCGAAGAACGGCTCGGCCGCGGGGGAACGCCAGTCGACGAGCAGCCGGCGCCCCTCGCTGTCGGTGAGGCCGAGGCGGCCGATGTACAGGGGTTCGGCGCCGTCCGCGCCGACGACGTGCCCGAGGCACAGGTCGAGGCCGAAGCGGCGCAGGGCGCGCAGGCGGCCGGTCAGCCGGTGGATCTCCAGGTCCCGCTCCATCGCCGCCTGGCCGACGCCGCCGGGCGCCCTGCGCTCGGCAGCGAGGCGGTCCGACAGTTCGGCGATCGTCTGCTCCAGGCTCTCCGCGATGGCCGCGAAGTGCCGTTCGTCGCCGGCGATCAGTGCCGCGTCCGCCTTGGCCGCGAGGCTGTCGGGCAGGTCGAAGGCGCTGGTGGTCTGAGGGTGCATGTCTCCCGTTTCCGCAGGTCCTGGCTACGAGGGGAGATTGTGCGCCACCACGGGGGCCTTGCCGCAAGCCCCCTGGTGCGCTATATGTTGAGAGTGGCGGAGGATGTGTCGTCTCCTCGCGCCGGTGTGAGCCGTGACGAAGACCGGCTTCCCACCCTTCTCCAACGGGCCTCGCGCGTATGCCGTGCCGTGCTCTCCCTGCGGACCCCACTCAGGGGTGTCAGGCTGGTGCGGCACGCGTCCCATGGCCACGGCTTCGGCCGGAACGAGAGGGAGTCCCCGTTGGACAGCGAGGCGATCCACCGTGAACTGGACGACCGGGCGGGCGAGGTGGCGGATCAGGTGGTCGCCTGGCGGCGCCATCTGCACCGGCATCCGGAGCTGTCCAACCGGGAGGTGAACACGGCGCGGCTGGTGGCGGAGCAGCTGCGCGCGCTGGGCCTCGACGAGGTCAGGACCGGTATCGCGGGACACGGGGTCGTGGGAGTCCTGCGCGGTGCGGCCGGGGGCGAGCGGGTGGTGGCGCTCCGGGCGGACATGGACGCGCTGCCGGTACAGGACCTGTGCGGGACGGACTTCGCCTCCCAGGTGGTCGACGCCGACTACCCGGGCGGCCCGTTCCCGGTGTCGCACGCCTGCGGACACGACTGCCACACCGCGATGCTGCTCGGGGCGGCCACGGTGCTGGCGGGCGTGCGCGACCGGCTGCCGGGGACGGTCCTCTTCGTCTTCCAGCCGGCCGAGGAGGGCCCGCCGGTGACCGAGGAGGGCGGCGCGCGGGCCATGGTCGAGGCGGGAGCCTTCGCGGGCCCGGTGCCGACGATGGCCTTCGGGCTGCATGTGACGCCGCATCCCCAGGGGTACGTGGGGTACCGGATCGGCAACCAGTACGGTGCCTCCGCGCTCGTCCGGATCGTCGTCACCGGCAAGCAGACGCACGGCTCGACGCCCTGGCAGGGGATCGACCCGATGCCGGCGGTGGGGGCGGTCCTCACGGGCATCGGCCAGCTGTACCGGCAGGTCTCGGCGTTCGACGCGGTCACCGTGTCCATCGGCCACGTGGAGGACGTCGGCCGCTTCAACATCGTCGGCCAGACCGTGACCCTGTGGGGCACGGTCCGCTGCGCCGTGGAGTCGGACATGACCGAGGTGCAGCGGCGCCTCACGACGCTGGCGGAGCACTCGGCGGCGGCGTACGGGGCGACGGCGACGGTCGAGTACCTCCAGCCCGTGCCGCCCGTGCACAACAGCGCCCCGTGGGTGGCGGCGGCGCTGCCCACGTTCCGCCGCGTGGTCGGCGAGGAGCGCGTGGTGGAGACCGGCGGGACCCTCGGGTACGACGACGTCTCCGAGTTCGTGAGCCGGTTCGGCGGGCTGTACGTGATGCTCGGCGTCCAGGACGCGACCCTGGACGCCTCCGGGCAGCCCGTGCCCCTGCCGGACGGGCGCGGACTCGTCACCAACCACAACCCGCACTTCTACGCGGACGACGACACCCTCGTCACCGGCGTCCGGCTCCACGCGCACGTGGCGTACGACCATCTGACGGGCGCGCTGGTGGCGTCCGCGGAACCGTGGACCGCAGGGGTCAGGGCCGGCTCCGGCCGACCTCCTTCACGAAAGCGCTGAGCAGACCGGAGTCGGCGGCGGTCGGCCAGGCCAGGCCGTACGCGACGGGCGGGGCGTCGCGCAGCGGGACGTAGGCGATGCCGGGGCGGGGGTGGTAGGCGGCGCCGCGTGCCGCGCCGGGCGCGACTCCCCGGCCCGCGGAGACGTGGGAGAGGACCTCCTGCCAGGTGGCGGCCGCCGGGCCCCGGCCGATCGGTGCGCCGGACGGGGTGCTGCGGGGGTAGTGGTGGTCGGTCCAGTAGTCCGGGCAGGCGCCCTCGGGGGCGATCAGGTCGAGGCCCGCGAGGTCCTCAAGCCCCAGGGACGCCCGGCGGGCGAGCGGGTGGGCGGCGGGCAGCAGCAGCACGCGCTCGTCGGTGATGACGACCGGCCCCGTGGTCAGGTCCGGTTCGCGGACGGGGAAGGCGACGAACTGGACGTCGAGGGTGCCGTCCCGGAGGGGGCGGACCCCTTCGTCGAGCGGCACTTCCCGGACGGTGATCTCGCAGGCGGGGTGGAGGGCGAGCAGGGCGTCGGCGGCGGCCGTGAGCAGTTCGCCGCCCCAAGGGGTCCCGAAGCCGGCGCGGATCCTGCCCTGGAGGCCGTGGCCGGCGGAGGTGGCGCGTTCCAGGGCGCCGCGCAGCTGCCGGTAGGCGGGCAGGAGGTCCTCGTACAGGCGCCGGCCGACCGGAGTGAGGCGGACGCTGCGGCTGGTGCGGGTGAAGAGCGGTGTGCCGACGCGGCGCTCCAGCTTCTTGACGGTCTGGCTGACGCGGCCGGTGGTGACGCCGAGGCGTTCGGCGGTGCGTCCGAAGTGGAGCTCCTCGGCGAGCGTCAGGAACGCCTCCAGTTCGTACCGTTCGAGCATCGCCCCTCCAGCGATCGTTGAGTGTGGCTCAACGCCGCTTCGATGATCGCACCTTGTTCGGCCGGGGGCGGCGGCGGGAGCCTGGGGACGTCCCCCTCCGCCCTGTGGAAGAGAGTCCGTGGAACCGAGTCCCCTCGCCGCGCCCGCACCCGCCCGGCCCGTGAACGTGCCGCTCTTCGCGGTGGCGGGGGCCGTCACCGTCGCCAACCTCTACTTCCCGCAGCCGCTGCTCGCCGCCGTGGCGCGCGGCCTGGACGTCTCGGAGCGGACGGCGGGGCTGATCGCCCCGGCCGCGCAGGTCGGTTACGCGCTCGGCATCCTGCTGCTCGTGCCGACCGCCGACACCGCCCGGCTGCGGCGCCTCACCTCGGTGCTGCTCGCCCTGACCAGTGCCGCCCTGCTCGTCGCCGCGGCGGCGCCCGACGTGGTGACGCTGACCGTCGCGACGCTCGCGCTCTCCACCACGACGGTCCTTCCGCAGATACTCACCCCGGTGGCGGCGGTCCTCGCGGGCCCCGGGCGGCGGGGCCGGGTCGTGGCCCTGGTGGGCCTCGGCCTGACCCTGGGCTCGACCCTCTCCCGTACGGTCTCGGGCGCCGTGGCCGACGCGAGCGGCAGCTGGCGGACGGCGTACGTGGTGGCCGCGGTGGCGACGGCCGCCCTGCTGTTCGTGCTGCCGCGGCGGCTGCCCGAGCGGCTGGGGCCGCCGGGGCGCACCTCGTACACCGCGCTCCTGGCCGGGCTGCCCCGGCTCCTCGTGGCCCATCGGGAGCTGCGGGTCGCGGCGCTGATCGGGGCCTGCGCCTTCGCCGCGTTCAGTGTCTTCTGGGCCGTGCTCGCCTTCCATCTGGCGGCTCCGCCGCTGGGGTACGGGCCGGGTGCGGCCGGGCTGTTCGGTCTGCTGACACTGCCCGCGGCGCTGCTCTCGGCGACGGCGGGCCCGCTCACCGACCGGTTCGGAGCGGGCGCGGTCAACGCCGGCGGGCTCGTCTGCGCGGGGCTCGGGCTCACGGTGGCGGGCCTGGCCCCCGCCTCGGCCGTGGGCCTCGCGGCCGGGGCGAACCTGCTGGTCGTCGGGGTCAGCTCGTGCCAGGTCGCCGCGCAGGCGCGGATCTTCGCGATCGGGCGGGAGGTGGCGGCACGGGTCAACACGGTCTTCATGCTGGCCACCTTCGGCGGAGGTGCGCTCGGTTCCCTGGCCGGCACATGGCTGTACGCGGTCCACGGCTGGTCGGCCGCGCTGCTCGCGGCCGGGGCGTGCGCCGCCACCGGGCTCGTGGCGGCGGCCGTGCCGGCGCGACCGGCGGTCCCGAGTTGCGTCCCGGACGTCACACGGGAGGCTGGGGGTATCCGCCCGCGCACCTCTCCGGAGGGCACCCCGCAGGGAGATTCATGATGTCGGACCTCACCGAGCTCGCCGACGAGCACCTGGCCGCGGCCCGCACCGCCGCGCACGGGCGCAGCGCCCATCTGGTGATGCACGACGGGGTGCTCCGGCAGACCGTCATCGCCCTGACCTCGGGCACCTCCCTGGACGAACACAACGCTCCCCCGGCGGCGAGCCTCCAGGTGCTGCGGGGCAGGGTGAAGCTGACCTCGCCCGGGTGGGCGCAGGAGATGGGGGCCGGCGCGCTGCGGATGATCCCCAAGGAGCGGCACGGCCTGACGGCCCTGGAGGACGCGGTGGTCCTCCTGACCGCCGTGAACGACTGAGGCACCGGCCCGCGGAACCCCCGGCGCGCCCCTCCGCCCGCCCGGCGGACGGGTCACTCGACCGCGTCGAGGTCCTCGGCGTAATGCTCGATCGCCGGCCGGTACTCCCGTACGGACGGGTCGTCGCTGGTGGCGGCGAGGAGGCGGAGGAGCAGCCGGACCGAGTCGTGGTGACGGCCGGTGTTGTAGAGGGCCATCGCGAGGAACGCCCGCAGCGAGCCGTCCTCGGGGAACTCCTCGGCGGCGCCGGTCAGCAGGGCGACGGCCTCCTCGTACCGGCCGAGGATCCGGTAGGTGCTGCCGAGGCCGAGGAGCGCGCCGCGCCGGTCGTCCGGGGTGAGCCCCGTTCCGGCGAGGGCTCGTTCGTAGTACGGCACGGCCTCCGCCTCCAGGCCGAGGACGTCGTGCGCCCAGGCCGTCTGGTACGCGACCTCCGCGTCGTCTGGCCATCGGGCGGCGAGCGCGACGAGCCGCTCACGGGCCTCGTCCTTACGGCCCTGCTCGCGCAGCGCGACCGCCGCGGCCAGCGGGCCGCTCTTCCCCTCGACGTGATCCATGGCGCCATCGTCGCAGGTGGCGAGGGGCGCCATGGGGGTGGGACCCGGCCGGCGCCACGCGGACCGGACCCGGCCAGCGCCACGGTGAAGGGGACAGCGGGGCACCACGGGGGCGACGGCGGGGCGCCGCTCAGTCCGCGGCGGTGACCAGGACGAGCGGGGCGCCGCCGCAGGGCAGCAGGCGGAGGCCGTCGGCGTGGTGCTCGGCGGGCGGGCCGGCGAGGACGGCGGCGAAGTCCGGTCCCCTGGTGAGGGATCCGGCGAGGTGGGCGGGGTCGGTGGAGGCGGCGACCCGGCCCCGTGCGTTGACGAGCCGGGCCGGCACCGGCAGCCGCTGGAGCACGGGCAGCACGATCGCCTCGAAGTGGCGCAGGTAGACGTCGGCCGCGGCCACCCCGACGAACCGCCCGGCGTGCGTGACCGGTGCGGAGAGCGTGAGGCCGTACTCGTCGGAGCAGAGGTAGTCGACGTAGGGTCCCGCGACGGCCCGACGGCCGGTGTCACGGGGCAGGGTGTACCAGTCCCAGTGCGTGTAGTCGGAGTACGCGGAGTGCTCCGGGTCGAGGTCGAGGAGGAGCGGGCGTACGGCTCCGCCGGGTCCGCGCTGCCACCATTCGAGGCAACCGGGGACGTCGGCGAGGAGGCCGGGCGCGGCGACGAACCCCACGCCGGAGACGAGCGGGAGGGCGGCGAGGCGGGCGCGCAGGCCGGGGCGCAGGGCGGCCAGGTCGGTGGCGACGGGCCGGCGTCCCGCCGTCGACACGTCGGCGAGCGCGGCGCTCGTGTCGGCGCCGGTCTCGGCGACGACGGTGAAGACCTGTTCGAGCGCGTCCCGCACCCTGCGCACGACCTCGGCGACGGGGCCGCCGTCCGCGTCCGGCACCGCCGCACCGGCGCGCGGGGCCCCGGCCGCCGGGGTGGCGCTCCCGGCGGTTTCGGCGGTCGCCGTCACGGCCGTCGCGGTCCGGGCCTTCGCGGCCGCGGCCGGTCCGTCCTGGGCGCGCGCGGTCTCAGTGGTGGCCCCTGCGGGGCCCGCGAGCCCGGTGCTCCTGGCCATGCGTGTCCTCCTGGGAACGAGGCTCGGCTGCGCGGCCGGGGGCGGCGAGGCGCAGCGCGATCAGCCGCTCCACCGACTCCCGTACGCATGTCTCGGCGAGCGTTCTGGCCCGCTCGTCGGCCTCATCCTGCACGGCGGAGATCACGGCGCGGTGACGATCCGACAGAACGGCGAGATGGGCCGGGTCGAGGACGAGGCAGAGCAGGGCGCCCAGGTCCGTCTGGAGGGCGATCTCCTCGCGGGTGAGCCGGGCGGACTGCGCGGCGGCGGCGAGTTCGACGTGGAAGCGCCCGTAGAGCCGGCCGCGGGAGGCCGGATCCTCGGCGGCCGTGAGTTCCTCGACCGTACGGGTGAGGGGGCGCAGGTCGCCGGGCTGGGTGCGGCGGGCGGCGAGCAGGGCGGCGGCCCCGGAGACGGCGGCCCAGTGGTCGCCGAGGTCGCGGAGTTCCTCGGTGGACCAGTCGGCGAGGCGGGCGCGCAGCCGCTCCTCGGGAGGGTTGTCGGGGAGAGTGACGAAGCTGCCGCCGCCGCGGCCGCGGCGGGTGGTGACGAGCCCCTGCTGCCGCAGGGCCATGAGCGCTTCGCGCAGGGTGACGGTGGAGACGCCGAGCTGGCCGGCGAGTTCGGTCTCGCCGGGCAACTGCTCCCCGTCGGCGAGGAGTCCGAGCTCGATGGCGTCGGCGATGCGGCGGACGACGGTGTCCACGCGCGCGCGGGTGTCGACCGGGGTGAAGACGGCCCTGCGGGCGGTGCCCGCCCCGGCCGCTCCGCCCCCGTCGTCGGGCTTGCCGTTCGGTCTCACGGTGAACCACCTCGCGCGTCGAGCTTGAGCGTTGAGCGTTGAGCGTTGAGCGTTGACTCAGCCTTTACCTTAAAGGGGTCTTGAGATTTGAACTATGACTTCATATGTTTACGGCCACGCCCGAGCAACGCTCCACCGCACCAGAAAGGTTCCCGCCCATGGAGGGAATGGCGATCCGGCTGACGGGACTGCGCAAGACCTACGGCCGGACCGAGGCCGTCGCCGGCGTGGACCTGGAGATCACCGACGGCGAGTTCTTCTCGATGCTCGGCCCCTCGGGATCCGGGAAGACCACCGTGCTGCGGATGATCGCCGGATTCGAACCGCCGAGCGCGGGGACCGTCGAGCTGGCCGGCCGGGACGTCACCCGGCTCGCACCCTTCGAGCGCGACGTCCACACCGTCTTCCAGGACTACGCGCTCTTCCCCCACATGTCGGTCGAACAGAACGTCGCCTACCCCCTCAAGGTGCGCGGGGTGCCACGCGCCGAGCGCCTGGTGCGGGCCCGTGCCTTCCTCGTCCGGGTCGGGCTCGACGGACTCGGCAGGCGCCGGCCCGCCGAGCTCTCCGGCGGCCAGCGCCAGCGGGTCGCCCTCGCCCGCGCGCTCGTCGGCCGCCCCCGCGTGCTGCTGCTCGACGAACCGCTGGGCGCGCTCGACCTCAAGCTCCGCGAGCGGATGCAGGTCGAGCTCAAGGAGATCCAGCGCGAGGTCGGCATCACCTTCGTGTTCGTCACCCACGACCAGGAGGAGGCCCTGACCATGAGCGACCGGATCGCCGTCTTCCACCAGGGCCGGATCGAACAGGTCGGGACCCCCGCCGAGATCTACGAGCGCCCCGGGAGCCCCTTCGTCGCCGGCTTCGTCGGCACCTCCAACCTGCTCAGCGGCGACACCGCCCGACGGGTGGTCGGGGCACCGGGCACGTACAGCATCAGGCCGGAGAAGATCCGTGTCGTCACCGACCCCGCCGCACTCCGCTCGCCCGGCGAACCGGGCGTCGCCACCGCCGTCGGCACGGTCGCGGAGGTCGTCTACCTCGGCGACTCGACCCGCTTCCTGGTCGACCTCGACACGGGCGGCCGGCTCACCGCCGTCCAGCAGAACCTGGAGACCTCCTCCGCCGACCTCGCCGGCTTCCGCGGCGCCCGGATCGGCCTCCGCTGGGACCCGCGCCACGCCGTACGCGTCCCCGAGACCCCGTAACAGCGCCTTCGCGCTCCCGCGCCCACGCGAACCCCGGCGAACAGCGCCCCCACTCCGCACGCGCCCCCGTCACGCCCCCTCACCGCCCCCTCACGCAATGGAGAACCACGTGCGCCCGCACCGCTCCCTCCTGACCGCAGCAGCCGTCTCCGGACTGCTCCTCGTGACCGCCTGCGGATCGGCGGACCCGGCCGGTTCCGGGAAGGCCGGCGGTCTCAACCCGCCCGATCTGAAGGCACCCACCGCGCTCGGCGAGGCCGAGGGCGAGGTCAACCTCATCGCCTGGGCCGGGTACGTCGAGGACGGCTCCAACGACCCGAAGGTCGACTGGGTCGGCGCATTCGAGAAGCAGACCGGCTGCCAGGTGAACACCAAGACCGCGGCGACCTCCGACGAGATGGTGTCGCTGATGAAGACGGGCGCGTACGACGCCGTCTCCGCGTCCGGCGACGCCTCCCTGCGGCTCATCGCCTCCGGTGACGCGGCCCCCGTCAACACGGCGCTGGTCCCGAACTACGCCGACGTCTTCGCCGGGCTCAAGAACAAGGACTGGAACTCCGTGAAGGGCGTCGCCTACGGCATCCCGCACGGCCGCGGCGCCAACCTCCTCATGTACGACACGGACAAGGTGAAGCCCGCCCCCGACTCCTGGTCCGCCGTCTTCGACAAGGCGGCGGCGCACAGCGGGAAGGTCACCGCCTACGACTCCCCCATCTACCTCGCGGACGCCGCCCTGTACCTCAAGGCGACCAAGCCGGAGCTCGGCATCGAGAACCCGTACGCGCTCGACCGGAAGCAGTTCGACGCCTCGGTCGCCCTGCTCAAGGAGCAGAACGCGCACATCGGCGAGTACTGGAGCGACTACCTCAAGGAGATCTCCGCCTTCAAGAGCGGCGACTCCGTCGTCGGGACCAGCTGGCAGGTCATCGCCAACCTGGCGAAGGCCGAGGGCGCGAAGATCGACGCGGTCCTGCCCAAGGAGGGCTCGACCGGCTGGTCCGACACCTGGATGGTCTCGGCCAAGGCCAAGCACCCCACCTGCGCCTACAAGTGGCTCGACTGGATCGTCTCGCCGAAGACCAACGCCCAGGTCGCCGAGTACTTCGGCGAGGCCCCGGCCAACGCGAAGTCGTGCGCCGAGACGGCCGACAAGAACCACTGCGCCACCTTCCACGCCACCGACGAGGGCTACTGGAAGCAGGTGCACTTCTGGACCACGCCGATCGAGCAGTGCCTCGACGGGCGTACGGACACGCGCTGCGTCCCGTACGCGAAGTGGGTCCAGGCATGGAACGAGATCAAGGGCTGATCCGGGCGCCATGACCACCCTCTCCCCCTCCCCGCGCGCCGCCGGAGCCACTGCCACGGCCGGGCCGGACCGGGCCCGCGGTCCGGTCAGGCGGCTCGCCGGGGCCCTGCACCGCCGCCCCCGGCTGCGGCTCGCGGCCCTGCTCACGGCGCCGCTGCTCTGGCTGGTCCTCGCCTATCTCGGCTCCCTCGCGGCGCTGTTCCTCTCCGCCTTCTGGACGACCGACAGCTTCACCTCCGAGGTCGTACGGATCTGGACCTCGCAGAACTTCGAGGAACTGGTCGCCTCCCCCGTCTACCGGACGGTCGCCCTGCGCACCGTCGCCGTCGCCCTCGCGGTGACCGCGCTCTGCGCCCTCATCGCCTTCCCGCTCGCCTTCTACACGGCCCGGGTGGCCCCGCCGCGCCGCCGGCCGCTGTTCGTCGTGGCGCTGCTCATGCCGCTGTGGGCCGGGTATCTCGTCAAGGTGTACGCGTGGCGGCTGATCCTGTCGGAGGGCGGCCCACTGGACTGGGCGCTGCGGCCGTTCGGGCTCAGCGGCCCGGGGTACGGACTCACGGCCACGGTGCTCGTCCTGACCTACCTCTGGCTGCCGTACATGGCGCTGCCGATCCACACGGCGCTCGTGCAGCTTCCCGACAGCCTGCTGCACGCCTCGGCCGACCTCGGCGCGCGGGCGGGCCGCACCTTCGTCTCCGTCGTCCTGCCGATGGTGTGGCCGGCGGTGGCCGCCGGGTCCGTCTTCACCTTCTCGCTGAGTCTCGGCGACTACATCACGGTGCAGATCGTCGGCGGCAAGACCCAGCTGATCGGCAACCTCGTCTACTCCAACGTCACCCTCAACCTGCCGCTGGCCGCCGCGCTCGGCACCGTGCCGGTCGCCGTCATCGTGGTGTACCTGCTCGCGGTGCGGCGCTCCGGCGCGCTGCGCAGCCTGTGACCGGCCGGAAGGACCGCGACCGATGAACCTCTCCCGACCCGCGCGGATCGCGCTGCGCACCGCGGCCGGCCTCGGCTTCGCGGTGATCTACCTGCCGTTGCTGCTCGTGCTGCTCGGCTCGCTGAACCCCGACCGCTCGGCGAGCTGGCCCCCACCGGGGCTGACGCTCGACTGGTGGGCGGCCGCCTGGGACAACGAGGGCGCACGCGCGGCCCTGTGGACCTCGGTGCGGGCGGGGCTGGCGGCGACGGCGGTGGCGCTGGTGCTCGGCACGCTGATCGCCTTCGCGGTGCAGCGCCACTCGTTCTTCGGGCGCGAGGCCGTCTCCTTCGCGGTGGTGCTGCCGATCGCGCTGCCCGGCATCGTCACCGGCATCGCGCTCAACTCGGCCTTCGGCACGGTGCTGCGGCCGCTCGGGGTGGGCCTCGGCATGTTCACCGTGGTCGTCGGCCACGCGACCTTCTGCATCGTGGTGGTCTTCAACAACGTGGTGGCCCGGCTGCGCAGACTCCCCGGCTCGTACGAGGAGGCGGCGATGGACCTCGGCGCGCACACGTTCCGCACCTTCCGGGACGTCACCTTCCCGCTGCTGCGCTCCGCGCTCCTCGCGGGCGGCCTGCTCGCCTTCGCGCTCTCCTTCGACGAGATCGTGGTGACCACCTTCACGGCGGGGCCGGGGGTGCGGACACTGCCGGTCTGGATCTTCGAGAACATGACTCGCCCTCAGCAGGCGCCGGTGGTCAGCGTGGTGGCCGCGGCACTGGTCCTGCTGTCGGTCGTGCCGATCTACGCCGCCCAGCGGCTGTCGTCGGACACGGCGGGCGGCGGACGCGTCTGAGACGGGTGTCCGGCCCCGGCCGGGCACCCGGCACGGGGGGTCGGATCCGGATCCGACCCCCCGTCGACCGTTCAAGATCATCAAGGGGCACAATGACCCTTATGGCGATAACGAACATGCCCAAAACGGCAACGATCGACGACGCCGCGGCCATCAGCCGCGTCCTGACCCGCGCTTTCGACGACGACCCGATGATGCGCTGGTTCTTCCCCGAAGAGACCTCGCGCGCGACCGCGCTGGGGCGCTACTTCACCACGCTCTTCACCCGCCAGTACGTCCGCCACGGCGTGTGCGAACGCACCGACGCGGCCGCCGCGTTCTGGGTCGCGCCCGAGGCCCAGGCCAAGGCGGTGCCCGACGCCGAGACCATCCAGGAGCTCACGGACATCCTCGGCGACCGGGCCGGGCTGTTCGGGGAGGCCGTGCGGACGGCCGCCGAGCACACGCCCCGGGAGCCCCACTGGTCCCTGGCCCTGATCGGCGCCGACCCGGCCGCCCAGGGCCGGGGCCAGGGGTCCGCCCTGCTGCGCTCGGGCCTCGCCAAGGCCGACGCGGCGGGCATGCCCGCCTACCTGGAGTCCTCCAAGGAGTCCAACCTCCCGGTGTACGAGCACTTCGGCTTCGCCGTGCGCGAGGAGCTGCGACTGCCGGGCGGCGGACCCACGTTGTGGGGGATGTGGCGCGAGCCGCGCCCCGCCGCCTGATCCGAGAACGCGTCCCACCGCCTGATCCGAGAACGCGTCACGCCGCTTGACCCGAGAAGGCGTCCGCCCGGCTCCGCTGGGCTGCGGCGCGCGACCGCCCACCCGCTGCTACCTTTCCGAAATGCGTAATTTGTCTGCGTTTCGGGGGAGGCGTGGCGCCGTCGCCACGGGAAGCGGGCGCGTGTGGTGAGGCTGTCCCGCTTCGATCTGCGCGCCGCCGCCCGACGGGCGGCGGCGCTGCGGCCCTGGCGGCGCGGCGGGAGCACCGTCACCGTGCCGGAGGCCGAGGACGCCGGCAGGGAGCGGTTGCGGGACCTGGCCGCGCTGCTCTGCGAGCTCGGCGCCATGCTCCTCCGGGCCGGGGAACGGACGGCCGAGGTGGAGGGCGCGCTGCACGACGTGGCCGCCCGTTACGGAATGCGGGTGCGCTCCTTCGTCGTCCCCACCGGCCTCTTCGTCCGGGTCGGCGGCGGCCCCGACGGGCGGGGCGGTGAGCTGGACTTCTCCCCGGTCGAGGGGCCCGACCTGCGGCTCGACCAGGTGGAGGCGCTGCAGTCGCTGGTGAAGCGGATGCGCGCCGAGGAGGTCTCCTTCGAGGACGCGCGACGGTCGCTCCGGGAGGTGCGGGAGCGCCCGGAGCGGTTCAGCCCGGCGACCACCGTCCTGGGCTACGTCCTGCTCACCATCGGGCTCGGCGTGATGCGGCACGCGACCGTCCCGGCCGTCGTCGGGTACGCGGTGCTCGGCCTGGGCGTCGGTCTGCTGCGCCTCTTCGGCGACCGGCTCCCGGCGGCCCGTACGGCCCTGCCGGTGGTCGCGGCGATCCTCGTCACGGCCGCGTCCCTGCGATGGGCCGGGCCGCTCCTGCACGAGGAGCCCACGGTCCTGTACGTCCCGCCGCTGATCGCCTTCCTGCCGGGCGCCGCGCTGACCCTCGGCGCCATCGAACTCGCCACCGGCGCGGCCCTCTCGGGTATCGCCCGACTGGCGGGGGCGGTGAACGTCCTGCTGCTCCTGGCCCTCGGCATCCTGGTCGGCACCGAACTGCTGCGGCCCCACCCGGCGGGCGGCCCCGCGTCCGATCCGCTGGGCGCCTGGGCGCCCTGGGCCGGGGTGCTGCTGCTCGGCTTCGGCTTCCTGCTGTACTTCTCCGCGCCGCCCCGGCCTCTCCCCTGCCCGACCCGGACGGGGAGACGACGGCGGAGAAGCCTCCGGCCGGCGGCGGTCTCTGAGCCCGCGGCGAGGGACCCCGCGCTCAGTGGGGCTTCTTCGTCCATTCGAGCGTCACCCGCAGGCTCGCGTTCGCGTTGCCCGAGACGACGAGTGCCGTGAGCTTGCCGGCGGCCAGGCCCAGTTGGCAGCCGAACTCGACGGTCGCGCGGTCCGGCGCCGCCTGGTGCAGCGCGTCACCGATCTGCCCCGCGAAGGAGGAGAGGGCCTCGGTGACCGCGGAGAGGTCGGGCAGGTGGTCGCCGAGCCCTTCGAGCTCGCCGTCGAACTCCCTTTCGGGGCCGAGGGATCGCGCCTCGACGTAAAGCGTCGCGTCCCCGACCGCGACTTCGGTGACGTCCGGCATCGGGGCTCCTGGGGTCGAGAGTGAGCTGACAGGACGTCAGTATCACCGAGGGGTACGACGCGGGGCGCGCCCATCGGCCGGGCGGCGTGGCGCGCCGGTGACCGTCGGCGCGGACACACCCCCCGTACCGCTCGTTCAGAGTTCCGGGCGGAAGGGACCGGCTGCGGGTCCGGCCGCGGCGACGCCGGCGCCGGGGTCGAAGGCGCTGCCGCGCTGCCACTGGGGCCAGCTGAGGTTCCAGTCGCCGAAGCCGTTGTCGAACGGGCTCATGGGCTCCCCGTATCCGTTGATCACACGGACGAGGTCCCCTTCGCGGACCGTGCGGAACAGCCAGGCGGCGTCCTCGGTGCTCATGCCGGTGCAGCCGTGGCTGACGTTCTCGTTGCCCTGCGCGTCGACGGACCAGGGGGCCGCGTGCAGGTACTCGCCGCTCCAGGTCACCCGGGTGGCCCAACGGACCTTGAGGTCGAAGTAGTCGCGGCTGCCGCGGGCGATGCCGATGGAGTCGCCCCGCATGCGGACGAGCGGCTCCTTTCCGAGGACGACCTTGATGCCGCCCCGGGTGCGGTAGCCCGCCTTCCCGGTGGTGACCGGCAGGGTGCGCAGAACGCGTCCGTCCTCGGAGACGGTCATCGTGAGGGCCCTGGCGTCGGTGACGGCCTCGACCCGGGCTCCGGTGGTGAAGGTGAGGGGACGCGAGGGGCCGCCGTGGAGCCCGCGTCCGACCCGGACCCCGTCGAGTCCGCTGTGGACCCGGACCGTGGCGCGGGCGGGCCAGAAGGTACGGGGCCGGTAGTGGAGGGTGGAGGGGCCGACCCAGTACCAGGAGCCCTCGACGTGGGGTTCGGACCGCACGTCGAGGGCTCGCTCGACGGCACGGCGGGCCGCGGGGTCGTCGGCCGGGACCGGGTGGCTGAGCTCGGCGGTGACCGGCCGGCCCACACCGTACGTGCGGCCGTCCTCCGGCCCGAAGGCGACGGTGAGCCGCTCCCCGGCCGGCTCCGCGGCGGTGCGGAAGTCCAGGCGGGCGATGTGCCGACGGGGCTCTCCCGTCCCGGTGTGTTCGACGACGAGGCGGGCGGCGAGCCGGGCCCCCGTGGGCAGCACCGCCGCGCTGGTCCACCGGGTGCCGTCGGCGCTCGACGCACCGGCGACCTGGCGGCCGCGCTGGTCGGTGACGGTGACGTCGGCGAGTAGGCCGGGTGTGCGCAGCGCGATCTCCACGGGCCCGGACACCCGCGTGTCGAGCAGGAACGGGTCTCCGGTGAGCACGGGCCCGCCGGTCAGGACGGCGGTGTGGCGGGGCACGGAGCAGAGCCCGCCGTCGGCGGAGCAGCCGTCGACGGTGACGATGGCGGTGGGGTCGGGGGCGGCGCGGGGGCGTGTGTCCCGGCCGGTGGACGACTGGGCGGCCGTACCGACGAGTACGGCTCCGACGGCCAGGGACAGCGCTCCCCACCCCCGAACGTATCTGCGTGACGACACGTCGGACACCCTCCCCTTCCGGACGACGACGCCGGCGGGCGGTGCCGACCCGAACATCAAAACGGATCAACAGAGGAAAAGATGATCAAGGCGCCGGGCGTGGCGGGCGAGTGGCGGGCGAGACGACTCGAATGGGTCAGCGGGCGGGCTCGGGGAGCTCCTCACCGGTCTCCAGGAGGGACTTGAGGCTGGCGATCAGTGCGGGCCACCCCTCGCCGATCAGCTCCCTGATGGTCCCGTCGGGCTCCAGGTCCCCGTGCGTGACCGTGAGTTTGACGATGTCGCCGGAAGGCTCGATCACGAAGGTCACCTTCGATCTGCGCTCCGCGGCGAGGCGTTCGTAGACCTCGTGCCCGAGGCCGACGGCCTCCGCCCAGGCGGGGGTGAAGGTGTGCCAGCTGTACGAGAGAAGGCGGCCGGGTTCGGCGGCGAGGACGACCTGCTCGGGGTCGGCGGTGCTGCGGCCGCCCTCGTCCCAGACCATGGGGGCTCCGGGAGTCCAGTCCGTCTCGAAGGCCACACCCCAGTAGCGCCGGGTGAGCTCGGGGTCCGTGAGCGCCTGCCAGAGCTCGTCGGGCGTCGTCCGGATATAGGTGGTGTAGACGAACGAGTCGCTGTCCATCGCGCTGCCCCTCGGATCTGCTCCCCCGCGTCCTGCCTCTCTCCAGCCTAGGCAGGCGCCGGACGGACGTGCCAGCGAAGGACACCCGTCCGGCCCGTGGGGCCCCCGGTGAACAGTCGCCGGCCCCCCTGTGAACACCCGCGGGTCACACTGGTGAATAGGTGCGGAGGAAACTATTAAACGTGCTGCTAGCGTGTCGGAATGTCGCTCAAGCACGCCGTCCTCGCAGCTCTCCTGGAGGGCGAGGCATCCGGATACGACCTGGCCAAGATCTTCGACGTGTCCGTCGCCAACTTCTGGGCGGCCACCCCGCAGCAGCTCTACCGCGAGCTGGACCGCCTCGACGAGGCAGGGCTGATCACCGCCCGTGTCGTGGAGCAGGAACGGCGTCCGAACAAGCGGATGTTCAGCCTCACGGAGCCGGGACTGCGGGATCTGGCGGCCTACACCTCGACACCTCCGCGGCCGAGCGCCGTACGGGACGAGCTCCTGGTCCAGGTGCAGGCGTGCGACGAGGGCGACACGACGGCGGTGCGCGGCTTCGTGGCGCAGCGGATGGAGACGGCCCAGGCCAAGCTCGCCCGCTACGACCGGCTGCGGGAATGGATGCTCGACGGCCGGGACGAGGAGACCTACCTCGCCGAGGCGGAGCGGGTCGGGCCCTATCTCACGCTGATGCGCGGCCGGTTCTTCGAGGAGGAGAACCTGCGGTGGGGCGAACGCGCCCTCGCGGTGCTCGACCGCCGCGCCGCCACGCGGACCGGGGCGGTGCGGGGGGCGGAGGCGGCCCCCCGGGGCTGACACGACACCCTCGGCCGGTGGCTTCACCCACCCCTCTGTGCCGACGGGTCCCTACCCTGCGGTAGCCTCACCGACCGGCCACCGGAGGTGCCGGTGGCATGCGGGTACTGATCGGGGATGGGCTTCCATGAACGTCGGTGACCTCGTCGAGGACTTCAGCCTTCCGGACGAGACGGGCGCGGCGCGCTCCCTCAGCGGACTGCTTTCCGAGGGGCCGGTCGTGCTCTTCTTCTACCCGGCCGCGCTGACGCCCGGGTGCACGGCCGAGGCATGTCACTTCCGCGACCTCGCGGCCGAGTTCCGTGCCGTCGGGGCGCTCCCCGTCGGGATCAGCTCGGACGACGTGGAGCGGCAGCAGGAGTTCGCCGAGCGGCACTCCCTCGGCTACCCCCTGCTGTCCGACACCGAGGGCGCCATACGCGAACGGTTCGGCGTGAAGCGCGGGTTCTCCCTCGCCCCGACCAAGCGGGTCACGTTCGTGATCGGCCAGGACCGGCGAGTACGCGAGGTCGTCCGCAGCGAACTGCGGATGAGCGCCCACGCGGACCGCGCCCTGGCGGCCCTGCGCCGCGACTGAGACCAAGGCTCCCGGGCTGCGCGGCGACTGAGGCCATGTCTCTGGGGCTGCGCCGCGACTGAGACCACTCCCGGGCTGCGCGGCGCGCGCGGCCCGGGGCTTTCGGCCGGACGGCACTCCGCCCGGGCCCTCGGGTGCCGCCCACTCGCGGTCCGCGGCCTCCATCCGAACACGCCGGCGTGAGGCCCGCACGCCGGGCCGCCACGACGTGCGGGGCCGCGAGGGCTGGGTGAGACTCACTCCAACGCCAGGCTCTCCCGGCCGGGTGGGAACGGAGTGTGCAGGAATGGACGACTATCCCCTCCTCGACGTCTTCTGGACGATGCTGTGGTTCTTCATCTGGATCATGTGGCTCTTCCTGCTGTTCAAGGTGATCACCGACATCTTCCGCGACCACTCGCTCAACGGCTGGGCGAAGGCCGGCTGGCTGATCTTCTGCATCCTGCTCCCCTACCTCGGGGTGCTGGTGTACGTGATCGCCCGCGGCAGGAGCATGGGGCAGCGTGACATGAAGCAGGCCAAGGAGAGCGAGGCCGCGTTCCAGGACTACATCCGCAAGACGGCCGGGACGGCGCCCGCGGGCGGCGGCAGCGCCACCGACGAACTGGCCCGGCTGGCGGAGCTGAAGGACAAGGGCGCCATCACCCCCGAGGAATTCGAGAAGGCGAAGGCCAAGGTCCTGGCCTGACCCTGCGCAAGGAGGGCGGACCGAGGTGCGGAAGGAGGCCGGGGCGGCGCCGGCGGGCGGGCTCGCGGGTTCCCTGCTGCGGGAGGTCGCTGCGGAGCCGGGCAGGCTGCCGGAGTCCCTGGCCTCCTTCGCCCTGCGCCGCATGGGGCCGGGCGCCGGAAAGGCCGTCGAGCGCCTGCGGGCCGCCCACCCCGATGCCGACGCGGCGGCCCTGCGAGCCCTGATCGTGACGCGCGGGCGGCGGGCGGTGACCGCCGAGGGAGCCTTCGTCGGCGGTCCCTTCATGCTGTTCATCCCCGTCGCGTTCTGCGGCGCCCTGCTGTCCCAGGCCCGCATGATCTTCGAGCTCGCCGCTGCGGAGGGGCGGGACGCCACGGACCCCGAGCGGGCAGCCGAACTGCTCGTCCTCCAGGGCGTGTACGAGGACACCGCGGCGGCCCGCGCGGCGCTGACCGCCGCTCCGTCCCGCACCCGCCGGCCGGAAACGCGGGGACGGTGGGCGGCGCTGTGGGGCCTGGTGATCAGGATGGCGCGGCTCCTGGGCCTGCTCACGCCGGCCACGGACGGCCCGGGGAAGCTCGTCCGGATCTTCCAGATCGCGCTGTCGTGCCTCGTCTTCCTCGTCGGCCTGGTGGCGCCGCTCGTATGGCTCCCGTACCTGGCCGTCATGTACTGGCGGGCCACCACGCGGCTGACAGGCCGGGCCACCGTCTTCTACGTCGGCTCCCCCGACCTGCGCGTACCGCGCGGGGTCCGGGTCGACGCGGCCATGGGTCTGGCACTGCTGCGCGCGCTGGCATCCCTGCTCGTCCCGGCGGTCGCGGTGTTCCTGGTCGTCACCTCGGACCTCCGGATCGCCGGTGGACGATGGCCGGTGCTCGGGATGGTGCTCACCGCCAGCTGCCTGTTCACCGGCGGCTGGTGGCTCTGGCGACGCCACAGGCGCCGACCCACCCCCTGAATACGTCATGCAGATGCCACTTTGATACGGTCACACCGTGAGGCTGACAAAGTTCACCGACCTGGCGCTCCGTGCCGTGATGCGCCTGGCGGTCACCGCACCGGAGGAATCCGTCACCACCCGCGAGGTGGCGGAGTCGATGGACGTGCCCTACGCCCACATGGCGAAGGTGGTCACCCGACTCCAACACCTCGGCGTGGTCGAGGCGCGGCGCGGGCGCGGCGGCGGCCTGGCCCTGACGGAACTGGGCCGACGCTCGTCGGTGGGCTGGCTGACCCGCACGCTGGAGGGCGACGAGGAGGTCGTCGCCTGCGAGGGCGATCCGCCATGTCCCCTGCGCGCGGCATGCCGGCTGCGGGGGGCGCTGCGCGAGGCACAGGAGGCGTTCTACCGCGCGCTCGACCCACTCACCGTGACAGAGCTCGTGACCTCGCCGACGGGTCCGCTACTCCTCTCCCTCACCCCACGCCCCACCTCCTGAACCATCCGCGCCACCAGGCGCCAGTCAGCCCCACACGCACGCTCTTTAATACGCAGATCATCTACCAGATTGGAAGTTCCCATGCTGTCCGAGCAGGCCATTCCGGTTGTACGCGCCACCCTGCCCGCCGTCGGCGGCGCGCTCGACCAGATCACCGAGCGGTTCTACTCGCGCCTCTTCGCCGCACACCCCGAGCTGCTGCGCGACCTGTTCAACCGGGGCAACCAGACCAACGGCGAGCAGCGCAAGGCACTCGCCGGCTCCATAGCCGCCTTCGCCGTCGCCCTGCTCGAGAACCCGGACAGCCGTCCCGACGCGATGCTGTCCCGGATCGCCCACAAGCACGCCTCCCTCGGCGTGACCTCGGCGCAGTACAAGGTCGTGCACGAGCACCTCTTCGCCGCCATCGTGGAGGTCCTCGGCGAAGCGGTGACCCCGGAGGTCGCACGGGCCTGGGACGAGGTGTACTGGCTGATGGCGAACGCGCTCATCGCCATCGAGGCCCGGCTCTACCAGGAGACGGGCGTCCCCGAGGGCGAGGTCTGGCGCTCGATGGAGATCGCCGAGCGCCAAGAGGAGACCGCCGACACGGTGTCCTTCGTCCTGCGGCACGCCGACGGGAGCCCCACCGCCTCGTTCCGGCCCGGCCAGTACGTGAGCGTGCAGGTCCAGCTGCCCGACGGCGCCCGGCAGATCCGCCAGTACAGCCTGTCCGCCGCACCCGGCCGTCCGCAGTGGCGCATCACCGTGAAGCGGGTCGACGGCGACCCGGCGGGCGAGGTGTCCTCCTGGCTGCACGCCCACGCCCGCGCGGGCGACACCGTGGAGGTCTCGGCACCGTTCGGCGACCTGGTGCTGCCGGAGGACCAGAGCCCCCTGCTGCTCGCCTCCGCCGGTATCGGCAGCACCCCGATGCTGGCCATGCTCGACCACCTCGCGGCCACCGGGTCCACCCGCCCGGTCGCGGTCGTGCACGCCGACCGCTCCCCCGCCTCCCACGCCCACGCCGCCGAGCTCCGGCGCCTCGTCGACGCACTGCCGCACGGGACGCTGCACCTCTGGTACGAGGAGCCGGGCGACTCCGACGCCCGCCCGGGCCGCGCGGACGTCACGGCGCTCGACCTCCCGACGGGCACGACCGCCTACCTGTGCGGGCCGCTCCCCTTCCTCCGCACGGTGCGCGGCGATCTCCTCGACGCCGGCACGGCGGCGGCCGACATCCACTACGAGGTGTTCGGACCCGACCTGTGGCTCGGCGCCGAGAACTGACCGCACTTCACCGCTTGACCTTCGATCCCTGTGCGTCATAGCGCTCCCGCTGCGGATACTGCATAGTGAGCCCCATATCGGCCTCGCAATCAGCGGGTCCGCAGCGAATGGACGGAAGCGATGGGATCGTTCGGATCAGCAGTCGGGGGCCGGGGCACACGGCGGCCCGTACGCGGGATCGCCCTCGACATCGGCAGCTCCCGGACCCGCGCCTGGGCGCCGGGAGCGGGCGTCTTCGCGGACGTGCCGAGCGGTCCTGTGCGGCGCGGCCACACCACCGACTCGGCCTCCCAGCTCCGGCTGCTGCGCCGGCTGACCGCCTCGGCCCCGGGCGACGGCGAGCACGACACCGTCGTGATGCTGACCCACCCGGTCCTCGCCGGCCCCGAGGAGCGGGAGGCGGCGCGCCGGATGATGGACGGTCTGGGTCCGGTACGGGTCATCGCCGTCGACAGTGCCCGCGCCGCGGCGGCGTACTCGGCCCCGCCCGGCGGCGGCCCCCTCCTCGTGGTCGACCTGGGCGCCCGGCTGACCGAGGTCACCCTCGTCGTGGACGGCCTCGTGGAGGACGCCCGCCTCGCCGAGGTGGGGGTCGACGACGTACCCGAGCCGGGGCGGGTCCCCGACACGATCGCCGGGACCACCGCCGACATGGTGAGCGACATGTGGCGGCACGACAGCACCGGCGCCGTCCGCGGAGCCCTGCGCCGGGGGGTCCTGGTAACCGGCGGCGGCGCACTCCGCCTCGATGTGACGGGCCACCTCGCCCACCTCCTCCGCGCCCGCCTCCGCCTGGCAAACGACCCGGCGACCAGCGTCGTCCGCGGCGCCGGCCTCATGCTCACCTCGGTCCTGCGCCATCCGTCCGGGCCCCTCACCCGCGACTGACGCCGAGGAGGTGCCTTGTCGGTCAGGCCGGATCAGCCCGGATCTCAAGCCGGACCAGGGAGCGGCGTCCGGAGCCTGGGGTCTCCCCCGGCCCGCCAGGCTCGCCAGGGCCGAGTGGGCGGATCGCAAGGCGGAGGAGAGAGTCATGGCGGTGGGGGCACCCCCGTGCCCGAAGGGGTACGGGGGACCATGCCGACCGACGACAACGCGGCGAGGCACGGTGCCAGACGCCGCGAGCCCGGTCTGACCGACACCCCCTAGAACCAAGGGCGGGTGTCCTGCGTGGGCAGCGGACGCAGGGTCGCCCAGCGCTCGAGGAGGCGGTCGGCCATGGCGGAGCTGAGGCGGCCGAGGGCGTGCAGGTGATCGTGGTCGCGGGTGATGTCGGCGACCACGCCCAGGCGGTGGACGAGGCGTTCTCGGGCGGAGGCGTTGCCCCACTCGAAGTCCTCGGCGGGCACTCGGGCGAGCTGGTCGACCGTCCCCCGGTGGGCCCGCTCGACGAGCGCGTCGCCCTGGATCAGCCAGCCCGCGCACGCGTCGGCGATGTCACCCGGCACGTCCTTGCCGGTGAGGCCGCGCCAGGTGGTCCGGTAGACGTCCTCGACCTCCGTGAGCGGGGCCGCCGTGACCGACATGGCACACCAGCAGGTGGGAAAGCCTATGCGGAAGTAGGCGAGTTCGATCAGGCCGTTGCCGAGCGAGGCCCGCTCGAAGTCGACGAAGCGGACGCCGTCGGCGGTGCGCAGATCATTGCCGGGGCAGGGGTCGCCGTGCAGCAGCGCATGGTGCGAGGCGGGGTTCAGCCGCTCCAGGAGACCGGCGAGTTCATGGGGAACGGTGGACGGTACGGGCACGTCGAGCGCCCTGGCCAGGGTGAGGAAGGACTCCGCGTCGCCGGCCGTGGGCCCCGACCAGACCGGTAGAGCGCCCGCGTCGGCGGGCCCGGTCAGGGCGTGGAGCCGGGCGAGCGACTCGGCGTACCCCGGCATCCAGTCGTCCGTCTTGCCGAGGTCGTCCACGTGCTCCAGGACCATCACCCGCGAGGACGGGTCCGTGGCGAGCACCGCGGGGGCCACGGCGGGCCCGGAGGCCCGGCCCGCCAGGCGAAGCCCGGCGACCTCCCGCGCGAAGCGCGTGTTCGCGTCGGCGCCCGCGTCCCCGCCGTCGGTGACCTGCTTGACGATCACCAGCCGCCGGTCGGCCAGCCGCACCCGCCACACCCGTGACCGCGGACTGCTGTCCAGGAGTTCGGCCTGCTGGGGGGTGCCGACGGTGGAGACCAGCGCCTCGTTGAACGGAACTCGGTTCAGCATGCCGACGATCGTATCCGTAGCTTCGCACGCGTGAGCGAGCGCCCCGGCCCCGCCGGCGTGCTCCCGAGGCGTGTCCGAGAAGCAGCGTCGTCCACCCGAAGGGTGGGGCAGGCCGGACTTCTCAAACACGCCCTTGGTGCGCGGAAGCCCGGACCGGCCCGGGGCATGGTCGGCTTCGTCAGCAGCCGGTCGACCAGATGTGGGAGTCGCCGCGGTCGTTGGCGGCGCCGTTGTAGCCGACCTCCTGGCCGGGGGCGAGACACAGGGTCATGCTGCCGCCCTGCCAGGCGTTCTCGTAGACCTGGACGTGGTCCTTGATGCCGGGGCCGGAGATGCCGTGGTTGGCCCACGAGGAGTCGGTGTCGGAGATCCAGCTCTCCCACCAGCCGTCGTCTCCGCTCCAGTTGGCACGCTGGCCGCCGAAGTCGGCGTCCTGCCAGACGCAGAACTCGCCGCTGGGGCATTCCGCGGCCCTGGCGGTGCCGGCGAGGGCGAGGCCGGCGGTGGTGGCGAGGAGCGCGGCGGCGGCCGTGGCGAGAAGTCGCTTCACGAGAGGTGGGGCCTTTCTACGGGTGGTCCGGACACGGGCAGTTCGGCTGCCCGTCGCAGTGCGCGGTCGCGCAGCTGCCGGTATGCGGTGAGTTCGGCCCGGTGCAGGTTGCGCACCTCGACCAGCTCGGCGGCCTCGAGCCGCCTCCGCACCTCGTCGAGTCCGCTCTCGCGGGCACAGCGGGCGGCGACAGCCGGATCGGGACGGTCGGGCCGGGGACGATCGGGCGGGGTCGCGCACCGGGTCCAGCGGGCGAGCGCCGCACGGTGGGCGGGGTCGGTGCGCATGCGGGACTGCGCCTCGGCGCGGAGGTTGTCAACGGTGACCTGGGCCCGGAACCAGCGACGCTGGTCGCCGTAGAGCCGTTGACGGGCGGTGGCGAGGCAGCCGTCCTCGTGGGCGGTGACGGTGGCGCCCGTGGCAAGGGTGACGGAGAGTTCACGGGGGCCCGCGCCGAAGAGCGCCGCCTGGAGGACGCGGTCCTCGTCCGGTGCGCGGGGCCTGGCCGACAGGGTGATCCCCCGGTCGCTCAGGCAGTCGACGGCGAGCCGGTGCTCCGCGGACCTCAGCAGCTCGTCCTGCGCGGCCCGGGTGGCCGGCACGCCCGGCGCTCCTGCCCCTCCCGGCCCGACCACGGCGCAGCCGGAAAGGAGGAGGGAGGCGGCGGTGGTGACGACGGCGCGGCGGGCGCGCCCGGCCTTGCTAAGCATGGTGTCCCCCATGGATCGTCCCTGGTCGGAGGGGCCGGCCGGTGATCGTCAGGCGACCCGGGGTGAGCACTTCCCGGGGGCTCGGCGACCATGCCGATGCTCACTCGAACGGGTCGAACGCGCCGGGGTGCGCGCCCCTCGGGCGCCGCCGGCGTGCCGTGCGTCCGGCGTACCGTGCGTCGGCGTCGGCGTCGGCGTCGGCGTCGAGCACCCGGTTACCCGGCGTCCGGCGCCCCCGTTACCCGGTGTGCGGCGCCCGGTGACCCCGTGGCCCTGCGACCCTGTGGCCTGGCGACCCTGTGGCCTGGCGACCCCGTGACCCTGTGTCCGGGAACGACAGAGCCCCGGTTGGACGGGGGATTCCAACCGGGGCCGATCGCCGTGACGGCGAAGAGCGGTCACCTCTGGGGGGGACCTTGGGGACCGGGCCCCTTCGCAGTCACATACGTATGAACGGTAAACCTTTCCCGAATGTTCCGAGAGGTCCCGGGTGGGCGATGTGAGTCACCTCACCCGGTTTCGACTGATGGGATCAGTCCTTCTCGGGGCGGTAGACGCTGCCCGGCTCGGCCTTCCCCGGGGCGAGAAGCTCCGGCACCGTCACAAAAGTGAACCCGCGGCGCTTGAGCTCGTCGATGATCGACGGGACGGCCGGGACCGTTCCGTCGTATATGTCGTGGAGGAGGATGATCCCGTCACCGTGTGCCTGTTCGAGGACGCGCTGACGTATGAGGTCCGAGTCGGTGGTGGAGTAGTCCTTGGCCGTGATGCTCCACAGGACCTGGGCGAGTCCGAGCTCGCGGCTGACCTCGGAGACAGTGCCGTCGGTCCGGCCCTGCGGCGGACGCATGAGGGTGGGCTTCCGGCCGGTGATCTTCTCCACGGCGTCCTGGGTGCGTGACAGTTCGTCGCGGACCTCGGCGGCGTCGAGATCGGTCAGGATCTGGTGGGTCCAGGTGTGGTTGGCGACCTCGTGCCCCTCGTCGGCTATGCGCTTGACCACCTGGGGGTAACGGTTGACGTGCTTGTCGCCGAGCAGGAAGAAGGTCGCAGGGACCTGCTTCTCCTTGAGGATGTCGAGAAGCCGGGGAGTGTCCTTGCCCGGCCCCGCGTCGAAGGTCAGGGCGATGCACTTGACCTTGGCGCAGTCGACGCGGCGGCCCGTGGTGCCCGCCTTGTCGTCGGTTCCGGCCTCGTCCCGGGCGTCCTGCGGGGTGACCGTATCGACTCCGCAGGCACTGAGCGTCAGCATCAGCGACGCGGCGGCGAGCAGGGCGGCGGCCGCTCCCCCGCGTCGGCCCGGCCTGGATCGGAACATGGTGGAACCCGCTTTCCCCGTAGTGGTCTCGATGCAGCCGCGGCCGCCTGGTCAGGGCGGCGCTCGCGACCGACAGGGACTCTACACACGGTGTATACCGAGGTGATCAGCGGGGTCCGACAAGGTATGTCAGGGCAGACGGCACACGGATGTCGATCTCACGGAGACGCGGGCGCGCAAGCCCTCGCAGACACCGGTATTCGGGGACTCGGGCATTCCGGCATTCCGGAGCTCGGGCGATTCAGGCGGGTATGCGGGCACACACGGACCCCGGGCGGAGCCCGTCCGCTCCGTCCGGGGTGTCCGTGGCTTCCCGCTCAGCGGGAGGCGAGCAGCAGTCTGGCCTCGGTCTCCTGGTCTCCGGAGACGGCTTGCTGGGACTGGATTTCAAAGCCCGACGCGAGCACCTTCTGGACCTCGTCGACCGCGTGGTAGCCGCCACTGAGCGTCGCGCCGACCAGGCCGGTCAGCGCGGTGGGGTGGACCTCCTGGTGCTCTCCGCCGGCCGTGTCGAAGGTGGCCGTCCAGACGGTGGGCGTGGGTCCGGTGGCCGTCTGCGGGCTTGGCGTCGCCGTGTCCTCCAGCTGGTAGAACCGGTCGAGGACGCCGAAGACGGCCTGGGCGTCCTCCCTGCTGCAGTCGCACAGCTGCACGGTGACGTCGGTGTCGATGTGCAAGTCGTACACGTCGCTCATCTCCTCGCGGCCCGTCCGTCGCTCGTGGTGCCACGCGGTCGGCGTGCCCGGCGATCCCCGTGCCACGTCTCCAGCATCCCTCTCGGGCCGCCGTCCCGCGAGACCCGCGCGCCGCGATCAGTCACGTCCGGTGATCGTGTCCACGGTGTCGGCCTCCGAGGCCGGTTTGTCGGGGCGGTGGCGTACGACGCGGGCGAAGCGGAGGGTGACGCCTGCCGGGTACCGCGTCGATCGCTGCAGGCCGTCGTAGGCGATCTCCACGACTAGCTCGGGCCGTACCCGTACGGTGAACCCGTCGTCGGCCACCGCGAGTTCGCCGAGGCGCTCGGTCTGCCAGCGCAGCATCTCGTCGGTGAGTCCCTTGAAGGTCTTGCCGAGCATCACGAAGTCGCCCTCGGCGGTGCGCGCGCCGAGGTGGAGGTTGGAGAGCAGGCCGGTCCTGCGCCCGTGGCCGCGCTCGACGGCCAGGACGACGAGGTCGACGGTGTGGACCGGTTTCACCTTCAGCCAGGTGCGTCCCCGTCGACCGGCCACATAGGGCGCCTCCAGCGCCTTGACGAGGACTCCTTCGTGCCCGCGGGCCAGCGCGTCCGTGAAGAACCGCTCGGCCGCCTCGATCTGCGTGGGGTCGGCCGGGTCGGTGACGACGGTGCGGCGGACGACGTGGGCGGCGGGGAGCAGCCGGGAGAGCACATCGTGCCGTTCCCGACCCGGCCGGTCGATCAGGCCCTCCCCGTCCAACGCGAGGACGTCGAAGAAGACAGGCGTCAGCGGGAGGGCGGCGTGCGCGCCGGCCACGTCCGTGCGCGAGCCCACCCGGGACGCGACGCTCTGGAACGCCACCGGGCGCCCGGTGCCGGGATCAAGCGCGATGACCTCGCCGTCCAGGATGAACCCGTCGGCCTGCACGGCCCGCGCCGCCGCGACCACTTCGGGCAGGCGCCCGGTGATGTCGTCGAGCGAACGGGTGTGGACGTGGACGTCATCACCGAGGCGGTGGACCTGGATGCGGAATCCGTCGAGCTTCTCCTCCACCGCACACGGCCCCAGGGCCGTGATCGCCTCGGTGACAGAGCCCGCCGTGTGGGCGAGCATGGGCTGCACGGGGCTGCCGACCCGCAGCGTGAACCGGTCGAGAGCTGCGGCACCCTCGGCCAGCACGGCCTGGGCGACCGGCGGCAGCGAACCTGCGAGCATCACCGCGCGCCGCAGCTCGGCGGCGGGCACGGTGGCCGCCCGGGCCACCCCCTCCAGCGCGACGGCGTCGAGGGCCCCCTGCCGCACCTCACCGGTGAGCAGGCGCAGCAGGAGCTCCTGTTCGTCCTGGGTGGCGGCGGCGAACAGCGCGTGGACGAGCCGGGTCCGATCGGCGCGTGAACCGGCCCCGGAGACGGCGGCGAGCCCCGTCATCGCGGCGTCGACCACTCCGAGCGTGAGACCGGGCCGCTCGGTGGGCGGAACGGCCGGCGGGACGACCTCCTTGAGCACGCTCCAGCCGACACCGATCCGCCCCTGCGGGAGCCGACCCGACAGATACGCGATGACGAGCGGACTCTCGTCCGGGCTCGCCTCCGCGAACAGTTCGGCGAGCAGACCGATCTTGCGGGAGCGCGCCGAAGCCGCGGCGACCTCCCGGGACACCTCCGCGACACGGGCCAGCAGCATGGGGCCCATCCTCCCCACACCACACCCCCTCCGCACCCCGGCTCCCCGGCTGCCATCAGGGGCCCGTCATCCCTCGTCGCCACCCCCACGCCGGGGCCGGGGGCCAGGGGTCCGGTGTCCGGCATCCGACATCCGGCATCGGACCTCACCGCATCCCGAAGCGACGCCGCCGACGGACAGCTGCCCTTCGACCATGACAGCCGGTGTCTCAGGGCCAGGACACGGGGCCCCTCCGCCGGCGCGTGCGCCCCGACTCTGTCGCCTTCCCTCGGCGGAGCCGATCGAGGAGTCGGGTCCGCGCCGGACGGCCCGGCGGTCGGTCGGGTGCCGCCAGGTGGCCCGGCGGGTCGTCGGGGACCTTACGCCACCCTGTCGGCTCGGGTTCCGGCACCGGGTCGCGTTGAGGTCCCCGTACCGGAACCGTAGGCGGCGCAGAGGGAAGGGGAGGGATCGTCACACCCTTCGGAGCGTCATCGGATCCCGTCCTCTCCACTCGCCGGACCCGGATGCCGGGCCCCACGGCAGCGGCCCACTCCCCTGCCGACGCGGGCACGAGGGACTCGGACACGGATCCGGCGGATGCCGCTGCCGAGGGCAGGGACACAGACACGGGCACGGGCACGGGCGAAGGCGAGGGCGTGGGCGCGCCCACGAACACAGCAGAGGCAGAGGCAGAGGCAGAGTCGAAAGCGGAAGCGGGAATGGAAGGCTCGTGGAAGTCGCCCGGGTACGGTGCCGGTTGCCGGGCGCGCGCTTCGTCCAGGGCCAGGGCCAGGCTCATCCGCTGCCAGAGGATCTCGTCCGGTTCGTCCGCACGCGTCAGCCGTTCGGCGAGCTCATGCGCGGCGGCGGCCACCGGCATCCCGGACGGCGGTGGTGGCCGCAGCCGGTCGAGATGGGCGCGCTCGTAGGGGTCGTCGACGACCTCGGCCACCTGGACGGGGTCGAGGAGCGACGCGATGGCGGCGGCGCGGGCCCATGGGTCGTCCGTGGCGCGGAGCAGCAGGCCCAGCCGCCGGGCCCGCCAGTTCCTGGGGCGCCGGTCCTCGTGCGCGGCGAGGCGCTCCCGGAGGTCCAGCGGCAGGCGCCCGGTGAGCAGGGCCGGACACCGGCGGCCGAAGTCGGAGACCTCCTCCGCCAGATACGTCCACACGACCGCCCGGTAGCGGTTCAGTGCGAACCGCACCGGGCTGAGGTGCCCCGTGCGGGCCAGCCTGGTGAAGCGTTCCGGGGTGATCGACAGGAGCGCGGCCGCCTCCCCCGTGCCGACCGTGCGCACTCGATCGCGCAGGCCGACGGGGAAGTCGGGTGCTCCTCTGAGGCGGTCGAGCTCGCACCGCTCGACATGCCTCCGTCCGCCCTCGCCCGTCGGCACCGTCCTCACCACACCGAGCTGGACGGCGAGCCGGAACTCGTCGCGCCTCAGTTCCAGTTCCTGCGCCGCCCGTCCCGGTGTGACCGCGCGCGTCCCCTCGTCCACCGTCATCCTGTGGCCCTCCCTCGTACGTCCCTGTTCTCTCGATGCCGCGGATCCGTCGGACCCACAACGAGAACGTAACGCAGAGTGACGACACTTGCACGACCTGTGGATAACCACCTGTGGACAACACCAGGGCGACACCGTCACGGCGCCACCGTCAGGGCGACGGCCTCGATTCGGACCAAGCCCGGATGGAAGCCCCGGCGCATGACCTCAGGCCAGGGTGGCCCCCGGCCTTCGCCACGCTGGTGTCAGAGCGCGCCGCCGGGCAGGCCCGGCTGGCGCGCCGCCACACCGAGGTGTTCGCCGACGCGGTTGACCAGCAGCGTCATCTCGTAGGCCACCTGGCCGACATCGGCCTCCGCCGCGCTCAGGACGCAGAGGCAGCTGCCTTCGCCCGCCGCCGTCACGAAGAGCAGCGCGTCGTCGAACTCGACCATCGTCTGCCGTGCGCGGCCTGCCCGGAAGTGCCGGCCTGAGCCCCGGGCGAGGCTGTGCAGACCGGAGGAGACGGCCGCCAGGTGCTCGGCGTCCTCGCGTGCGAGCCCGCTGCTCGCGCCCGTCACCAGACCGTCGTTCGACAGCACCAGCGCGTGCCGTATGTAACCGACCCGCTGCGTCAGGTCGTCGAGGAGCCAGTCCAGTCCCTTGTCCAACGCCATCAGTGTTCCTCCCCCTGGGTGGTGCGTCCCCGTCGACCGGTTCCCTTGGTCCCCGTGTCTCCGTGTCCGCCGTATCGCCGCAAGCCTTACGCACTGTCGTGAACAGGGCAAGCACCGCACCACGCCCGCGCGTGCCGCAGGATGGGGAGCATGACCAAGATGACCGAGGATCAGTGGCGGGCCTTCGTGTCCGCGGGGACCCGTACCGGCAAGCTGGCGACCGTGCGCGACGACGGGAGTCCGCACGTCGTCCCGGTCTGGTTCCTGCTCGACGGCGACGACCTCGTGTTCAACACGGGCAGGAACACGGTGAAGGGCCGCAACCTCGCCCGGGACGGACGGGTGTCCCTGTGCGTCGACGACGACACCCCGCCCTTCGCCTTCGTGTCGCTGCGCGGTCGCGCCGAACTCAGTCAGGATCCCGTCGAGTTGCGCCACTGGGCCGCCCGCATCGGCGCCCGGTACATGGGCGAGGACCGGGCGGAGGAGTTCGGGGAGCGCAACGCGGTCCCCGGCGAACTCCTCGTCCGGGTACGGATCGACAAGGTGATCGCCGAAGGCGGCGTCTCCGACTGACGACGGCCGGTCAGCGCCCTGGCCGGTCAGTCCCCCTGTCCGGCCGGCCCGCGACACGGCCGAGGCTCAGCCGACGGTGTCCAGGAGTCGTGCGGTGTGCATCCGCCCGGCGTACTCGACCAGGCGGATGAGCACCTCCTTCCCGGAGTCGCGGTCGCGCGCGTCGCACAGCACGACGGGGGTGCCGCGGTCCAGGTCCAGCGCGCGGGAGACCTCGGCCGCGCCGTACGTACGCGCGCCCGTGAAGCAGTTGACGGCCACCACGAACGGGATCTTCCGGTGCTCGAAGTAGTCGACCGCCGGGAAGCAGTCCTCCAGACGGCGGGTGTCGGCGAGGACGACGGCTCCGAGGGCGCCCTGCGACAGCTCGTCCCAGAGGAACCAGAACCGGTCCTGGCCGGGCGTCCCGAACAGGTACAGGGAGAGCCCGGAGCGGATGGTGATGCGGCCGAAGTCCATGGCGACGGTCGTGGTGGTCTTCTGGTCGACGCCCCCGGTGTCGTCGACCTTCTCACCGGCACGGCTGAGCTGTTCCTCGGTCCGCAGCGGGCGTATCTCGCTGACCGAGCCGACGAGGGTGGTCTTGCCCACGCCGAATCCGCCGGCGACCAGGATCTTCAGGGCGAGGGCGGTGCTGTCCGCCGCGTCGTCCGCGCCGCTGCTCTCAGAGCGCTCGTAGGCCATCGATTACTTCCCTCAGGATTCTTTCGTCAGGGAGCTGCGCGGGGGGTACGGGCCTGCTGACGCGTACGAATCCCGATTCGAGGAGGTCGCCGAGGAGGACCCGGACGACGCCGACGGGAAGGTCGGCGTCGGCGGCGAGTTCGGCCACCGACTGGGTCTCGGCCCGGCACAGGGTGAGCAGGGACCGGTGTTCGGGGCCGAGAAGGGCCTCGTCCGCCGGTCCCGGCGGGTCGTCGTCGACGACGACGAGGGCGATGAGGTCGAACCGCACGTTGCTGGGCCCCGGCTTGGTGCGGCCCCCGGTCATCGCGTAGGGGCGGACAAGGGGTCCGGCCTCGGCGTCGTACCACTGACTGCCCGTTACGGACAGGCCGTCGCCGGTGCTGTCGTCGTTCATCGGTGTCTCCGGGTCAGCCGGCGGTCGGCGGGGTCACCGTGAGCCGCGGCGGGGTGTGCAGGTGCTCGCCGACGCGTTTGACGAGGCGAGCCATCTCGTACGCGATGAGGCCGATGTCCGCGGCCACAGAGCTGAGCACCGCGAGGCAGGAGCCGTCCCCCGCCGCGGCCACGAACAGGAAGCCGTCGTCCATCTCGACCATCGTCTGGCGCACCCCGCCGGTGTGGAACTGGCGTCCCGCCCCCTTGGCCAGGCTGTGGAAGCCGGAGGCGATGGCGGCCAGGTGCTCGGCGTCCTCGCGGCTGAGTCCGCTGGAGGAGCCGACGGCGAGCCCGTCGTTGGAGAGCACCACGGTGTGGCGGACCTCGCGGACCCGCATGACGAGGTCGTCGAGGAGCCAGTCGAGCTCGCCGGACCGGTGGTGGGAGATCCTCTCGTGGTCGATCATGCGTCGTCTCCTTCGGTGCGGGGGTCGTCGAGGGGGGTCGTGCCCTGGCCGTGGCCGAGGTGGTGAACGGTGCCGAAGTCCGTGCCCGGGGACGACCCCGCGGACGAAGCCGGATACGGGCTCGCCGAAGGTCCCGGGTACGCGCGCGGGGACGGGCCCGGCTGCGAGCCGGCGTGGGCACCCGACGTCGTACGGGGGTCCACGCCGCGCGGCCCTGCGACCGGCCCCGGCCCGGTGGTCGAAGCCGGCCCGGTGGTCGAGGCGGGGCCGGTGGTCGAGGCGGGTCCAGGCGCCGAGGCGGGACCGGTCACCGGGCCAGGGCCGGTGACCGAAGCCGGGCCAGGCGCCGCAGCCGGGCCCGTGGCTCCGCCGAAGCCGGCGCCAGCGCCGGCGCCGAGGGGGCGGCGGCTGCCGGGGGCTGCGCCACCACCGCGCTGCCAGCCCTCCCGGTAGGCCGTCATCCTGTCCCTGACCTGTTCGGGGGTACGGGTGTCCGCCCCGGCGGCGACCGGTACGAACACGGGCTCGGGCGCGGGCGCCTCGCGCAGCTGCGGGACCAGGCTCGCCTGCCGTACGCGACGGGGCAGTTCGCCCTCGGGTTCGTCGTGCCCTGCGGCACCGGCGGCAGTGACCGGAGTAGCCGGAGTAGCCGACGGCCGTTCCCCCGCCGGTGACGGTACGACGGGGCCGCGGCGGCGCAGTTCGGTGACTCCGGCGGGCGAGGGCCCAGTGTCCGGTCCCGCGCCTAGCGCGGGGACGGCGCTCGGGCGGGGCAACGACTGCGGCCGGGAGACCGGAGCCGAGGGGGGCGTGGAGGGCGACCGTGAGCCGACCGCCGGCGGGGGCGTACTCCCGGGCCGTGGGCCTGCCGACGGCGGCGGGGTGCTGCGGCGCGGAGCCGCGGCCGGCGCTCCGGACGGACCGGTGGGTCCTACGGACCGGACGGGGGTGCCGCTCCCGAGCGCGGGGGTGCCGGGTGTGCCGGGTGACGACGGGCCCGCCTCGACCGGTGTACGGGGCGCCGGGGGCCGGCCGAAGCGGCGGGCTTCGGCGCGGTGCGCCTCGTCGCGTTCCCGCGCGGCGCGGGCGTCGTCCGTACGCGGGTCGCCAGCGACCCGGCCCTCCGCACCGGTGCCGAGGGAGCGGGGGTCCCCGGCGCGCGGGGCGGCGGCGTGTGCGCCTCCCTTGCGGGGGCCGTCGGGTCCGCGGCCGGTCGCCGGTGTGGCGCGGCCCGGCGGCAGTGCGCCCTGGAGGAGGTCGGTCGGGAGCAGGACGACGGCCGTCGTGCCGCCGTACGGGGAGGTCCGCAGCTGGACCTTGATGTCGTGGCGGGCGGAGAGCCGGCTGACCACGAAGAGGCCGAGGCGGTCGCTGTCGAAGAGGTCGAGGGCCTCGGACTGGGCGATGCGGGCGTTGGCCTCGGCGAGGGTCTCGTTGCCCATGCCGAGCCCGCGGTCCTCGATCTCCAGGGCGTATCCGTTGCCGACGGGTTCGCCGCTGACGCGCACCTTGGTGTGGGGCGGGGAGAACTGGGCCGCGTTCTCGATGAGTTCGGCCAGGAGGTGGGTCAGGTCGGCGACGGCCCCGCCGACGACGGCCGTCTCGGGCAGTCGTCGCACTTCCACGCGCGCGTAGTCCTCGATTTCGGAGACGGCGGCCCGGACGACGTTGGTCAGGGAGACGGGCATGCGCCAGGCCCGTCCCGGTGCGGCGCCGGAGAGGATGATCAGGCTCTCGGCGTGGCGCCGCATGCGGGTGGTGAGGTGGTCGAGCCGGAAGAGGTCGCCGAGCTCGTTGGGGTCGTCGGCGCGCCGCTCCATGCTGTCGAGCAGGTTGAGCTGGCGGTGGACGAGGACCTGGCTGCGGCGGGCGAGGTTGACGAACACTCCGGAGATGCCACTGGCGAGTTCGGCACGTTCGACGGCGGCGGAGAGGGCCGCTCGGTGGACGGTGGTGAGGGCCTCGCCGACCTGGCCGATCTCGTCCTGGGAGACGGGCCCCGGCGGCGTCTCGGCCACGACGTCGATCTCCTCGCCCGCCCGCAGCCGGCGCATGGCGGACGGGAGTTTGCGGCGGGCGATGCCGAGCGCGGTGTTGCGGAGGCTCACCAGCTCGACGACCAGGCCGCGGCCGATCCGGACGGAGATGACCAGGGACGCGGCGACGGCGGCGAGGCCGAGGACGACCGCCGCGCCGCCCGCGCTGAGAAGCCCCCCGGCGAACGGGTCGGTGCGGTCGGCCGCGGCGACGCGGGCGTCGGTCTCGATCTCGGTGAACCCGGCGCGTACGGCGGTGAGGGTGTCGTCCCAGTCGGCGGAGGTGACCGCCTGGGCGGCCGGGCGGCCGGCGCTCGCGGCGCGGACCTTGTCCTCGGCCCGGGTGAGCCGGGCGTGGTCGCCGCCGGCGGCCAGTTCGGCCCATGCCGCCCGCGCTGCGGGCGGCAGGTCGGGGGTGGCCGTCGCGGTGAGGGTACGCCGGGTGTCGACGGCGCCGGAGAAGGCGCGGAGCCGGTCCGCGGTGAGCCGGCCGGAGAGATGGGCGGAGGTGAGCAGGGCGTCCTCGCGGGAGAGCATCTCCCCGGCCCTGCCGAATTCGAGGAGCACGCGCGCGTCGGAGCCCTGCCCGCTGTCCTGGATGCCGGTGAGGGCGCCGCCGACGGCGAACGCGGCGGAGACCGTGGCGGTGTACTCCTCGTACACCTGGTCCCAGTCGGCCCGTCCGTCGACGGCGGCGGTACGGAGTCTGGCCAGGCCCTCGACCTTGCCGACGAACTCCGCGACGCGGGCCGCGACCTCGTCGGGCAGGTCCCCGGTGTCCCCCACGGTGTGCTCGTCGTCCAGGCGCAGCCGGTCGACGGCCTGGTCCGTGCGGCGGATCCGATCCTTGAGCTCGGCGGCGCGGGTGGCACCGGGCGCCGACACCTGCCGTACGGCGGCGCGCCGTTCGGCCTGGAGGGCGGCGAGCGCGGCCGTCACGGGTTCACGGATCTCGGTGTCGACGCGCTGGAGGCGGCGGAGCGCGGCGACGTCCTGGGCCGTGGTGACCGTGGCGAATCCCCACAGGGCGAGGAGCGAGACGACCGGGACCATCAGGAGCGACACGATCTTGGCGCGGACCGTGCGGGGGCGCAGACCGTGGCGCGGCGGCGGGGAGGCGGGCGTGGGCGGCACCTCGGCGCGCGCGCGGCCTGTCGTGGGAACGGCGTCCGGGCCGTGCTGCCCTGGCTCGTCGGCGGGCGGCCCGGCGTGTGCGCGCCGCCCGCGTGCGGCCGCCGGAGGCGATGCCGCCTCGGCGCCCTTGGTCTTGCGGGGAGTTCGCATGGCCTCCTCGTTCCGGCTCGGTCCTGCTCTGGTGCGGTGGGTCGGGCGTGCGGGGATCAAGGGAGTTCAGAGAGCTCAGAGAGTTCACGGAGCTCAGAGAGCTCGGAGAGCTCAGGCGATTCAGAGGGATGGATTCGGGTGGCGGAGCGGGTCCGGATACCCGGTGCCGGGTTCGGGGTCAGGTGGTCGGTGTGCGGGCGGGTTCGGCCGGGCGGAAGCCGGGAGGTGCGACGTCGACGGCGCGCTCGTCCGGCTCGGTGAGGCGCCCGGCGGACGCGTACGCCGCCCGCTCCCTGGCCGTCGGGGAGAGCGCCACGAAGGCGGAGGTGATGAAGAGGTACGAGCCGAGGCCGACGGCGAACGGGAAGATGAACTGCATGACCGTGGCGCCGGGGAGGACCTCGGCGGACGGGGCCACCTCGACGGTCACCGCGAACATGCCGGTGTAGTGCATGCTGCTGACGGCCGCGCCCATCACCAACGAGGCGACGGCGACCGCCGCAGGCGAGTGGATGTTGAGGGCCGCCCACAGTGCCGCGGTGGCGGCGACCACCGCGATCAGCACGGACAGTCCTACGAGCACGGGGTCGAACGTGACGCGCCCGTGGAGCCGGAGCGCGGCCATGCCCAGGTAGTGCATGCTCGCCACGCCGATGCCCGTGGTCAGTCCGCCGATCAGGAGCGAGCGCACGCGGTCCCGTCCGTAGCCGACGGCGAACACCCCGACGCCGACGACGGCCATCGCGACGACCAGGCTGAGGAGGGTGAGCGGCACGTCGTAGCGGATGTCGGTACCGGAGACGCCGAAGCCGAGCATCGCGACGAAGTGCATCGTCCAGATGCCGGTGCCGATCGCGGAGGCGGCGGTGAGCAGCCAGTTCCGCCGTGATCGGCCGGTGGCGTCGAGCGCCCGTACGGTGCAGCGCAGCCCGAGGGCGGCGCCGATGCAGGCCATCGCGTACGACAGCGCGGGTGTCAGCCAGCCGAAGGTGGCGTGGTCCAGGTGTCCCATGGCTCAGGGACGCTAGGCGCACCAGGGGGCGCACCAGGGGCGCATTTCGAAAGCTGATGGAATATGACAGAGAGATGGTCCCGAACGATCGCGCAGAGTTCGAACGAGCACACAGAACGTTCACCCCTCCGAGTACGGGATCATGAGCGCATGAGCGATGACCCCACACACGTACGAGAGTTCTTCGGCGTCCGCGCGGCCGACTGGGACAGCCGTTTCCCCGACGACGGGCCCGCGTACGCCGCCGCCGCGGAGCAGCTCGGCCTGCGGCCCGGAGACGCGGTACTCGACGCCGGCTGCGGGACCGGCCGGGCTCTCCCGCCGCTGCGCGCCGCCGTCGGCCCCACCGGCACCGTACTCGGCGTCGACCTCACCCCCGAGATGCTCGAACAGGCCGTGCGGGCCGGACGCGGCGGCCGGAACGACGTGAGCGACCACGACGGTGCCGGTGCCGGTGCCGGTGCCGGTGCCAGCGGTACCGCGACCCTGCTGCTCGCCGACGTCGGCCGGCTCCCGGTGCGGGACGGCGCCCTCGACGCCGTGTTCGGGGCAGGGCTCATCTCCCACCTGGCCGACCCCGTCGCCGATCTGCGCGAACTCGCCCGTGTCGTACACCCGGGCGGCCGGCTCGCGCTGTTCCACCCGATCGGCCGAGCCGCCCTCGCGGCCCGCCACGGCCGGCAGATCACCCCGGACGACCTACGTGCCGAGCCGCGCCTGCGCCCGGTGCTCGCCGAGGCCGGCTGGCGGCTCATCAGCTACGTCGACGAGGACACGCGCTATCTGGCCCTGGCCGTCCGCGAGTCCTGAGCCGACGCTCCGGCCCGTCGGCGCCTCAGCCCCGTCGGACACGCTGTGCGCGGTGACCTCCTGGGTGTCCCCCGCAGGCGCCGGCACGGTCGACGCGGAGCAAGCGCCACCTCGGCTTTGCGCTCGTGGCGTCAGCGAGTGGGGGCAGGTGGACGTGTCCGGCCTGATCGATCAGGTCTTGGCGGCCGGGGCGCCGGGGTCGCAGGAGAGGCGGGCCGCTGCCAGGGCCGGTGCCCCCTCCTTCACGTTCTTCATCGGTGTGAAGCATTCCAGGATGCCTGAGCCGTCGATGACCCAGCCGGTTGCCCGGCCCGTCACCGGCTTGCCGCCCCCGCAGGTGTATCGGAAGTCGGCGGTGACCTGGTTCACCCAGGCGTACTGCACGATGGTTCCGACACCGTCGATGGTGGTGCTGCCGTTGTCGAGGTCCGGTGCGGACCTGTGGACATTGGTGAATTCGATGCTCACTCCGTCGTCATCGGCGTTCACTTCTCCGATGAGGACGGCCAGCGAGCGGAGGGCGGCCTTCGCGTCGCCTGCCCGCGATCCCTTCTCGAAGGTGACGTCGGTACGCGGTGTGTGAAGTGGCGCCAGCTTGTGTGTGAGCCCGGCGCCCTTCCTGTCGATCTTCTCCTTCTCGGCGACACCCGTCAGGACGTCCCGCTTGTCCACGTTGAACCACGAGTAGGTGCCGTCCTTGCAGGTGGTGTCGGCCGTGGCCGTCGCCTTGGCCGTGGCCGTGGCCTTGGCGGTCGGTCCGCCGCCGTCCGACGTGCAGGCAGCCGTGCCCGTCAGCACCGCGGCAACAGCGCACGCTGACAGAAGCGTCTCTTTGATCTTCATGTTCTTTTCCCCCGGAACCACTGGTCAGATGGTGCGGTCGATCCTGCCCGGCACCACAGCGGCCGAGCAAGGGACTTGAGCCACCTCTGAGCTCGGGCTCCGCTTCGGCCCTCACCCTCCGGACGCTGATCGCCCCGCAGGCGCGGGTGGTGACCTACGACACCTCCACGCGGGGAAGAACTCGCCGCTCCCGCGGACGGACGCGCCGTCCGCCCCGGAGTGATCCGTGGAACCCGACGTCACTCGGTGACCTCCGATGTCAACGCGCCCTTCTGTCACGGCATTTCACTGTCTACCGTGGACGTGCCGGGCAGTCGTGCCCGGGAGAGGCGGCGGGCCGTGGCACGAGTACCGGAAAGACTGCGCAGACTCCTCCCCTCGGCGCGGCGGGAGCCCGCGGCCGCGGCTCCGGCGCCACCGCGCCCGCGGCAGGGACACAATCTCTTCGAGGCGGCGGCCGCGTACGTGGCGGCGTGCGCCGAGGACGATCCGGCGCGCGCGGAGGAGGCGGCGAGCCGGGTCTCTCCCGGGATGCTCGCCTTCGGCGTCAACGAACTGGCCTGCCGGGCCCTCCTCACCCTCGCCCGGGAACGGAACGAGTCGCCGAGCGCCGTCGCCCGTTCGCTGCTGGGTCTGCGCAGCGGATCGCCGCAGGGCCCGGCGGGTGACGCCTGACGGGCGGAGGCCGAGGGCGGCCCCTGGCGGCCGGGGCGTCGAGGGGCCAGATTCCGGGGCGGGGCCCCTCGACGTGCGGGTTACTCACTGGTTAAGGTGCGCCGACGACCGGATGGGGAGGCTGCCGTGGCTGGGACGGACCCGATCGCCGAGGCCGAGGCCGACGGCGACGCTGACGCGTTGTTCGTGCTGACCGCGGCGCTGCTGACGCCCGCCCGCTTCCCGAGCGTGCTCGGCGACGACTATCCGGCTGCGTGCGCCGCGCTGGGGCTCCAGCCGTACGCGGAGGGGTACGGGCTGGTCTTCGGCCAGGACGGGCTCGGGGCGCGGTGGACGGTCGTCGTCGACGACGTGTCGCTGGTCGCCGTCGCCATCTCGTCGTGGGACTGCGGCATGGCGTACGACCTCTCCCCCGACGAGCGGTCGGTGGTGGCCGGTCTGCCGGGCTGGCCGCTTCCGGTGGCCACCCGCGCCCCGGGTGTACCGGCGCCGCACGACCCGGAGCCGCAGGAGGGCGATCCCGCCCCGCTGACCTCGCCGTCCGGCGCCGAGTGGGGACCGGCCCAGCGCCGCCTGGGCGCCGACGAGGTGGGGCTCCAGTGGGCCGCCTGGCGGTCCCGGGCGGGCGACGACGGCACGTCCGCGGCCGCGCCGACGCCTGCGACCGCGCCCCCGGCTCAGGGAGCGGACGGTCCGCCGGGCGCGCCGGCCCCCGGCCCGTACAGCGGGGTCAGGCGGGCCCTGGACGAGCTCCGCGGCTACCTGGAGGAGCCGCCGCCGGTCGGACGGGTCCGGTCCGCGGCCGGGCCGGAGGGCGGTCCTCGCACCCTGCGCGTGGACGGGCCCGGCTGGTCGCTGGTGGCCCGCACCGACGACATGGCCTTCGTCCTGCTCGACGAGCTGCCGCGCGAGGTTCTGCCGGTGGCCCGGGGCCCGAGACTGCCCGCCCTGCTCGAAGCGCTCGACGCGATGGCCGTACGCCCGTCCTGAGCGGGTACGGGCCTGCCGGACCGTCAGGTCAGGGCATGCCCGTACGAAGCGGCCAGCGCGTCGAGGTCCGGGTCGCCGAACACCGCGCGCAGCGCCCCGAACGCCGCGGCCTTGTCCTGGCCGAACCTGCTGACGGACACGGCGTAGGTCTCCGGGGAGAGGAACCTCGGCGGCGTCGACTTGCTGTGGAATTTGTCCGCGTACATCACCAGGCGCTCCTCCGGGGTGACCGCCACGTAGTCGCCCGGCGGCAGCGGCAGTCCCTGGGTGAGGATGTCCTCCTTGGTCAGCCCGACGCCCGTGTGGCACGAGGAGAACCGGCACAGCACCTCCGGCAGGCCCTCGGCCGCGAGGATCTCGTGGCCGAGCACTCCGTGGAGCACATAGCTCCGGCCGTCCCGCCGCCCCTCGGCGTCGTACAGGCGGTAGACGCCGATGTCGTGCAGCAGACACCCGGCACGCACCAGCTCGGGGTCGGCGCCGTGGTCCGAGACCGACAGGAGGTGCTCGGCCACCTGCCACACGATCTCGCAGTGGGTGAAGACACGCTCGAACGCCTCCTCATGGGGCGCGTGCTTCAGGTGCAGCGCGCGGATGTCGTCCGGCGTCGGAATGTCCATCCACGCAGCGTAACGAGTCCGGCGACCGTCCGGCCGGCATCCGTTGTAAGCCCACATGGGGCGACGAGTCGAGGTGTGGTTCCGAACCATGGGCCAGGGACGGGGGTGCCCCGCACGATATGGGGCCTTACCCCATCACGTCGTCCCACCGGAGGCCCACCATGCGCCTGTTCCCAGGCGTCTCCTTGTTCGCCGCGCTGCTGACCGGCGTCACCGTGCTCGCTCCCGCCGGCTCCGCCGGGGCCGAGGACGGGGCTGTCGCGCACTGCGCGCGGCAGGACCGGCTCCACGTACCCGGTGCCGAGCACCAGCAGGCGGCCTGTCTGGAGGATCTGACCACGGCGGGGCTGGCCGGCACGCCGTACACCGACATGGCGGACCAGGCCGGTCTGGCCGCCAAGGGGACCCGTAATCCCGCGGGGGTGCCGGGCGTGCAGATCGACGGGTACTTCCCCGACGACTCGCGGCTCAACGCCACGCACGGCTGGTCGCACGACGCGCAGTTCGTCATCCGGCTGCCCGACCACTGGAACGGCGGCCTCGTCGTCACCGGCGCCCCGGGAACACGGCGCCAGTACTCGACGGACGCGCTCATCTCCGACCAGGTCCTGGCCCGGGGCTTCGCCTACGCGGCCACCGACAAGGGCAACACCGGCCCCAACTTCTTCACCGACGGACAGGCGCCCGGCGACGCGGTCGCCGAGTGGAACCGCCGGGTGACCGAACTGACGCGGGCGGCCAAGAAGGCCGTACGCCAGCGTTACGGCAGGACCCCCGAGCACACGTACATGACCGGTATCTCCAACGCCGGATACCTGACGCGCTGGCAGCTGGAGAACCGGCCCGAGCTGTACGACGGCGGCGTCGACTGGGAGGGCGTCCTCTGGACCACGCGCGGCCCCAACCTCCTGACCAGCCTGCCGGTCACCGTGGCGCGCCAGTTCGGACGGGCCTCGGACGAGGACCTGATCGCGGCCGGCTTCGCGCCCGGCTCGCGCTTCCTGTGGCCGTACCACGAGAAGGCGTACTGGGGTCTGACGCAGAAGATGTTCCGGACCGAGTTCGACCCGTCGTACGACCCCGCCTGCCCGGGCGCCACGGCCGGCGGCACCGTGGAGGAGATCCTCGCGCCCTGTGCCTCGGACGCCTCGTACGACTACGCCTCCCGGCCCGCGTCGGTCCACCGGGCGGTCGCCAAGGTCGCGCTCACCGGCCGGATCGGCAAGCCGCTCCTCACCCTCCACGGAGACCTCGACACACTGCTGCCGATCGCCACGGACTCCGACGTGTACGCGGGGATGATCGACGCCCGCGGGCGGGGCAAACTGCACCGGTACTACACGGTGCAGGGCGGGACGCACACCGACGGCCTGTACGACACCTACCCGGACCGGCTGCGCCCGATCCTGCCCTGTTACCGCTCGGCCTTCGACGCGCTGACGCGCTGGGTCGAGGAGGGTACGGCTCCGCCCGCGGACCGTACGATCGCCCGGCCGGCGAGCGGTGACCTGGTCAACTCCTGCGGCCTGGAGGACTGAGCCGGGTCCCGGCCCGGACTCAGACGCGTTCCAGCGGGCGGTGCGGCTCCGCCGGCAGCTCGGCCGTGATCGGGTCGCCGGGGCGGACCTCGCCGCCGGTCAGCACGACGCCCATGACACCGGCCTTGCGGAAGACCTCGCCGTTCTCGTCGCGGCCGAGGACCTGCTTGAGCAGGCCGTGCCGGAAGTTGTCGATCTGCGCGCAGGGGTTGCGCAGTCCGGTGACCTCGACGACGGCCTCGGCCCCGATCCGGAGGAGGGTGCCGGTGGGCAGGCCCAGGAGATCGATCCCCCGGGTCGTGATGTTCTCCCCGAGGTCGCCGGGCGCGACCTCGAAACCGGCGGCGGCGACGTCCTCGAAGAGCTCGGCGTGGATGAGGTGGACCTGGCGCAGGTTGGGCTGGGTCGGGTCCTGCGCGACACGGGACCGGTGCTTCACCGTCACGCCCGCGTGGACGTCGCCCTCCACGCCTAGCCCGGCGAGGAGGGTGATGCCCTCCCGGTTGGGCTTGGTGAACGAGTAGGTGCCGTTGCTGCTGACCGTGGTGACGTTGCCGCCGCTCATGAAGAGAGCTCCCCTTTTCTCCGGGTCCGGGTGACCAGGAGGAAGCGACCTCCCGGACCGATCATCACATCGCGCCCTGTACGTCCCGACCCTACTCGGCGAACTCCGAGCGCAGCGGAGCGCCCACCTCGTGCAGATGGCCGAGGGCCTGGCGATACGAGTCGAGGAAGCCGGTCTCCGTGTACGGCACGCCCAGCGCGGCGCAGTGGGCGCGGACGGCGGGCTGGGCCAGGCGGAGGTGGGGGCGCGGCATGCTCGGGAAGAGGTGGTGCTCGACCTGGTAGTTGAGTCCGCCGAGGAACCAGTCGGTCAGGGCGCCGCCGCGGATGTTGCGCGAGGTGAGCACCTGGCGGCGCAGATGGCCCCAGCTGTCGCCGTCCTCGTGCTCGTCCGGCCGCTCCATGCCCTTGTGGTTGGGGGCGAAGGCCATGCCCAGGTGGACGCCGAGCAGCATCTGGTGGACGAGGGCGAAGACCAGCGCCTGGGCGGGGGTCAGGAGGGTGAGGAGCAGGGCGGCGTATCCGGCGAAGTGGGCGAGGAGCAGACCGCCTTCGACCAGCCGGTCGCGGCGGGTGCGGCAGGGGCCGTCCTTCGCGAGCAGGGCCTGGACGCCGTACACCTTCAGCGCGATGCCCTCCAGCGTCGTCAGCGGGAAGAACAGCCAAGCCTGGTGGCGGGTGAGGAACCCGCGCAGACCCGTGCGGCCCGTCGTCTGGTGCTCCGCGAAGACGAGGATGTCCGCAGCGACGTCCGGGTCCTTGTCGAGGTGGTTGGGGTTGGCGTGGTGCCGGTTGTGCTTGTCGTTCCACCACTCCCTGCTCATGCCGAGGAGGAGGTTGGCGTGCACGAGCTGGATCATCCGGCTCGCCCGGCGGTTGGCGGTGATCTGGGAGTGGCCGGCGTCGTGGCCGACGAACGCGGCGCGGGCGGACAGCAGGGCGAGGGGGACGGCGAGCGGGAGCGCCCACCAGGACGGGCCGATCAGGGCGAGGCCGGCCACCACGGCGGCGATGCCGATGAGGTTCACGGCGATGCCCCGGGCGTACCAGCCGGGGCGGTGTTCGAGGAGGCCCTGTTCCCTGATCGTGCGCAGGAGCGGGGTGAACTCGCCGGCGCCCCTGGCGCGGCCGTGCTTCGCGGTGGCCGCGGGGAGCACCACGGACGGCGCGGCGGCCGGGGGCAGGACGGTGGCCTGGGACATGTGGGGCTCCGGTTTCTGTCGGTCGTACGGGGCGGCCGGGGGGGCGATCGGCTTCGCCGGCGTTCGGTGACGAGCGGTCGTCTGCGCCTACCGGAAACGTACGGATCCGTGATCGTCCGGGGCCATGGCGTCACCACCCGTCCCCGGCAGGGGGTGGCCCGGGGTGCGGGGGTGGGGCCAGCCCCACCCCCGTGACCTGTGAGGTGGATCACCGCGATTGATGGCCCGTCAGACGCCTGCGGTGAGGTAACCTCGGCGGCTCGGTCCCCAGGTAGTCAAATTTGAGGAATGCGTTGTCGCTGTCGCACGGACCCGATGATTCGGCCCGCGAACCCGCTCCTGTTCCCGCTCCCGTTCGAGAACCCGCACCCGAAGCCGTCCCCGGGCTCCGCCCCGCGCTCACCCGTCACGCCGCCGTCTTCCTTCCCGCCGATCCGCCCCGCGCCGGCCGGATCGCCTTCTGGTCGCCGGACGGCGAGGCCCTGCTCGACGGAGGCCCGGCGAGCGGCGACGCCCAGCACGGCTCCGCCACCGACGGCGGCCCCGCGTCACCGCACGTCGAGCTGACGGTCGTCGACGGGGACGGCCACCAGCCCGTGACCGTCCCCGCCTACGCCGTTCCCGTACGGGACGCCCTGCCGCTGCTCGCCCGCGCGCGCTTCTCGGACTCCGCGTCCCCGGCGACGGCCTTCTGGGGGGCCGCGTCGCTCCTCGCGCTCGACCTCGTCTCCCGCGGCCTCCTCCTCCCCGGCCTCACCGCCGAAGACCACGACGCATGGCGGATCGGTCCCCTCGGCCCGGAGGAGCTGGCGGAGATCCGTACGCTCGCCGCCTCGATGCCGCCCGTGGCCCACGCCGTCCCCCTGTCCCTGGACGAGCCGCTGCTGCTGCCCGAACCCGAGGCGCTGCTCCGTGCCTTCGCCGACGCGGTCGCCGACACCCTCCCCCGTACCCCGGCGGCTCCGATCGCGGCCGGTGGCCCCGCCTTCGCCGCCGACGAGCCCCAACCCATCCCGGAGCAGCGGGCGTGGGCCGCCGATGTGGCCGCCGTCCACGACGCGGGGGTCCGGCTGTCGCTCCGCCTCGAACTTCCCGGCTTCACCGTCGAGGCCCAGGACGCGCCGGCCTTCCATGCGGTGCTCCAGCTGCACGGCGTCGCCGACCCGACCCTGGTCGCGGACGCGGCGGAGGTATGGGCGGGCTCCGGCCCGGCGGGGGCGGCCTTCGGCCCACGCGCCCGCATGGACGCCCTGCTCGCCCTGCGCCGCGCCGCCCGGGCCTGGCCCCCGCTGGCCCCGCTGCTTTCGGCGGCCGTCCCCGACACCGTCGAACTCGCCGACGAGGAGGTCGCCGAACTCCTGGGCCCGGCCGCCCACGCCCTCGCGGCGACGGGCGTCCAGGTCCACTGGCCGCGCGAGCTCTCGGACCGGCTGACCGCCCGCGCGGCGATCGGCCCTGCGGGGGTGGACCCGGGAGGCGACGGAAGCGGGAACGGGGGCGGCTCCGGCAGGGGTGGCCCCTTCGAGGACGGCTCCGGCGGGCGTGGCCCCTTCGAGGACGGCCTCTCCTCGGGCTCGGCCGACGGCCACTCCAATTCGTCCCTCCCCTCCTTCCTCTCCGCCGACGCGCTGCTCGCCTTCCACTGGCGCTTCGCCGTCGGTGACCGCGAGCTGACCCGGGCCGAACTCGACGGCCTCGCCGAGGCAGGACGGCCACTCGTCCGGCTGCGTGACCGCTGGGTCCTCGTCGACCCGGCAGAGGTGCGCCGGGCGAGGGCGCACCAGGACCACAAGGTGACACCGGTCGACGCCCTCGCGGCCGTGCTCACCGGCACGACCGAGGTCGACGGACGCCCTGTCGAGGTGGCGGCGACCGGCTGGCTGGAGCGGCTGCGGGAACGGCTGGCCGACCCCGAGGGCGGCGGTCCCGGGATCTCCCAGCCGGCGGCGCTCGCGGCGACCCTGCGCGACTACCAACTGCGCGGGCTCGACTGGCTGCACCGCATGACCTCGCTCGGCCTCGGCGGCTGTCTCGCCGACGACATGGGCCTCGGCAAGACGATCACCGTCATCGCGCTCCATCTGCACCGGCAGACCGACCCGGCCGCCGCGGGCCCCACACTCGTCGTCTGCCCCACCTCGCTCATGGGCAACTGGCAGCGGGAGATCGAGAAGTTCGCGCCCGGCACGCCGGTGCGCCGCTTCCACGGCGCGACACGTGACCTGGACGGGCTCGCCGACGGCGGCTTCGTCCTCACCACGTACGGCACCATGCGCCTCGACGCCGAGCGGCTCGCCGCGCGGAACTGGGGACTCGTCGTCGCGGACGAGGCGCAGCACGTCAAGAACCCGTACTCGGCGACGGCCCGTCGGCTGCGGACCATCGGCGCACGCGCACGCGTGGCCCTGTCCGGCACACCGGTGGAGAACAACCTCTCCGAGCTGTGGGCGATCCTCGACTGGACCACGCCGGGGCTGCTCGGCACCCTGGGCGCCTTCCGGACCCGGTTCGCCGCCGCCGTCGAGAGCGGTACGGACCCGGCCGCCGCCGAGCGGCTGGCCGCCCTCGTCCGTCCCTTCCTGCTGCGCCGCCGCAAGTCCGATCCCGGCATCGCACCCGAGCTGCCGCCGAAGACGGAGACCGACCGGGCCGTCTCCCTGACGCCGGAGCAGGCCGGACTCTACGAGGCGGTGGTACGCGAGACCCTGGCGGCCATCGCCGAGGCCCAGGGCATGGAACGCCGGGGCCTCGTCATGCAGCTGCTGACCGCCCTCAAGCAGATCTGCAACCATCCCGCCCAGTACCTCAAGGAGGAGCGGCCGCGCATCGAGGGCCGCTCGGGCAAGCTGGAGCTGCTGGACGAACTCCTCGACACCATCCTGGCCGAGGGCGCCCGCACACTGGTCTTCACCCAGTACGTGGCCATGGCCCGGCTCCTGGAGGCGCATCTGGCGGCGCGGGGCGTGCGGACGCAGTTCCTGCACGGCGGCACACCGGTCGCCGAGCGCGAGGCGATGGTCGCCCGCTTCCAGGACGGGGAGGTCCCCGTCTTCCTGCTCTCCCTGAAGGCCGCCGGGACGGGTCTCAACCTCACCCGGGCCGAGCACGTCGTCCACTACGACCGCTGGTGGAACCCGGCCGTGGAGGCACAGGCCACCGACCGCGCCTACCGGATCGGGCAGGACCGGCCGGTCCAGGTCCACCGGCTGATCGCCGAAGGCACGGTGGAGGACCGGATCGCGGCCATGCTCGACCGCAAGAAGGAACTCGCGGACAGCGTGCTCGGGACGGGCGCGGACGCCCCGCGTGAGCTGACCGAACTGACCGATGCCGAACTGGCGGAGCTGGTGCGACTGCGAGGGGACGGACGATGAGCGGGACCGGACGAGGTTACGGGCGCGGCGACGGACCGCTCGGCGGTCACGCGGGCACGCCGGGCGGTGGACACGGCGGCGCGCCGGGCGCCGGGCACGGGGGCGACGAGCGGACGTTCGCGGCGCTGCCGCCGACGCAGGGCAAGGCGTTCGCCCGGACCTGGTGGGGCCTGGCGTGGCTCAAGGCCCTGGAGGACACCGCGCTCGACAACGTGCAGCTCAAGGCAGGACGCCGGCACGCGCGCGCGGGAGCGGTGGGCGCCGTGACGGTGCGGCCCGGCCGGATCACGGCGGTCGTCAAGGACCGCGACGGCACGGCGTACCGCGGCGACGTGCTCGTAAGGGAGCTCTCCGAGGACGAGTGGGAGCGGCTGCTCGACCTCGCCGTGGACAGCGCGGGGCACATCGCCGCGCTCCTCGACCGCGAGATGCCGCCCCACCTGGTGGAGGACGCGGCGGCTGCCGGGCTCGATCTGCTGCCGGGCGTCGGTGACCTCGAGCCGGAGTGCGGCTGCGAGGCATGGGACCACTGCCCGCACACGTCGGCGCTCTGCTACCAGGTCGCGCGCCTCCTCGACGAGGACCCCTTCGTCCTGCTGCTGATGCGGGGACGCGGCGAACGCACCCTGCTGGACCAGCTCCAGGCGCGCAGCGTCGCCCGTGCCTCGGCTCCGTCGGCGCACGGCGGACGGGAGGGGGACGGCACGCCGGCCGCGGACGGTGCGGTGGGCGTCGGCGGCATGCCGGGCGTGTCGGCCGCCGACGCGTACGCGGAAGGGTTCCTCCTGCCGCCGCTGCCCGCGCCCCCGACCGCCCTCGCCGTCCCGGGCGTCTCGCCCGGCCTGGACACGGAGACCGACCCCGAGCCGGGGATCGACCCGACGGCGCTGGAGTTCCTGGCGACGGACGCGGCGGCGCGCGCCCATCGGCTGCTCGTGGCCGCCCTCGGCGCCGCCGGCGGCCCGGCCGCCCCACCCCATCCCGCGGGTGTCCACGGCAGCGCCACCGCTCCCGACCCCTCGGGCGGCTTGGCCGCCTTCGCCGGACAGGACGCGGCGGTCGCGCCGCTGACGGCCACTCAGGACGCCGTACGGCTGGCGGCGGACTCGCCCGTGTCGTGGATCACGGCTCGGCTCGCCGCCGGTTCCGGCCGGACACCGGCCGAGCTGGACCTGGCCACGCGCGCGTGGCGCCTCGGAGGCGCCGCCGCCCTCTCCGTACTGGAGGAGGAGTGGACCCCGGACGCGGAACACCTCACCCGGGCCGGCGCACGGCTGTCCGAGGCATGGGAGGACGACGAGCGGCCCGTACTGCGGCGGTCGGGCAGCCGCTGGACGGCCGTGGGTACGGAGGCACAACTACGGCTCGGTGCCGACGGCCGCTGGTGGCCGTACGCCAGGGCCGGTGCTCAGTGGTCCCCCGCCGGGCCGCCGGACCGTGACCCGGCGGTCGCCCTGGCGACGGCGCTGACCGGCGGTGCCACGGGCGAGGACGCGTAGGCACGCGACCGATCCGGGTGGGGACCGGCGGCCGTGGGTCGGGCCGGCTGCGACCGGCCTGGCCGGGTCAGGGCGGGTCTTGTCCCGCCGGGTCCGGTCTGGTCCAGCCTGGTCCAGCCTGGATCCGGTCTGGTCCGGTCCGGCCTGGATCCGAGTATGGGAAGAACGGCAGTCGCTCCGGCGCGCCCCTCCCACCGGGTCGGGCGCGCCGGGCTTCCACCACGGGGCGCCGACGGGGCCGGTCCGGTCCTACAGGCCGAGCTGGCGCTCCGCGCCTTCCACGGTCTGGGCGAGGAGGACGGCGATGGTCATGGGGCCGACGCCGCCGGGTACGGGGGTGATGAGGGAGGCGCGCTCGACGGCCGAGGCGAAGTCGACGTCGCCGACGTTGCCCGAGTTGTAGCCGGCGTCGATGACGACGGCGCCCGGCTTGATGTCCTCGCCCTTGATGAAGTTCGGCTTGCCGACGGCCGCCACGAGGATGTCGGCCTCGCGGACGACGGAGGAGAGGTCCTTGGTGCGCGAGTGGCAGTAGGTGACGGTGGCGTCCCGGCCGAGGAGGAGCAGACCGGCCGGCTTGCCGAGGATCGCGCTGCGGCCGACGACGACCGCCCGCTTGCCGCTGAGCTCGACGTCGTACGCGTCGAGGAGCCGCATGATGCCGCCGGGCGTGCAGGAGACGAAGCCGGGAAGTCCGAAACCCATGGCGGCGAAGGAGGCCATGGTGACGCCGTCGACGTCCTTCTCCGGGGCGATGGCCTCGAAGGCGGCGCGCTCGTCGATGTGCGGGCCGACCGGGTGCTGGAGGAGGATGCCGTGGACCTCGGGGTCCTCGGACAGCGCGGTGATCGCCGCGACGAGTTCCTCGGTCGTCGTGGAAGCGGGCAGCTCGACGTGCTTGGAGCGGATTCCGGCCTTCGCGCAGCGGTTCTGCTTCATCTTCACGTACGTCACGGAGGCGGGGTCCGCGCCGACGAGGACGGTCGCGAGGCACGGGGTGACGCCGGTGCGACGGGTGATCTCGGCGGCGCGGGCGGCGGTCTCCTCGACCGTACGGCGGGCGAGGGCCGTGCCGTCCATGAGGGTGGCGGTGCTGGTGGACATGGCAACTCCTGGGCGTCGTCTCTGACCGGTGGTTCGCCCAGGCGCACGGCATCGGCGGAACCGCGCCGTCACGACGCGCCCCACCGGGCCGCTCCCCGGTGGTGATCCACCTCAAGCGCCAGTCACGGCCCGAGCCCCACTCTACGTGAGCGGCCCGGGGCGGGTCCCGGACAGGGTGCATATGCGACGGCGTCCGGCCGCTTGTCGACGGCCCGTACGACCACCACGATGACCCGGACGGGCCGTGACGACCTCGACGGGGAGGCCGAGTTGAGCGACGGATGGATGGCCGGCACATCGGAACCGGCGCGGGATCGGGGGGCGCGGGTCGGCCCGGTACCACTTTCGGATCCGGGCTTGGATCCGCGGTTGGATCCGGAAGCCGCCCCGGCGCCGGGTCAGGGCGCTCGGGAGACCCGGCAGGCGGCCGGGGACGCGCGGCCGTTGGTCGCCGCGTCCTGGCGACGCTCCGTACGCGCGCGCGTGAGCCCCGACGGCGCGGCGCGGGTGGAGCTGGAGGAGGACGAGCTCGCCGCGTACCGCTCCGGCCATCCGCTGGCGGCGGCGATGCCGGTGATCCGGGAGCTGATGGGGGCGTACGCGACGGACGGGGAGCATCTGCTCGCCGTCTGCGACGCGGCCGGGCGGATGCTGTGGGTCGAGGGACACCCGGCCACGCTCCGGAAGGCACGGGGGATGAACTTCGTGGCCGGGGCCCGCTGGTCGGAGTCGGCGGCGGGGACGAACGCGCCCGGGACCGCCCTCGCCGTCGACCGGCCGGTGCAGGTCGTCGCCGCCGAGCACTTCCGGCGTACGGTCCGGGCGTGGACCTGCGCCGCCGCACCGGTGCACGACCCGCGCACCGGGCGGGTCCTCGGCGCGGTCGACATCACGGGCGGGGCGCGGCTCGCCCACCCGCACAGCCTCGGCTTCGTGCAGGCGGTCGCGCGGGCGGCCGAGTCGCAACTGGCCCTCCTCGCACCGGCCCCGGAGCCCGGGCGGCTCTCCCTGTCCGCGCTCGGCCGGGACGAGGCCGTGCTCTCCGTCGACGGACGGCGGGTGCGGCTCAGCCACCGGCACAGCGAGATCCTGGTGCTCCTCGCGCACCGCCCGGAGGGCGTGGGCGGCGACGGGCTCCTCACCCTGCTGTACGAGGACGAGTCGGTGACCCCGGTGACGTTGCGGGCAGAGCTGTCCCGGTTGCGGGCACTGGTCGGCCCCGACGTGCTGCGCTCCCGCCCGTACCGCCTCGCGGGCGCCGTGGACGCGGACTTCGCGGCGGTGGACCGGCGGCTGGCCTCGGGCGCGGTCGCTGCGGCGGCCGCGGAGTACCCGGGCCCGCTGCTCCCGTCGTCGACCGCGCCCGGGGTCGTACGGCTCAGGGAGCGGCTCGCGGGCCGGCTTCGGGCGGCGCTGGTGGACCGGGGCGACCCCGGACTGCTCGCCGACTGGGCGTACAGCACGTGGGGTGAGGACGACGTGGTGGTCTGGCGGGCGTTGTGCGCCGCCGTCCCGGCGCCCCAGCTTCCTCCCGTACGCGCGCGCCTGGACTCCCTTGAGGCGGAACTGTCGGCCGGTGCAACGGGGTTGCAACGTACGGGTCACCACACTCGGCCGTGAGCGCCGGCCAGGGACGGTCGGCGCGTCCCAGGGAGGCCATGCCCATGACCCGTTACGCCGCACCCGGTACCGAGGGCGCGCTCATGTCGTACCAGGCCCGCTACGACCACTGGATCGGAGGCGAGTACGTCGCCCCGGCGGGCGGCCGCTACTTCGAGAACCCGAGCCCGGTCGACGGCCGCCCCTTCACCGAGGTCGCCCGCGGCACCGCCGAGGACGTGGAGCGCGCCCTGGACGCGGCGCACGCCGCCGCTCCCGCGTGGGGGCGGACGGCGCCGGCCGAGCGCGCGGCCGTCCTGCTGCGGATCGCGGACCGTATGGAGGGCAACCTGGAGGCGCTCGCCGTCGCCGAGACGTGGGACAACGGCAAGCCCGTCCGGGAGACCCTCGCGGCGGACATCCCGCTCGCGATCGACCACTTCCGCTATTTCGCGGGGGCGCTGCGGGCCCAGGAGGGCGCCCTGAGCGAGATCGACGACGACACCGTCGCGTACCATTTCCACGAGCCGCTCGGCGTCGTCGCGCAGATCATCCCGTGGAACTTCCCGATCCTCATGGCGGTCTGGAAGCTGGCCCCGGCCCTGGCGGCCGGGAACGCCGTGGTCCTCAAGCCGGCCGAACAGACCCCGGCCTCCGTCCACTTCTGGCTGAGCCTCGTCGCCGACCTCCTGCCGCCCGGCGTCCTCAACGTCGTCAACGGCTTCGGCGAGGAAGCCGGCAAGCCGCTCGCCTCCTCACCCCGCGTCGCCAAGATCGCCTTCACCGGCGAGACCTCGACGGGCCGGCTGATCATGGGGTACGCCTCCGAGAACCTCAAGCCGGTCACCCTCGAACTCGGCGGCAAGTCCCCGAACATCTTCTTCGACGACGTCTGGGCCGCCGACGACGACTTCCGCGACAAGGCCCTCGAAGGCTTCACGATGTTCGCGCTCAACCAGGGCGAGGTCTGCACCTGCCCCTCGCGCGCCCTCGTCCAGCGCGGCCACTACGCCGACTTCCTCGAAGCGGCGGTCGCCCGTACGGAACGGATCATCCCCGGCCACCCCCTCGACACCGACACGATGATCGGCGCCCAAGCCTCCGCCGACCAGCTCAAGAAGATCCTCTCCTACCTGGAGATCGGCCAGAACGAGGGCGCGAAGATCCTCACGGGCGGCCAGATCGTCGAGCACGGCGGCGACCTCGCGGGCGGCTACTACGTCCAGCCGACCATCTTCGAGGGCGACAACCGCATGCGCGTCTTCCAGGAGGAGATCTTCGGCCCCGTCGTCGCCGTCACCTCCTTCACCGACTTCGACGACGCGATCCGCACCGCCAACGACACCCTCTACGGACTCGGCGCCGGCGTCTGGACCCGCGACACCAACACCGCCTACCGAGCCGGCCGAGCCATCCAGGCCGGCCGCGTCTGGACCAACTGCTACCACGCCTACCCCGCGCACGCCGCCTTCGGCGGCTACAAACAGTCCGGCATCGGCCGCGAGAACCACCGCATGATGCTCGACCACTACCAGCAGACGAAGAACCTGCTGGTGAGCTACTCGCCGAAGAAGCTCGGGTTCTTCTAGGGGCACGAGAAGAGGCGCCTGACCTGCACTTTCGCCCGTTCGGCGCCTCTCCCTAGCTCTGCGCAGGGAGGGGTCTCATTTACGCCCAAACTCCCGGTTCATCCCACCGGTATCCCACTCCTGACCAGTGCTTCCGGACCAGTCACGGACCAGACTCCGGACTCACCGCACAGGCGCCTGGCCCCGGCTGACGCGGTCCCACTCCTCCATCGACTGCTCGATGAGGCTGTTGGCCTGCTCCCGCACGCCGTCCAGGAACTTGGCGTAGTGCCGGAAGAGGACCTCGATGCTCTGACCCGCGCGGCGAGCGCATTCGGCCGGGTCCACACCGGAGTACAACCAGAGCGAGATGCCTGCGTGCTGAGATCGTCAGGCAGCCGCCTGGTCAGCCCGGAGGTGCCTCTGGGTGTGGGACCGGAGCGCCGTTTCACCGGGAGGAGGCATGCTCGGCGATCTAGTATCGGGTCGTGAGCCATGCCGAGCAGCGCGCCGAAGGCGCGGGACCATTCACCACCCGGGTCACCTGGCCTCTACCTGGTGGCGGGGAAGCGGTCTGGGAGTCGCGCCTCGCGCGGCGCCGCGGACTCCTCGCCGTCCGGGCACCAGGCCCGGAGGCCGGCCACCATGCTCGTGCCGACGAGGTGGCGGTCCGCCGCCTGCGCAGGCTCAACGCCGTAGCCGCAACCGCCTTCGTCATCGGCGGGGCCCTCTTCGCGGCCGCTGCCGGCGTCGCCCAGTTCGGCTCCGGCGACGCCACCGAGATCTCCTCGATCTACTTCGCTGGCGGCCTGTTCTTCAACACCGGCGGCTACACCTCGCTGCTGCAGGTGATCAACGCGCCCCGCCACGTGGTCGGCGGACAGGCACTGGTCACCCACCGCTGGCGGTGGTGGAGCTACGAGCCGACGCGGGTGGACTGGCTGAGCGCCTTCCTCCTGTTCACCGGCACCCTGGTGTTCGGCGTCAACCTGCTGGACTCCTTCCTCCAGGGACTGAACGTCCACCAGATCAACCGACTGATCTGGGTACCCGACCTGGTGGGCTGCGTGCTGTTCCTGGCCTCTGGGCACCTCGCCCTGGCCGAGGTCTGCCACGGCAGGCCCCGCCTGCTCCCGCGCAGCCTCGGCTGGTGGATCGTCGCGGTGAACCAGCTCGGGTCCGTCCTGTTCATGCTCTCGGCCCTCGCCGCGTATACCCGGCCGGCCACCGGCAGCCCGGTCAACATCGACATCGCCAACTGGGGCACCCTCACCGGCGCCCTGTGCTTCTCCGTCGGCGGCGTCCTCCAACTCTTCGAACGCCCGTAGAGCTCCGCCGGCGACCTCAACGCCCCACGCGGTCCCTCGGACACCGCCCTGCTCCGAGAACCGACGCTCCCCCGAAACTACCGGCACTGGCCGACCGACGAGGGACGGCCCTTGGTTCCCTCCGGGATCGCCGGGTTCCGAGCGAAGTTGGCCAGGAACAACGTTGTCAGCACGCCGATCGGAATGAACCCGGCGAGTGCGGTGCCATGACCCGAGGTTGGTGAAGGCGTTCTGCACACCGCCGGCCTCAGCGCCTTTCTCGTCCGGCACCGCGGAGACCGTGGTTGCCCCGAGTTGGGAGGCGAGCACACCCATGCCCAGGCCGATCAGTAGCATCGGAACGATCGCGTGGTCCGCACCTGCCCCATAAACCTTCACGACGCGGGCACCCGCTCGGACACGTCTGCCCCAACGGAGAACGCCCCATCGAAGAACCGCGCGTGAGCAAGGCCGTCCTGCATGACCTGGATGGGTGCGTCTCGCCCTCACGGCAGGACGGTGGACGGGCTGCGATGAGCAGCCGGGACAAGCACGGTGATCTGCTCTGCTGACGGAGGTCAGGCCGGACGAGCCCAGCTGACGGCCTTCCCACCTCTTTCCAGCGCCGCCCGGCGAGCGGGGGCTGCGGCCCGGAGGGCAAGTGTCCGGCCGGTGCCTGGGCTCACTGCCACTGCGGCATCCGGCCGAACCCTCCCCGTCAGGGGCAGGCGCGGGCAGGGTCGTCGTGGACGAGGACACAGACCATCTGGGCGCCGCGCCGGTGATCGGGGTACGTTTTGAGCAGCTCGGCCTTGAAGTCGTTCCACTGGCGCCTGATCTCGGCGGTGGCTCCGGTCGTGGCGTGCCCGAAGTTGTCGCCCGTCTTCGAGCGGGCTGATGCGGCGATGTCCTTGTTCAAGGCGCGATTGTGGCCGCCGCAGTCGGCGGGCTTGACACCGGTGGAGTCGATGTCGGTACTGAGTGTCACCAGGTCCGAGGGACGACTCACCGCCCGCCACGTTCAAGGCGGCCGCAGTTGTGCCGTACCGGTCGCGGCCCTGGCCGACGACCCTCGTCGGCCCTCATGCCGACCGCCCGGATGGATGGCGCCCCACAAGGCGGCGTAGGCGATCTTCGTGCCCCGTGTCCGGCCATCGGCGCGGGCAACCGGGCGCCGACGCTGTCGGCGATCGTCCCGCGCAGGGAGCCGTCGATCGCCGTGACGCACGGTCCATCGCGGTCGGGGTCGGGTGGCCCCGTCCTGGACGACAAGTACCGGGTCATCCAGCGCCGGAACGGTGGTCGAACTGCTCATCGGTCGGCGCGCCGTGTCCGCGATCGTCGCCCGGCAGACGGGTTCGATCATCCGGTCCCTGCACCTTCGGCTGAGAGCCGGCGAGGCGCTCGCGACCACCCGCTCGCTGTTCATCCTGTTGTTCGCGGCGACTTGCTCCTCATGGCAAGGAGTCCGTCCGGCTCCTTCGACAAGTCCTGACCCATACGTGTGGCGCTGCCGCACACACCGTCCTGGACGCTGTCCGCGTGGGACTCGACCGTCCGCGCGCCCCGCACCCCCGGGACGCTACCGGCTCGCCGACGGTGCAGGCCCGATCGGGTGAGCCACCCGACGAGGACCTTGGTCCGCCTGAATGACCATCACTCCACCACCGCACAAAGGCGGTGAGCCCGCCCGGTACAGCGGCCGCCGCGTGGTACCACATCAGGAAAACGCCAGTGGACCGCCGCGATCCCGATGAATGTCGAGCCAAGGAGCTGATACGCATGTCGGCCGACAGACCTGTCGGAGCACCGGGCGAGCTGACGCCAGATCCCTTCGCCATGGTCAGGACCCGCGGTTACGTCGGGCTCCTGGTCATGGCGGCGGCGCTCGGAGTGCCGATCTCGGCAGCCGCGTACGGCTTCCTCGCCCTGGTCAACGAGCTCCAGCCGTGGACCTACACCGACCTGCCCAAGGCGCTGGGCTTCCAGGAAACCCCTCCCTGGTGGCCCCTGCCGCTACTCGCCGTCTCAGGCATGCTGGTCGGAGCGACCATCCGATACCTTCCGGGAATCGGTGGCCACAAGCCCGCCGAGGGGCTGTCGACGACCGGCGCGCCGAAGCCGCGCGAGCTTCCCGGCATCTTCGTCGCCGCCGTGGCCACACTGGCCCTCGGTGCCGTCCTCGGTCCCGAGGCACCGCTCATCGCCCTCGGCAGCGGCACGGCCATCTGGCTCGTACGCCTGCTCAAGCCGGACCTGCCGGAGCGGGCCGGGGCCGTCGTCGGAGCCGCCGGAAGCTTCGCCGCGGTAAGCACCCTGCTCGGGTCACCCCTCACGGGTGCGTTCCTGCTCATGGAGGCTTCGGGAATCGGCGGGCCGATGCTCGGGGTCGTGCTCGTACCTGGCCTGCTCGCCGCCGGCATCGGCTCGCTCGTCTTCACCGGCCTGGACAGCTGGACCGGTCTCGGCACGTACTCGCTGGCGCTTCCGGAGGTCCCGCACGCCAACACGCCCGATGTCGCCGAGTTCGGCTGGGCACTCGTCATCGGACTGGCGGCGGCCCTCGTCGGCACGGGCATCCGGCGGCTCGCCCTCCTGGTACAGCCCCATGTCGAGCGGCGCCGGGTGACCGCCACCGTACTGATGGGCCTGGCGGTCGCGGGGCTCGCCATCGCCTTCGCCGAAGGCACGGGGAAAGCCGCGACCGACGTGCTGTACTCGGGGCAGGCCGCCATGGGCCCGCTGCTCGCGAACAGCGCCGACTACTCCGCCGGTACGTTGACCCTGCTCGTCGCGTGCAAAGGGCTGGCGTACTGCGCCTCACTGAGCGCGTTCAGAGGAGGCCCGATCTTCCCGGCGATGTTCCTGGGGGCGACGGGCGGGATCGCGCTGTCCCACCTTCCTGGGCTGGAGCTCACCCCCGCGTTCGCGATGGGGATCGGAGCCATGTCGGTCACCATGCTCGGGCTCCCGCTGACCTCGGTGCTGTTGGCCACCCTGCTGCTGGGATCGCAGGGCCTCACCGTCATGCCACTCGTCATCGTCACGGTCGTGGTCGCCTATGTCGTGTCAAAACGACTCAACCCGCCACCGGCCGGCGCGTCGCAGGCTCCCGCACACAAGGAACCGACGACGAGGTGACATGCCGTCAAGCGCCGGTTGGCGCAAGCGAGATCCGGTCCGGGACCTACCATGGTTCTTGATCTCGTTGATGGCATCGCGAGGACCAAGGGGCATCCTGGTCCGTTTCCGCTCGGCGCTTTCGTTCTGCTGCTGCCCGCCGAGCGGGGCGTGCGCCACGGGCGTACACAAGAGGGGTGCCTTCACTCGCTTGGCCGCCCGCCTGGTCTTGGTGATCATCGAGGGCGCCCCGTGGTCAGCCGTCGGCCCACCGGTCGGCTTCGTCGACGGCGATGCTCGTCAAGCGGGTGGTGGGCACCAGGCTGATCGCGGAGAGCGAGCACAAGCACCGCCGCGCCAAGGAGCCGTGCGAGCGCAGGACTTCCAACGGATCGACGCAATCCGCAGCGAATACTCAACGTGACCTTCCTGGCACGGATCAGTCCTGCATGACGCGGCTTCGCTCCCCTACTCGGTGTCGCAGTCCTCGGGGCACGGACCGGACGGGCGCCGCCCTCCACGCCGGCCCAGAGTGGGACGGGGAGGTCCGGAACGCAACGCGAGTACCTGGCCCGGACGGAGGACATCCCGATGACCGACGCCACCGAGTCCCTTCGGGTCCGCCCTCATCCGAGCCCACGCGAACGCGCTACCTCCGGAAGGGCCGCCCGCGCCCGGGTGCCTCGGTCGAGCCATGCCGAGCACTCCCCCGCGGCCTACCTGGGCGGCGGCGACTCCTTCGACCGGGCGTTGACCGACTTCGCGGAGAAGTACGCGACCGTGCCGGGCGCCCCGACACGGTCAGGAGTACCAGTCGGCCTCCACCGCCCGCGCCCGTCGGGGCACCTCCCGGGCGAGCATGGGCCTGCGTTCGCCACCCGCGAGCAGGATGCTTGCCGGATCGCCGCCGAGAGCGCCCGGGAGCGTCACCTCGACCTCGATGCCGCGAGGCGGGTCGGTGGGCAGGATTGTGGTCATCACCGCCGTCTGGGCCTGGTGGCCATGGACGCGGGCGGCGGCGACCTGCTTCCCGTCCACGAGGAGCTCCAGCTCCCGCGTCCCGCCCATCCGCAGGCCCACCGTGACCGAGCAGCCTGCGTGCTCGCTATGAAAGTGATACTCGCGGCCCATGGCCGCCTCCCTGAAGCGCCTGGCGACAAATCTCCTTCCCTTCATCGTGGCACTGCCTGATGGCTGCGGCAGCCCTGGATATCGCTCCCGCGGTCGTCACCGTGATCCCCACCCGCTACGCCACCTCTCAACCGACCGCACCACCGTCGCCAAGCACGGGAGGGCGCTGCCGTCGTCCCTCTCGGACAACGACAGCCATCGCGACCAGATCGCCGCGCCTCCCATGGGTCTTCGGCCATCTCCGGGGCCTGCTGCACGAGCCGGCTTCGAGCCTCGCCGGCTCGGAGCGACGACACAGACCCGGTGGTCACTCGTCTTCGCCCTCGGTCAGGTGCTCCATCAGTCGCTCCAGGATCTCCCCTGAGAGAGCCGGCGCCCGCTGCAACCAGTGATCAAGCCACTCCAGGTCCGTCATCATGCCTGGTCAGCCACCTTCCATATCTACGGACTTTTCATCAAACTCTGCCCACAGCGCTACCGTGCTCCCGGCCATCCACGTGTCGGGTTACCCTCCTGCTCTCGCCTCGTACGACGGCCGGCTCCACGCCGTCTACTCGACGCCCGAGAACGCCCTGCGGCACACGACCTGGACCGCGAAGGACGGCTGGGCGGACGGCGAGGACGTGGAAGGTCGTGAGTCGGAGGAAATGCCCGCGCTGCTGGTGTTCAAGGACGGGCCGGCCGGCGGGGAGCGCGAGGCACTGTTGCTGGTCAATCGGGGTGTCGAGCACTACGTGCCGCCCGCTCCGCCCGAGCCCCCCGTGCCGCCGGCCGTGGCCACTGTCGTCAGCCGGGGCACCACCGTGTCCGGTGGCTACCACCGCGACCACAGCGCGGGAGGCTGGTCCCGCATCACGCACCGCGTCTCTCTCACCCCGGCCACCCTGAACAATGGCAACAAGGCCGTCATCGCCACTTGGGAGGCCACGGCCGAGTACGACTGGGGATCCGGCTACTACCCCGAGAACTACGACGCCTCGTACAAGCCGTCCATCAGCCGCGGCACCCTGCGGCTGAAGAAAAAGGGGGACACCACCCCCAGCCACCACAAGGACTTCCGCGGCAGCTTCGACTCCGACGGCCGCTTCCGCCACGACGTCCTCATCCCCGACCTGGACCCCGGTGACTACGAGCTGTACCTGAGCACGAACACCAAGAAGGAAGGCGGCTATTGGCAGAACAGCAAGGCCGCCCTCAGCGAGGGTGAAAAGGACTCCAGCCGCTACACCCGCATCGCCGACTTCAGCCGCGCCACCGTCACCGCCACCGTCTGACCCAGCCTGGACCGTAGGACACCATTCGTGTGCAGCGTGAAGCCCTGGCCTTGCTGAGGCCAGGGGACTGGCCCGATTGCATCCAGGGTTTTGTCGATCAAAGTTCGCTGGCACGCGATCAAGGTTCGATGGCACAGGACACACTGAGGGGCAGCGCGTCGACACACGGCACGTCTGTCGCGTCTCCGGTGATCTGGCCCCTGTCTCGAGTGACTTGGTCCGATTCACCGGTCTCAGAGGATCTGGTTCGCCAGCATGCGGAATGTCCTGTCACCTCGCAGCCGGCGGCTTCCCATTGGGTGCCCTCCGCGCTGCTCGATTCCTACCGCGCGCGGGGGTGACCCCATTGGCCAGCCTCGGGCCCGTCGTGCCCTTCTGGCTGCCCTTTCGACCCTCACAGGGGCCGTGCAGAGGTCCTAATCTCGGACTCCGGGGGCCGAACAGCGACCTGGAGAGCTGGCAAGCATGCACGAGACAAGGACGCCCGCGGTGTCACCGGCAGCTACGGCAGCACCGAGGAAGCAGGCACAGGGCGCGGCCCCGAAGCGCTCCGCCCGACAGGTGCCGCACCCCGCCGTACTCGCCGACCTCCAACGGACGGTGGGCAACGCGGCCGTGACGCGCTGGGTGCAGTGCCAGGGAGATCCCGGGGTCCGGGAGGAGGCGCGGCGGCATGCCACCGATCCCACCGTGCACGGCGAGTGGGGCACTTTCCGCGACATGATGGCTCAGGCGGGCTTCCCCAACGACGTCACGGACGACGCCTGGCAGCTCATCCTCAGTGGCATCGCCGAACAGGGGCAGCTCAACGACGAGGCCATGGCGAAGTACGCCGACCGCCAGGACCAGCGCGACCATCGCGCGTCGAACACCTGGTACCAAGAGCTGGTGAAGCTCATCGCCGACTACCTGGAGATCGACACGCCGACGCTGGCTCTCTGGTCGGGCGGCAGGCAGGTCAGCGACTACGCCCTTGCCAAGGGCCACACCCCCCTGGAGTCCACCCCCTTCGGGGGCGTGGTCGACAAGCTGACCCTGACCTCTGACTGGATGCTCAAGACGCCGATGTGGAACGTCCTGTCCAAAGCCTTCGTGAACCATGCCCGCGGCCCCGTCCACATCTTTCTGCGGGCATACAACCCCGAAAGCGTTCTTATCGCGCAGGAGGTCCCGCAACTGCGCGTGGTCATGGCGCTCAACCCGGCAGTGCAGCTCATCTGGCACCCGGTATACGCCGCGGCCGACGGGAAGCTGATGGAGGTCACCAAGAGCCTTGAGCTGGCCTCCGACACGTCCTACCCCACCCGGGACGAGTGCGTGCGGGTCCTCTACGACTACCTCCGGCTCAACCACGACCCGGCCAACGCCCACTCCCAGCGTGCCCACATGGAGATGAGCGCCCACCTCGCCGCCAACGGCAACCCGCAGTAGCGCTGGCTTCACCGGTCCCTGCAGCGCACGCAACGAGGGGCCGCGATCACGAGCCGCTCGTGTGGGGCAGCGCTGCGAGACCAGGCGGCCGTTCCGCGCCCCGCCCGCCTCACTCGCGGCGTCCGCCTGACCCACAACACGCCACCACAGCCCACACCGCACACACCAACCGCTTTCTCTCCTCAGCGACTGCGACCACGAAATGGCTCAGAGGTGTCCTATCCGGTCGCATTCGGCTGCACTAGCGTCACCTTCCGACACCGATGGGGAGGTCTCGTGCGTGCTCTCGTCTATCTGGGCCCAGGCTCCGCCGAACTGCAGGACAGACCCGCCGCACAGCTCGTGCACGATGACGACGTCGTCGTGGAGATCGTGGGAACGGGAGTCTGCGGAACGGACCGCAAGATCCTGCTCGGGCGGTTCCCGGCCCGGCCGGGCGTCGTGCTCGGACACGAGTCGGTGGGGGTGGTGCGGGAGACCGGGCCGCAGGTGCGTTCGGTCGGGGTGGGGGACCGTGTGGTGGTCAACCCGACGCTGTACTGCGGCTGGTGCGTCCCGTGCCGCCGGGGAGCGACCAACTTCTGCCGTCACAAGCCCGGGACCGAGGTCGGAGTCGACCGGGACGGCACCTACGCGGAGACCGTGACCCTGCCGGAACGCTTCGTCGAACGGGTTCCCGCCGGGCTGCCCTTTCGCAGCGCGGTTCTGATCGAGCCGCTCGCGTGCGTCCTGAGCAATGTCAACGCCGCGTCCGTCACCTTTGACGACACCGTGGTGGTGCTCGGCGCGGGACCGATCGGGATGCTCACCGCACTGGTCGCCGCCCGCCGGGCGCGCCGGGTCACCGTCGTCGAACCGGACGGCTACCGGCTGGAGCAGGCCCGCGAACAGTTCGCCCACGTGGTGGACGTGGCCGGAACGGACCCGGCCGAGGCCGTACTGAAGGCATCGGGCGGCGAGCGTCCCTCCGTCGTCTTCGACACGGCGGGCACGGGCCTGGACGCGGCGCTGCGGCTGATCGACGACGGCGGCCGGGTGGTGGTGATGGGTTTCGACGACACGTACTCCGTGCCGCTGCGCCCGCTCCAGCTCACCAACCGGGGCATCCAGCTGATCGGCGCGGGGGACTACCGGGCTGACGTCTTCCCGGTCGCCGTGGATCTGGCCGCCGAGCTCGGCGGCCCACAGCGGCCCGGCGGCGGCGCCGAGCCGCTCCTGAACCGGCTGGTGACGCACGAGTTCCCGCTGGAGAGGTACGCGGAGGCGTTCACCGCTCTCGGCGGCCTCACACCGGGCGACAGGAATGACAGAGGCGACGGCACCGAAGGACCACCGCGCTACGACGCGCTCAAGGTCGTCATCCGGTCGCACTCCGGTCCGGTCGGCGCCGACGGCTGGCCGGTGGACGCGTGAGCGCGCTGCGGCTCGGCTCGATCGAGTCCGGCGGGTCCAAGTTCGTCTGCCTGGTCGGCTCGGCACCCGACCGGATCGAGGCCGAGATCCGGTTCCCGACCGGCCGGCCGGGCCCCACCCTGTCCCGGGCCATCGCCTTCTTCGAGGAGACGGTCGCCAAGACCGGACCGCTGGACGCGATCGGCATCGCCTCCTTCGGACCCCTCGAACTGCGGCCGGGCCACGCGAAGTTCGGCCACCTAGCCGCTTCCCCCAAGCCCGGCTGGTCCGGGGTGGACGTCGCCGGTCCGGTCGCCGCAGCGCTCGGCGTACCGGTGGGCATCGACACCGACGTCAACGGTGCGGCCCTCGGCGAAGGCCGCTGGGGCGCGGCGCGGGGCTTGGACACGTACGTCTACCTCACCGTCGGCACCGGGATCGGCGGCGGTGCGGTGATCGGCGGCAAGGTGGTCAGCGGCTTGGTCCACACCGAGATGGGCCACCTCGCGGTGCCCCGGATCGCGGGCGACGACTTCCCCGGCTCCTGCCCCTTCCACGGCGACTGCTGGGAGGGGCTGGCGGGCGGCGAGGCGATGGGCGCTCGCTGGGGGGCCCCCGCCGAAGAACTGACCGGTGACGCACTGCGTGAGGCGCTGCGGCTGGAGGTGGCCTACCTGGCCGCAGGGCTGCGCAACATCATCTACACGACCGCACCCCAGCGGATCGTGATCGGCGGCGGCGTCTCGGAGTTCCCCGGTCTCTTCCCGCTGCTCCGTGCCGAACTGACCGTGGCATTGGCCGGATATCCCGGGCTGTCCGAGCACGCGGCCGAGGACTTCGTGGTGCCGGCGCGACTCGGCCGGCTCGCCGGACCGGCGGGTGGACTGGTCTTGGCAGCCGGGGCGGCCGCCGCCGCACGGTCGCGGTCCGGTGCTGGGCCATCGGGGGGGCCGGGCGCATGAAGGTGGCCCCGGACAGGGCAGGCTGGCCGGTGTGACACCCCCGTATCCGGCAGGTCTCCTGGACCCGGCCACCCACGCCTGGCTGATCTCGCACGCCCTGCCCGGGGCCCAGCTGCACCAGGTGGATCCGCTGCCCGGCGGGTTCACCAACGACATGGCCATGCTCACCGTCCAGCGCCCCGACGCGGCGGGCGCGGAGCGCTACGTGCTGCGCCGCTACCGGCCCGACTGCAGCCGTGTCCCGCGCAACACCTGTGCGGTGGAGGTTGCCGTCCTCGGTCAGGCGGCGGCCCGCGTGGTCCCGGTGACCACGGTGGTCGCGGCCGATCCGCAGGGCCGCACCACCGGCCGCCCCACCCTGCTCTACCGGTTCGTGGAGGGGACCCCGCTCAGCCAGGTGCTCGCGGACGGCCCGGCGGGCGACGAAGCGCGGGCCCTGGGACAGGCCGTGGGGGCGGTGCTGGCGCGGATCAGCCGCGTCAGGCTGCCCCGCCCGGGAGTCTTCGGCGACTCGTCGCTGGTGCCGGCCCCGGAGGGCGCGGCCCCGCTGGGTGACCTGCCCGGGTTCGTCGACCGATGCCTGGTCACGGCGGCCCCGGGCGGGCCGCTGAGCGGGACGGACTCGGCCGTACTGCGTGCCCTGGCCCGCCGCGGGCCGCCGGCACTTGCCGCCGTGGCGGGTGAAAGGAGCCTGGTCCACGGTGACTTCAACCCGAAGAACGTCCTGGTTCGACGGTGCGGCGGGCAGTGGGCGGTGGCCGCCGTGCTCGACTGGGAGCTCGCCTTCAGTGGCTCCCCACTCTTCGATGTCGGGAACATGCTGCGCTTCGCCCACGAGTACCCGCCTGCCTTCGCCTCGGGCTTCGTCGACGGCTTCCGGGGCGGGAACGGCCGGCTGCCCGCGGACTGGCTGCGGCTCAGCCGGACGCTGGACCTCTTCGCGCTCGCGGACATCCTCACCGCACCGCCCGACCATGCCTACTTCGCCCGCGCGCGCACCGCGCTACGGCGGTCCGCCGCCGACAGGCACTGATCGGCGCTGAACCCAGCCGCCACCCGTTGTCCCCGCTTTCCCATCCGGCCCATGCGCCGCTCCATTCTCGGGAGGAAACCGCTGTCCGTGCGAATCTCGAAATCTTGCCAATAAGTGTCGGAGGAATGGCCGAGAGGTGATATGAAGCCTTCTTCTCACCATGGGGAATTCCGGTTACTCTGCCTGGGTCGAAGCGAAAGATCCTTGACCTAGGGAGAATTCCGCCGTGGAGATCGGAAGTCCGGAGAACGTCCTGAAGACGCTCACGCCGACCGTTCGCTGCAACGGGACGCCGCCCACGCCCGCCCTGCGTGAAGGGCCGTACTACAAGCCCGACACCCCCTTCAGGACCAGCTTCCGGGGCGATGTGGACGGGGGTGTCCCGATGCTGCTGCACGGTGCGGTGCGCACCCCCGACGGGGAACCGATCGGCGGCACCCTGCTCGACTTCTGGCAGGTCGGGGATGCCGGAGTCTACGACGACGACGGTTTTCGGCTGCGCGGGCACCAGTTCGCGGACACCGCGGGGCGGTGGCGACTGGAGACGGTACTGCCCGCCGTGTACCCGGGGCGGACGCGGCACGTGCACGTGAAGGTGCAGCCGCCCGGCGGAGTCGTCCTGACCACGATGCTGTATTTCCCCGGGGAGCGCCGAAACCACCTCGACAAGTATTTCCGGCCGGAATGTCTCATGGATGTGCGGGAGACGCCCGAGGGCTGGGACGCCGAGTTCACCTTCGTCCTGGACGTATGAACCTGCCTCTGCCCTGAAATCCCGAGGGAACCCTTCATTCCGCTGCCCGGAGATATCGACATTCTCCGTCAGTCGCGTCCACGGACGGAATTCGACAGGAGTCACATGGCCGACCTCATGCGCGCCCAGCACGACGCCCGGAGTGACGTACGAAGCGATGCACTGAGCTACGCACAGAACCACCTGTACTACCCGGTCAGCGCGTATGAGATGGACCACGGCGAGGGCGTCCACCTGTACGACACCGACGGCAACGAGTACCTCGACTGTGCTTCCGGCACCTTCAACCTGAGCCTCGGCTACGGACATCCAGAAGTGGTCAAAGCGATGCGGGACCAGGCTGAACGGCTGGTGCACACCACCTCGACCTTCCAGACCGCGCCCGTCAACGAGCTCGTCCGGCGGCTGGTCGAGGTCACCCCTCCCAACCTGACCAAGGTGCACCTCAAGGTGTCGGGCGGCTCCACCGCGAACGAGGGCGCTGTCAAGATGGCGCAGCTCGCCACCGGCCGCCGCGACGTCGTCACGCTGTTCCGCAGCCACCACGGCCAGACCATGATGACGACCACCATGTCGGGCGAGTCCTTCCGCAAGGCCCCCTTCCCGCATCTGATGCCCGGCGTGCTCCAGGTCCCCGACCCCTACTGCCTGCGCTGCTTCTACCGCCAGGCGGGCCCCGACAGCTGCGGCATGCTCTGCGTCGAGCGCATCAACGACTTCCTCGACCACGCCAGTTCCGGCAGCGTCGCCTGCGTCGTCGTCGAACCGGTCTCCGGCAGCGGCGGCAACATCGTGCCCCCCGACGGCTACCTGGCCGCGCTGCGCGCCCTGTGCGACGAACGGGGCATCGTCCTCATCTTCGACGAGATCCAGACCGGCATAGGCCGGGTCGGCCGGATGTTCGCCGCCGAGCACTACGAGGTCCGGCCCGACATCCTGACCACCGCCAAGGGCCTCGGCGGCTCCGGCGCCCAGGTCGCGGCCATCGTCGCCGACGAGCGGATGTCCGGGCTGGGCAGCGACCACCACTCCTTCACCTACGGCGGCAACGTCCTCGCCGCCGCCGCGGCGGCCACCACCCTCGACGTGATCGGCCGCCCCGGCTTCCTGGAGAACGTCCGGGAGGTCGGCGCCCACGTCATGGAACGGCTGCGCGCGCTCGCCGCCCGCCACCCCGCCGTCGTGGACGTGCGCGGCCTTGGCCTGATGATCGGGATCGAGATCGGCGACGACCAGGGACGCCCGCACAGCGAACGGGCCCAGGCCCTGGCCCGGCGCGGCATGGACCACGGCCTGATCCTGCGTACCTCCCGATACGGCCGGGGTAATGTGATCAAGATCCGCCCGCCGCTGATCCTCACCCGCGCCGAGGCCGATCTGCTCTGTAACCGGCTCGAATCCCTCTTCGCCGCGGAGGCCGCCGCATGACCGGACCCGAGCATGACGGCTCCCCGGGGGCCGCGGCCATGCGGCAGTACGTGACCGGCCTCGCCGGAACGGTCCGTGAGGCCGTACTGGCCGCCCAGCACCGGGCCGGCAGCCGCCTGGTCCGGGGCCACTCGCCCGGCGGGGACGCCCAGTTCGGCCTCGACGACATCGCGGAGGCGGCCACCTGGAAGTACGTCGCCGACCACGATCTGCCCGTCGCCGTCTACTCCGAGGACCGCGGCCTGCAGTACCACGGCACGGATCCTGCCCACCTGTTGGTCGTCGACCCGATCGACGGCACCCGGCCCGCCGTCGCCGGCCTGGAGTCGGCCACCGTCTCGGTCGCCGTCGCCCGCATGTCGCAGCGCCCACGCATCGCCGACGTCGAGCACGCGATTCTGATGGAGCTGCGTACGGGCGCCTACCTCTACGGGGACCGGGTGACGCCCGGCATCACGGCGCACGGCTACGACCATCCCGTCCCGGCGCTGACCCGCACCACCGACCCCGCGCGCATGCTCTGGTCGCTGGAATTCAACGGCCACCCGGCCCGCCTGATGACCGAGGCGTACGGCCACCTCGTCGACCGCTCGGCCAACACCGGCGGGGTCTTCGTCTTCAACAGCGCGACCTGGTCCATCTCCCGGGTGCTCACAGGCCAGCTCGACGCCTACGTCGACATCGGCAACCGGCTGCTGCGCGACGATCCGGCGCTGCTGCCCGAGTTCGAACGCGTCGGGAACGGCCGGGTCCTGCACCTGTTCCCGTACGACATCGCGGCGGCCGTCTTCCTCGCCGAGCGTGCCGGGGCGGTCATCACCGACGGTTACGGGAAACCGCTCGGCGACACCGTCCTGACCGACCTGAGCATCGCCAACCAGCGTTCCTGCGTGGCCGCTTCCACCCCCGAACTCCACCGGGCCCTGCTGTCGACCATCCGCTGGAAGGAGTGACCTCCATGTGCCCCCCGAACATCCCGCCCGCCCGGGCGGTCACCGCGACAGCGGACGACACCGAGTTCCGGACCCTGCTCGACCGGCTCTCCGACAAGGCCACCGCGGACTACTACAACCCCTTCACCACCTTCGACTGGCCGGCCTCGATCCCCACCGACGAACTCTGGATGTCCCCCGAACTGCTCTCCGTCCACGGCACCGAGCTGATGGACGAGCTGAGCCCCACCCAGCTCCAGGCCCTGAGCCGGTGGGAGAGCGTCAACTTCTACAGCCTCAACGTGCACGGCATCCGCGAACTGCTCATCGAGGTCACCCGGCGCGTCCACACGACCGGCTTCGAGCTCCCCTCCGAGTTCTTCCACCACTTCATCGGTGAGGAGAACGACCACATGTGGTTCTTCGCCACCTTCTGCCTCAAGTACGCCGGCAAGATCTACCCCGACAAGTCGCTCAAGCTGCCCGAGCCCCCACGCGACCCGGACGTCGAGAACTTCCTGGTCTTCGCCCGGATCCTGATCTTCGAGCAGATCGTGGACCACTACAACGTCCAGCTGGCCGCCGACCCCCGCCTGCACCCGACCGTCCGGCACATCAACCGGCTGCACCACCAGGACGAGTCCCGGCACATAGCCTTCGGCTGCCGCCTGGTGCACCTGCTGTGGAAGCGGCTCCTCGACCGCGGCCTGGACGAGGCGGCCCGGCACGAACTGCGCAGCTATCTCGGCCGCTACCTCACCACCGGCATCGAGTCCTTCTACAACCCGGCCGTCTACCGCGACGCCGGACTCCCGGACGGCTTCGCGCTGCGCCGGCGGCTGCTCACCGACCCCGCCCGGCAGGCCGCCCACGCCAAGGTCCTGCACAAGACGACCGGCTTCCTCCACCGGATCGGGGTGCTCGATGCCCATCACTGACCCCGCGGCCACGGGGGAGACCCGGACCACCTGGTCGGTCCGGGACGGACTGGCCACCCTCGACGAACCCGCCGTCCTGCTGAAGGACGCGCTCGACGCGGTGTTCACCCGCTGGGGCACCGAGGCCGGCGCCCGGCGGCAGAGCTACCCACCGCTACTCCGGGCCGAAGACCTGCGAGACCTCGACTACTTCCGCAACTTCCCGCACCTGGGCAGCCCGGTCACCCGCATCCGCCCCGACCGGCTGGCCGCCGGCGCCGCGGCCCCGCCCGGAACCACCGCAGTGCCCGCGGCCGACCTGGCCGACGCCACCCACCTGCTGCCCTCAGCAGCCTGCTACGGCTGCCTCCTGCACCTCTCCGGCACCAGTGCCGACACCCCCGTCCTGATCACCACCCTCGCGCAGTGCTTCCGCAACGAGGACCACCACGACGGGCTGCGCCGGCTTTGGGGGTTCACCATGCGGGAGATCGTGTGCGTCGGCTCCGCCGAAGCCGTACGGGCCCACCTCGACCGGCACCAGGAGCGGATCGCCGCCTTCGGCACGGCACTCGGCCTCACCCTGGACCGGCAGCCCGCCACCGACCCGTTCTTCGAGAAGGACGGCTCCCGCGCCGTCCTGCAGATGCTCGCCCCGGTCAAGGACGAGTACCTGCACACCGACGGCACCGCCGTGTCCTCCACCAACAACCACCGCAACTTCTTCGGCGAGCGCCGTGCCATCCGCCACGCGGGCCGCCCGGCCTTCACCGGCTGCGTCGCCTTCGGCCTGGAGCGATGGGTGCACGCCCTGGGGGACCGCTTCGAAGGGGATCTGGTCGCCGCGCACCGCGCGGTACGGCGGACGGGTGAGCGCTCGTGACCCGGCTGGCCGCCCGGCTCGGCCTCGTACTGCCGCTGCTGCAAGCCGGGATGGGCGCCGTCGCCGGGCCCGGGCTGTGCGCCGCGGTGTCCCAAGCCGGAGCGGGCGGCACCCTCGCGCTGTACAAGGAACCACCCGCGCGGGCCGCCCGGCTGGTGCGGGAGGTGACGGCCGCCACCACCCGCCCGTTCGGAGTGAACGTGGTCCCCGAGGTCACCGGACCGGCCGCCTGCCTGGACCAGCTCCGGGCCGTCCTGCCGGAACTGCCCCCGGGCGCCTTCGTCACCTCCTTCGGGCTGCCCGACGCCGACGCGGCCCGGACCGTCCAGGCCGCCGGGCACCCGCTCGTGGTCCAGGTCGGCACCCTCGCGGACGCCGGCACCGCCCTCGGACAGGGTGCGGCCGTCCTGGTCCTCCAGGGCACCGAAGCCGGCGGCCACCTGCTCGGCCGGCTGCCCGTGGACCTCCTGCTGACCGCCGTCCGGGCCCGCTACCCGCACGCCGTACTGGCCGTGGCGGGCGGGATCGCCACCGGACGGGACCTCGCGGACGCCGTGGCCCGAGGCGCGGACGGGGCCATGGCCGGAACCCTGTTCGTCCCGGCCGGAGAATCCACCGCGCACCCGGAGTTCAAACGGCGAGTGGTCGAGGCCGAGGCCGACGACACCCTCGTCACCTCCCTGTTCGACATCGGCTGGCCGCACCGCCCGCACCGCGTCCTGCGCAATCCCCTCACCGACACCGCGAAACGCGCCCCGGCCACCTTCATCGCCACCACGCAGGTGGACGGGCGGGAGTACCCGGTACCGCGCTACAGCGCGGCGGCTCCGGGTGACGGCACCACCGGCCGCGTCGAGGAGATGGCCATGTACTGCGGCCGCTCCTGCGCCCGCGTCACCGCCCGGCACCCGGCCGCCGTCACCGTCGCCCGGCTCAGCCGGGAGTACGAGAACGCCCGCGGGCCCCACGCCGCCTCCCCCGGCTCCGCGAACGCCACCACCGTGCGCACGAGCCGCTTCCCCCGGCCGAACCGGATCCAGGAGAGGGACCCATGGACGACGTGATCAAGCCGGTCGTGGACTGGCTGCGCGAACGCAACCCCACCGTCGAAGAGATCCCGGAGGACCTCGACCTGATCGAGAGCCGGCTGATCGACTCGCTCGGCTTCATGGAGTTCATCCTCCTCCTGGAGGACCTGATCGGGCGGGAACTACAGATCGACCGGATCGACGTGGACCAGTTCCGCACGCTTCGTTCCCTCAAGGACACCTTCCTGAAAGGGTGAACCGCCCATGGCGCAGGACCCGCTGCCCGGACCCGCCCGGATCACCTCCCTGCACCTCGCCGCCCGCGTCGGCGAGCCCACCTTCCACGTCACGCAGGCCCACGCGGTGGCGGGCCGCGGCCTGGCAGGAGACCGTAACTATTGGGCGGGCGAAGGCCCCAGGCCACGGCGCCGGGGAGCCGGCCGGGCGTCCGGTGTCTGCGACGTCACCCTCATCGAGGCCGAGGCCCTCGACGCCCTGGCCCGCGAACACGGCATCACGCTCACCCCCGCCGAGTGCCGCCGCAACCTCGTCTGCCGAGACATCCGGCTCAACCCTCTGGTGGACCGGGAGTTCCGGATCGGCACGGTGATCCTGCGCGGTCTCAAACTCAGCGAACCCTGCGCCCGCCTCGAACACCTGGTGCGCCCCGGCCTGATACGCGGCCTGCTGCACCGAGGCGGGCTGCGGGCCGAGGTGATCCGCGGCGGAACGATCCGGGTGGGCGACCGAATCCTCCCGCTCGCCGGCCCGGCAACCGTGCCCGACGGAACACCACACATCACAAGCCCCCATGCCCGCGTATCCGGATGACTCGCCCGCGCGCAGGGCGACCAGCCCGGCCGTGGCCCTGCAGACAGGAAGACAAACATGGCGATCGAAGGCGCCGCCCCCGGGCGGAAGGACGGCACAGCGCCACACGGCGCAGCACCCGATTTCGGCGCGGACGCCCCCTCGGCCAAGGCCGTGGAGCGCGCGGAGGACTCGGCCAAGGAGCTCGCCGCGGCGGGGACGGCCGTCTCCGTCCGCCCCCTGGAGTGGGGCTTCGCCCTCCGCCTCGACCGACGGGCCGCCGCCCGCCTCGCGGACCTCGACAGCACCGGGCCCGTCGACGGCTTCCGCGACCTGGTGTCGGAGGTGCTCGCCGGATCCCTTCCCGCGGGTGTCGCCGGAGCCGTCGACACGGCGCTGACCGGCCGCGCCGAACAGATCAGGTCGGCCGCCCGGGGCACCGGCTGCGAGCTGCTCTCACCATGGTCCGTGCCCACCCTCCTCGCCCCCATGGCCCTCGACGCGCCGCCTCGCGAGACCGGCCTCTGGTTCAGCGTGTTCGCACCGGGCACGGGCTGGGGAACCGACGCCCAGTTCACCGCCCCCTACGCCTCCGAAACCCCCGCCCTGGCCGTCTTCCGCGATGACCTGTACTGCGTCTACCAGGGCCGGGGCGACAATCCCGACCTGTGGTGGACCGCGCACCGCGCGGACGGCAGCCGGACCGAGGACCAGCCGTTTCCCGCCCACCACACCCTGGGCAGCCCGGCCCTGGCCGTGTTCCGGGACCGCCTGTACTGCGCGCACCGCGGCGGCTCGGGCGACTGGGGCATCGCGCTGACCTCCTACGACAGCGGTAGCTGGACGCCGGACCGGCCGGTCCCGCACGCCGAGAGCGTCTACGGCCCGGCGCTGGCCGTCTTCCGCGGAGCCCTCCACCTCGCCTACGCCGACGCCGCCCAACGGATCATGGTCACCACCAGCCCGGACGGCCACCACTGGACAACCCCCGAACCCGTCCCCGGGTGCGCCACCACGAGGTCCCCGGCACTCGCCGTGTATGACGGCGCCCTTCACCTGCTCAACGGCAACCCCAAGGAAGGGGCCATCCACTGGAGCCGGCTGCGCGACACCGGCTGGACCCCCGAGGGCGCGCTGCCGGGGCACCGTACGCGGAGCAACATCGGCCTCGCCGTCTTCGACGGCAAACTGATGTGCGTCCACCGCGACCCCGCGCGCCAGCAGCTGTGGTGGTCCGCCTTCGACGGCACCGGATGGAGCACGGACACCGAGATGCCCGGGCACCACAGCAAGTACGGTCCGGCACTGGCCGTGCACCGGGACCCGACCGGCACCCACGACCAACTCCTGTGCGTCCACCGGGGCCACGCCCAGCGCTTCGTCACCGCGGCAGGGGAGGTACAGAGCGACGAGGACCCGGCTGGGCTGCACGAACTCGACGACCCGGGCTCCGTCGCCGACTGAGACCGGCCCCTCACGACGGCCGGGGCACGTCGACCGCGCCCCGGCCAGCCGCCCGGCCCTGCACCCGTCACTCGCGCCGCGTCGTAAGCGCCCCGGTGTCGCTCCAGCTCGTCGGCGCCCCGCAGGTCTCCAACTCCCTCGCCGCCGCAGCCGTCGCCCGCGAGGCCGGCCTGAGCGTCGCCGACATCGCGGACCTCCTCTCCGCCGCGACCCCGCAGTCCCGTTGGTGTATGGAGGTCACCACCCGCACGGACGGCGTCACCATCGTCAACGACGCCTACAACGCCAACCCCGACTCCATGCGCTCCTCCCTGGAGGCCCTCGCCTCCTGGCCCGAGGCCATGCCCAGCGCGCCATCGCCATCCTGGGCCGGATGAACGAGCTCGGCCCCGAGTCCCGTGCCGCGCACACCACGGATACACCAACTACATGCGCGACTACGAGGTCATCGTCTACGCGACGGCGGATCCCCGTACCGGCATCAAGCCCTCCCACGTGCGGTATCTCTTCCGGTACTGCGTCGAGGCCCGATGCGAGACCTCAGTGCCGGCTGAGACGGGACTGTAAATCGTTCGGTGTAACTCCCGATCATGGAGGATGCATCGATGACCAGTGAGAACGTGGCCGAGGCCCAGATAGGCGAGGCGGTAGA